>CAZENQ010000010.1:0-57886 GCA_964513655.1 uncultured Pirellulales bacterium | reverse complement strand
GCACACCGGTCTCGTAATCGCCACCTCAAAAAACCAAGGAGGCAATAATGGGATTATTGACTTCAGAACATGCCACACAAAGTAATGGTTTGAAAAGATTAGTTTTTTCCTGGGTTTTATGGTGCTTTGTTGTTCCTTTGTGCCTTGCACCCGGCTCCTCATTGGCATCTAGTAGTGCCATCGACGATGCCGTGACGTACTTGATATCTCAGCAGACCGATGGTTACTGGTCCGGAGGGGACAAGACGGTTGTAGACACAATTGAGGTGATAGAGGCTTTGGAGCCTCATAGTAACCATCAGACGGTTCTTGACGCTCTCAATGCGTCCCTGCCGTATGTTAAAACGCTTGATGAAACCCACAACGACGTGCTCGCCCGGAAACTCTGGGTGCTGGCACACACCTACTTTGATACTGACGATCTTATATCGGTTCTGTTGGCAGCGCAGAACGAGGATGGTGGTTGGGGATTACGCGAAGCCAAGCAAAGTAATGTGCTCGACACCATTCTTGTGGTCGATGCGCTTTTGCAGGATATGAGCACGTACTTCGGCGCGCATGATGATGAGCTTGCCACTGCTCGCGATTTCATCATTACTTCGCAGGAAAAGCAGGACCCAAGTGGTTGTTGGATTTTGGCTGATGAGGAGGCGCCGTCGGACGTTGCACGCACGGCGATGGCTCTGATTGCCTTAAAGGATATAGAACCAGTAAGTTTTCCGGATTTTTCATTCATAGATGCACTCATTCGGGCGAAGGTTTTTCTTGAGAGTCAAGATGATGCAAACGGCTGGTTTGGCACATGCGCCGATACAGCTTTAGCCTATAGCGCCCTCTTGCGAGATAAACAGCCGTATGAGATACAGGATTCTTTATATCAACTTCTAAAGAGACAGCGCAAGGACGGCTCTTGGGGTGATGATACAAATGACGTAAACGACATTTTCACCACCGCTTTGGTCCTCCAGGCCCTTAACGCCGTCTCTCCTCCTGAGTTTCCTTATATGGCTGACCTGGCTGTATATGACGACTATATCCAGTTTGACCCCCCGGCCCCGAATACCGGCCAAGACGTCAACATCACGGCGTATGTTATAAACGAAGGCGGAACAGGTGCGCCTGATTTCTACGTCGAGTTTTATAACGGGCATCCGCTTTCGGGCGGCACCCCGATAGGCGATCCGTGCTACATTGCTTGGATATCACCCGGCTCCGTGGCCGAAGCGAAGGTAACGTATACCAACACAGGCAGCTTATATGATGAGCAGTTAATCGTCGTTGTGGTAGACCCGAACCATGATGTCAACGAATCTGATGAATATAATAATTATGCAACCAGGACACTGACGTTCGGCGGCGCCCAACCGGACCTGAAAATCGACAGTAATGATATAAAGTTTTACACTATTGACGGGAACGAATTATCCGGAACCCCTGACGCCTACGAACCGGTCGTGATCGTTGTTGAGGTAATAAACCAGGGCTCGAAGATTGAAGACTCTTTCGACGTAAATATCCTGGACCTGAACAGCCCCAGCTTCCATACAAAGTTCACGTTTAACGGCCTCGCTCATGGTTCAAAGGAAACGCCACCCTATATCATAGCTTTGCCGCAGGGCGGCCACACGTTCAAGGTGACACTCGATCCAAACTCTCCAGCAGAACCAAATGGCGCCATCGTGGAAAGCAATGAGAACAACAACACCGATTCCAATATTGTCGATGTCGGGGCCGGTCCAACTCCGGACGGTTGGCCTGCACTGAGAGTCAATTCAAGCGACATTCTTCTTTCAAACACCACGGCTTTGCCCCCCGATGAAATCACGATAACCGTCACTATTCACAATGACGGCGGCGGAGCCAGTGGTAATTTCCATATATGGGTCACCGATGGGAATCCGTACGCCGCCGGCAAGACAATAAACAAAATTGAGGTCACCAGTATTCCCGCAGACAGTAATAGCGTGATATCCGTTGGTAGTTACCAGGTGGAGTACCGCTCCAGCGGTAACGAGATTTTTGTGGTGGCCGACTGCAATGGTGTCGTGACTGAAACTAACAAGAGCGACAACGTTGCCTCAAAAAAAGTGCAAATCTCGGATTTGCCGGACCTGACGACGTCGGCAGATTCAATCAAATTCTCTCATATGGACCTGGTACTAAATCCCAACGTCAGGCTCTCGGCCACAGTCTTCAACGTTGGAGCTAATGACGTGACGGATGTTCTGGTCCAGTTCGGCATACGGAACGATGATGAGGCGGAACCTGAATATAAGTGGTTTGGACCGCCGCCGGTCGACCTTGTTGTGGCCGATGGCGCCGTTGATGTCGATACGATTTGGCAGCCTCAGGGGGACGTGAATTACACGGTATGCGTGTCTGTGGACCACTACGATGAGATTGACGAGGCCAACGAATACAACAATACCGCCACCCTGTCCAACGTTAATTTTAACAACCCCGTCCATGACCCTAATATTCTTCTGTATCTCGGCGATTCCAACCAGCCCACGGAGACATTCGGCGCCTTCGACAGCGTGCGAATCGACGTCAATTTGGTCTCCGAATATGAGGACACCAATGAGGTGTGGGTGTACCTGTTTGTGTACAACGAACAGGGGGACTTCTTCCAGCCTCAAAAATGGGGTGACTCGTGGTCATTCAGTACCGGCGCAATGGAGCCGAACGCAGGTTTTCAGGTCGAATTAGCTGTAGTTCACGCCTCCGGCGTCATATTACAGAGGGGCACTAAGAATTTTACAATAGAACCCGAGAAAAAAATAAGTTCGATAAATATCCAGACTAACGAAAGATTCTTACGACTTGGCAACCTCAGGCCTCTGACGCCTGCCGTATCTGTATATAGTTCGTCAAACCTGGACGTAAACGACGCCACTGTCGTAATCGAGCTGCGCGACCCGAATAATGATGTGGTGTATCAATGGATGGACGGGAGTACGCCATTTACGTTCGAACCCGCCCTGACAGAAATGCCCGGATTGGGGCCGTACGAAGAACAAGATTTGTCCGGTCCCGGCGATTACAAGGTTTACGTGGAGATTAACTATGTAGACCACAACAGTGACCCGCAGATGACCTCAGACTATGAAATTTTACCTGTCATCCCCGCCTTGGGATTTAACGTATTCAAGTCGCTTTCGCCGGAGTCGTTGGACCCGGCCGAGCATGCCACGGTCGATGTCCGGATTGACCTTGACTCCTCAGGCGTAGTCATGGATGGCCAGCTGCTGGATGTTGTCCTGCTTATTGACCATTCGGGCAGCATGGAGGGCGAAAAGCTGGAGGCTGCAAAAGACGCTGCTACAGATTTTGCATATCAGCTATTACCCCCGGGTGGGTCGCATCAGATTGCTGTGGTACCTTTTGCCAGCGACATAAACGAACAGCAACCGCTGACGAGTGACTTTGCCAAAGTGGAATACGCTATAGACAACCTTAAAGATGTCGGTAGTGAGAACTACCAGGCATTAGGAATATGGAAAGCTACTGAAATACTTAGCAAGGGCCCTCCGGACCGTAAACGTGTTACTGTCCTTCTTACGGACGCGTGGACGAGTTTTCCTTGGTATGACGACTATGTTCGGGAACACGCTGATGCGGCGGCTGCCAACGACGTTACGATTATTGCCATCGGTTATACGGATGACCCCATTTGCGAAAGGGCGGTGAATTGCTGTCCGTGGTTTGTGTGGGGCTGCGGTATTCACGAGTCGCTTTTGCAAGACGCAGCTAATAGAACTGGCGGTTCTTACTATCGGTCTAATCCAGACATTGTAGGCACAATTTACAATCAGGTCTACCAGGAAATCGCTAATATGGGGGTGGAGAGTGTCCATGCGGTGGACAAGGTCAATCGCGACCCCAACGACCCCAACAGGATACAGTTGGATATCGCCAGCATTACGCCGACACCCAGGTCAATAGATGCCAATGAGAGCGAGTGGACCATTATCTGGGATATTTCGTCAATGGAGATTTACGAGACGCTCCGGCTTGGCTACCAGGTGGACCTCTATGACCTGGAGCCGGGCGAGGAACGGGTGGTCAACAAGCATCTTGACGTCACGGCCTACAACGCCGAGGCAAACGAGCTATTGACCCTCGAATTCGGCCCGCAGAGCGTCACGGTTACTGATGATACCACGTTGCGTATCAGTACCGATAAGCCGGACTACTGGCCCAATGAATGGGCAAAATTAGCCGTCACTTTTGACTGTCCTGCCGACCTCGAACATGCCTTGTTCACCACGCAGGCTGATTTCGAAACGGGCGAGACGAATCAGGTGGATACCTGGACCAGCCCGGGCAACCTTATCCTGGAGATGAACGAGACGACCCTCGATTTCCCGCCGTCAGGCACATTGGAAGGGTTGATTGTCGATGCGGGCAGCGGCGCCGATTGGGGTAATATCGAGTTCAGAGCTTGGAACCAATATGAATTTTATAATCGTGTCGAGAACTACGTGCGTTCGAATCGGACTCACGATGTGTACTTCTACGAGCGTGAAACCACCGGCGACGCATGGTGGCAGGACGCCGGCGCCAGCTGGTATACCGAGGCCAACGATACTATTGTCGACCATGCACTGATTACGGAGGAGGGCTGGGTCGTCTCTGTCCCGCACAGTACCAGGCTGGATGATGAGATGGATTCCAATGATTTCACAATCGAGGGCTGGATTTCAAGCGGCCGGGGATACGCTAATGCAGTCCTTTTCTACAGGGGAGATGGTGACGCCAATTATTTATGTATTTACAAGCAGGATGTCGCGGGCACCGGCACGTTGTTCGTCGACTATAACTCTGCCACCGATTCAAACAGCAGGTCTGTCGCTCTAAGCGGAGACGACGATGATTGGCACTACGTAGCGTTGACGGTTTCCAATCGCAGCGCGAAACTCTACGTCGACGGTAATGATGTAAACAATAGCTGGACCTATGACGTAAATGTAATGTCTGCTCTGGCAGGGATGCCTGTCCTGATTGGTGGTGAGCCGAACTCGGCTGATGCCAATAATTTCCTCACCGTACCCTGCAGGATAGATGAGGTCAGCATCTACAATCGCGCCCTTGATGCGAATGATATAGGCCGGCATATTGGGGACAATTTGGCCCATCAGCCTGCTGAAGATGTCAATGGTTTAGTGGCTTACTGGAACTTTGACCCGTCTCCACAGGACCGCAGCGAAACCGACTTGGGTGGGGTATTTGCCCAGGCCTCCCTTGCAGACCCCTATAGCGCCGGCCTGCGCCGCATCACAGGGCGCAGCTCCGAACCGAATTTCCCGGAGAATAGCTATATCGTCGCCACATCTGACAGCGTCGACATCATCGACGCCGACAGTGGCGCACTCTGGATGCGGTTCCTTACCGACCGCGAGGTCCTGTGGAACGCGAAAGCCGCTCGACCCAGTTGTGTCTTTGCTCTTGACGGCAAGATATATGTAGGCCAGGACAGCCGCAGCGAGGGCCTGGCGATTATCGACTTCAAACAAGATGAGTTCAGAATCATAGAGACTGACGGTGTGTATCGGCCGTATGCGATAATACCGGAAAACATGCCATCCCAGGGTCTCGTCGCACACTGGAAACTCGACGAGGGCAGCGGAACGACAGCATACGATTCGGCCGGTGACGACGACGGGACCCTCGCTGCCAGCCCATCCGACCCATGCTGGACAAACGGTTATGTTGGCGGAGCGCTGAAATTTGATAACAATTCCTGGGAGGAAGATTATGTTTCTCTTCCCTCAATCCCTGCTTTAGGAGGTAATACTGTCACTATAGCAACGTGGGTAAAACCGGATACCTTGGGTGACTATCATGACATCTTCTCACAGTATGACGAGATTGACAATGGCTACATGCTTAGTGTAAATGGCTCCAATCCTAGGTTTTGGCTGTCATGGTCTCAAGCGTACTCACCTAATATAATCTATACTAACACATGGTATCATCTCGCGGGAACATACGACGGTTCTTACCTTAAACTCTATGTCAATGGAATTCTCGAAGCCAATACACCTGGGACTGGTCTCAATGGAGTTGATGAACCTGCTCGTATTGGTTTTAATGATGAATGGGGGGGGTCCTTCGACGGCATAATCGACGACATTTGGGTCTATGACCGGGCGCTTGACGCCAACGAATTTTACAATGCGCTGAATATAAAAGACAGATTCGAAAATAAGTATATCCAGTTTGAGAAGGATACCGGTACCGATGTGAATCTGCCCAATGGCTATATTAATGATGTGATGGCGGCCAAGATTGGTGACGCCAATTATGTTGCAGTGGCTACCCGCGCAGGAGTCGCACTCATACAGGATGAAAATGATGTCTACAATTCCGACAGCAACGACTGGGCCAGCCGTGTTTTCCTGACCGCCAATAATGACCTGTATTTCGTCGGCGTCGATTCGAACGGAGAGGGAGATTCGCTGTATGCGGTTTATGATGTGAATTCCAGGGGGGACAATTTCGAGCCCAATGCAATCTACGGCTATGAGGACCAGAACGACCCCAACCTCCTGCAAAACAGGATTGCCGACCTCTTTGTAACCGCCGGCACCTCCCCCGCCGGTGATAATACGTTGTACATAGCCACCTCCAAGGGCCTTGTGCAAATACAGGAAAACCAAAGCGACAGGGGCTCCGGCACTCGCAAAATCTACCTCTCATCAGATTGCAACGATTTTGTTCATGTTTTGGCCGGCGACAGCAACAACGTAACGGCCGTGTATGTGGATGAAGATGCCAATCAGCTCTGGATTGGAACTTCAGCAGGAACTCCAAATGACCTAAGCGGAGTTGGGGCATTGTCCATTATTGACCTCACCGACGACAATCTCATAGACAGCCTGACAGCATACTCGACCCCGCCCCTGCCCATGGGCACGATAAACGCCCTGACCAACGGACTGTTGGGAACCAGCGGCGGGGCCTTGATGTTTGAGCCGATATCACCCTCGCAGCCGCCTGTTTCAATTCGTGCCCGCTGCATTAATACCGATAATTGGCAGAATCCCGGCGAGGCCGTTTCCGATTGGACCGACTGGTTCAGCGAATCCGGAACGTCCGTCATGGACGCTAATATCATCGACGCCAATAGCCGAAACAAACCAAGTCGCTCGCAATATCTGGAGCTGCAAGTCAAGTTGACGCGAGGTTCCGACCCGAAGAGTACACCCGTGCTCGAGTGGGTTTCCGTGGGATACAACCGGTCGGAGCTCGTCATCAATGTGGCGGTGGAAGACGCCGATGGCGGACAAGTACCCGACATCAGCATTCCGCAAATCCTCATAACAGACGAGCATATGGGCAGCATAAGCGGATTTGAGAGAAGCTTCATTGCTGATGTGCCACCCGGAGGTTACAACGCTGTCGCCACGCTTGTTGACCAAATCACCAATGATGCAATAAAGACTGCAAAGGATGATTTCATCATCAAAGACGTGCCGCTCCCCGGAACTGTTAGCAGCAGTATTACCACAAACCTAATTTATTACTACGCCGGCGACTTGGTGACTATTACCTCAACGGTGATTAATGAGAGCAACAGCGTCCCCATGGACGACTTACAGGTAAGAATTACCGTAGAGGACCGAAATTTGAATAGACTTGAAATTCCCGACCGCCCCGGTTCCGGGCCCCAGTTCACCTACCGGATCGACTCCCTGCAGCCCGGCGATGCGGGTGACAACTGGCATAGAGAAAGCTTTCAATTCTTTATTGAACGCGATTGGCCTGCGGTGCCCGATTATAATATCACGCAAGAGGTTGGACAGGGCAGTGTTATATTGGATGAGGACAGCGCGACGTTCGCAATTAAGAGTAACTGCGATAATTTAACCGCTCTGTCTGGTAGTATTAGCGTAGCCCCAGAACGGTTTGTAGCCGGAACTATTAATAGCCTTGACATCATTGCTAGTGCCACGAACACAGGCAACGTTGATTTGCAAGATGTTATACTGTCGGTCAAGTTTGATGACAGGTCCGGTTCTGAGCCGAACACTATCTACACTTCCAACCTGGGCGATTTGAGCCCAGGCGTCCGAAACGGTCCGGCCCTTCGTGTTCCTGACCCCAATGTTTTTGAACCGAATGCTCTGGACCCTAATACTTATATCTTGATCCTGTCCGCGGAGTTTAAATGCGGCGATAGCAATGAAGTGAGCGAGCTGGCTCTGACCGGCTTCACTGTCGATGAACCTAACGGCGCACCCAACGCTACCACCCCTGAGTATATCGTTATTGACCTTGGGGCGGTCGACGACGGTAACAGTTTCGCCTATGCACTGAATAATTACGGCAATGTAACCGGCTACGCGGAGGTCGACGGCAATTCCCACGCCTTCTGCTGGAAGTGTGGTGAGATGACCGACCTTGACCCCAATGGAGTTTTGGACAACAGCGTTGGCCGGGGCATTAACCGTTCCGAACAGATTGCAGGCCATTATTATACTACATCTCCAACGGTGGATGCCAATGCATTTATGTGGGAAGATTATAGCTTCACTGACCTTGGGACACCAGATTCCTATCCCATTAACGCATATGGCATCAATATCGAGGGACAGATAACGGGGTACTACACTTTGAGCGCCGGCGGGACGCGCGCTTTTGTGTGGCATAATCCACCGAATGACAGTCCCTATTGGCAAGATTTGAACAACTCGGAAATCTCTGACGCCAATAACTTCGCTTTTGCAATCAATAAACATGGCGACTTGGCCGGCTATTGGGAAAATGGACAGGACAAGCAGGGCTTCATCAGCCACAAACTTGTTGTCAAGGATGTCGGACAATACACCGAGGATGGTAATTACTATGATACTTACTTACAAGGTATCCAAAATACGATAGATATAAACGACGAACCGCTCGCGGTAGGCTACTATGACCATAATGGTACGGACAAGGCCATCCGGTATCAAAACAACGATATAAGCGCCTTAGGTAGTCTGGGCGCCGGTGGTTCCAGGGCCTATAGCATCAATGCCGAAGGTGATGTGGTAGGCAGTTCCGCTGGCAAGGCTTTCGTCTGGCGGGATGGCGCGATAAACAACCTCAACAACCATCTCGCATTGCAGAGCACAGACCCGGATTGGTGGGATTTGACGGATGCCTATGCGATCAATGAGGAGGGGCAGATTGTCGGCTTTGGTACAATTGACGGCAACACCCACGCATTCCGGCTGGACCCGCTGCCATTCCCGGTTACTGAACCCAACCTGGTACTGTGGCTGCGGGCTGATACCGGAGTGGTCAAGAATACGACCGACCCCAACCTCGTGGCCAAGTGGATAGACCAGACCTACAGCGGCCATGACCTGGAACAAGCCGACGCTAATTACCAGCCTAAGTGGGTCTCTGATATACCATGCTGCAACCCTGCAATAAGGTTCGACGGAATCGATGACTATCTAAGCACAACACTAAGCCACGACGGCAACAGCACCATTTTAATGGCCGTCGCAACCTCCTCTCAGGAAACCGGAACTCTATTTGCCAGTGAGGACGGCAACAACCAGTCGAACGCCTTTGAGCTTGAAGTTGCCGATGCCAACCTGCGGCTATCCACCGGCACGACCCCCAATACATACGACATCAGTACTGAGGCTACCGAGTCGGTGATACTGGCGGTTGTTAGTGACGGTACCAATGTTGACTTCTTCAAGAACGGCCGATTGCTCAATATCGATGGCACTGCGATTGGACAAAATGAGGCGAAGAAGTACACACATTGTATCCTCGGCAAGAACAGAGACGGTAACCAGTTCCTCGATTACGATGTTTCCGAAGTGCTTGTATTTGCCGGAGCGCTCTCGGATACCCACCGACAGCAGGTGGAGGATTATCTCACGTCCAAGCACCGGCTCTACGGCCCCGCAAATATTGAACAGCCGGTATTGTGGTACAAGGCGGATGCCGGGGTTACCATGGACGGAAACGATATGGTCTCGAAGTGGGCGGACCAGTCCACCAGCGTACCACCACACGATGCAACCCAGGATGACCCCTGCCGTCAGCCGAAATGGGAAGATAACGTATTTGAGTGCCAGCCGGCTATTCTGTTCGATGGGTCCGTCATCGACACGAATACCGTCTATGGTCCAATTGATACTTACATTGTCATGGACAGGTCTAGTAGTATGGACTGGGTTGATTATGACAATCCCGCCGATGACCCATACGATCCGAGGCGGAGAATTGACTTTGCCAAGGATGCTGCGAGGGCATACGCAGTATCGATGTTGGGCGGGGAGCCCGGGCCGTTCCTGCAGGATAACGGTCCCAACCATATCGTCTCGATTGAAGCCGAGCACTTCCACGACAACATTACGGAAGGCAGTGACCGGCCGGGTAACGAATGGAAAGACGCATGGGTACTCGACACGTCGAAGAACGGTTACTCCGGCGACGGTGCCATACAGGCGAAACCCGACGATGGCGACGACTACAACTGCCCTACTTGTTACAGTAAGAGCCCGCGCCTGGACTTCCATGTTAACTTTGTTGAGACCGGTACGCACTACGTCTGGGTCCGGGGGTATGCGGATGATTCCGGTAGCAATAGCTGCCACGCAGGCCTGCACAAAAAGCCGACGCCAACAGCCGACAAAATCGAATTTAACACTTACGACCAGTACGTATGGACCAATGGAACGATTGACGGGCCAAACGCCACGTTCGATGTAAATGTGCCCGGCGTTAACACAGTGAACATCCGGATGTACGACGACGGATTCAGAATCGACAAGATTGTACTGACAACCAATCCAGACTATACGCCGGTTGGTAACGGCCCCGCTGAAAGTGCCCGCGGTGAATCAGTACCACCCACGGAATCCGGTCACAAGGTAGGTCTGATCGGTTTTGCTAACTACGATACAACATTCACATTCCAGCCGCTGACCAGCGACCTTAACGATATTAAGGGCGCAATCAACGGGCTGCTAACTAATTTCAAGACGTGCTATAAAACAGGAATAGAACTGATGACTGATGAATTCAATGATGATGCGAATGGCAGCCCGGAGGGTCAAAACCGAATATGTCTATTCGTCACGGATGGGTGGAACTGCTGTCCTACCTGCGATGATCCTGGAGATAACGAACTCGTTCTCCAAAGGGTCGAAGAAGCGGTAGCGAGTGGCGTTGAAGTTTGGACGGTTGGGGTCGGCAGCTTCGTTGACCCCAACCACGACGATTATGTTCCAGCACGCAAACAGTTTCTGGATGATATAGCAGAGACCGGTGGGGGCTCGTCTGTCACTACTCCAGAACCCAGTGAGCTTGAAGCCATCTTCCTCGAGCTATATTATGAGATTGTTGAGATGTTCTCCAGGCAGACGCTCTCCCTTGTCTTTAAGACCAGGCAGGATGTATCCACACGGCAGGTCCTCTGGGCATTGGGCGACCCGAATAATGTGGGCTTTAACGTCTATATAGATGCCAATGAATTGTACCTTAACGCATGGAGCGTTGAGGACGGTGATGGCAACGGACCTGAAACCGTCTGGGGACCAAATCACATTAGCGCGCCTATTGAATCTAATACGCCCTATCTGGTTGATTTTGTCTATGACCACACCAAGTCTACAATTGAAGGATACCTCAACGGGGACTATTTCGACGCGGTTACGGGGGCGGGTAAGCTCTTCCCGCGCGAAAGCCGGATTGCTATTGGCAACAATCCCAACCAACCCACCAGGTTCCACGATGACAGTAACGATGTAAACAAGCCCTACAGTGGTTATATTGCGGAAATTCTTCACTACGACAAGGCCCTTTCGGAGCAGCAACGACGCGATTTAGACCTGTATCTATCCGATAAGTATGGGTTTGGTATAAGACGTAATTCACCACCCACTCCGAATGCGCCGTCGGACTTTATCGTAGATGACAATGATTGGGACGGAACGGCGGACGTGAACCTGCCTGGCGATGCTTACGATGACGGTAACGAGCTTGATCTTACCTACAGATGGTATGAGAACGGCGTTTTAATTGCCGAAGGGAAGAATCCCACTGTCGAACTAAGCATCGGCACCCATACCATCGAACTTTGGGTGACCGACGAGGATGGCGAAACCAGTATCGATACCTTTGTGGTGACTGTTAAGGATGTACCGAGCACTTTGGATTCGCGCGACCTTACGGCGCACTGGAAATTCGATCAGGACTCCAACGACTCATCGGGTAATGAATTTGACGCCAATGTCGTAAATGCGCAGGAGCCGAATTGCTGGAGCGGCGGCAAGCTCGGTAGCGCGATAAAGCTCTCGGCCGACAGCAATGAATACGTGGATTTGAATGGGGACAGTAATAATGTTAAATACTTCCCCGGCGGAGCGCATGCTCGTACGATAATGGGCTGGTTTGAGGCCGGTGACAATCCAAATCCGACCTTCTTCGACTATGGCACCGCTGATTCAAATAACCCGGGAACGCGTTTTGCGATTACCGCCTCCTCTACCCGGCTGGCCGTTACCATCGGCTCTAACTCGCACGTTGTAGGGACGGAGAACTTCTACCCGCTTACAGGCTGGCATCATATCGCCGTCGTCTTCCCCGACCGTGCGGAACACTCCGGCGAGGTGAAGATATACCTCGACGGGGCCCGACAGGCAATCTGTACGCTGGATAACAGCGGTCCGTCTGCCATTGTCAACACCAATACCTGGGACAATGCCGCATACGCTTACATTGGGCGTGACTGGGAAGGTAATTACTTCAATGGCAGAATCGATGATGTCAGACTCTATGCGCGAGCTCTGCGCGACGCGGAGATACCTGCCGTCAGAGCTGCTCAAACACGCTATCGGGTGATTGACCTTGGCATGCTTGAGCCAACTGGTAATCCGCAGGCCAGCGAGGCATGGGCCATCAACGACCAGGGCGACGTGGTCGGAATGACTACCATCTACCTTGAGCCGAACAGCCCGTACTACTGGCGCATCGATGAAAAGAATAAGTGTGAAGTCACGGAAGGTGATACCTGGAACTTCACCACCGGTTCAGATTTAGAGTGAAACTGAATGTGTGGGTAACTAAATCTTATAGATATTAGGAGATAAAAATAATGTGTAAGAAAATGTTCGTGGCAACATTGCTTTTGTTCGGCATTGTCTTTTCTCAGATGGCAGGAGAATGTTCCGGAGATGCGTCTGCTCAACTTGAGCAGGAAGAAGCAGCCTTCAGGGAATTAGTCGCCAACTTTCCCAAGCTCAAGCAGGCAGAAACATATCGAAGGAATGGAGATCACGGACGAGCTAAGGCGACGTATAACGCGGTCGTGACGGATCATCCGGGTACTGATTACGCCCTGGAGGCCCAAAGTAAACTTGTTACGCTATATAAGCACGACCAACAACAGGCAAGAGCAGCTTTTCGAGAACTGATTGTTAACTTTTCGAATCACCAGCTTTTGGTAGAAATCATTTACGATATCGCGGAACACTATCACAAAACCGAATCTTATCAAAAATATGAAATGGCCAAGCAGTTTTATCAATATATTTTGGACAGCTGGCCCGAACACGAGCGTGCCATGTGGGCACAATCAGGCGTGGCTGTATCGAATATTTGCCTTGGCGAGATGGAAGCTGCTAAAGCTGCCGCTGAAAAACTGATTGTCGACTTCTCCGATAATGAAGGTATAGCGAAGGTCGTTTACGACATAGCACACCAGTTTAATCGATTCGAGGAATATAAGAAGGCAGGGTGGCTTTATGGCCAGGTTATCGCCAGCTGGCCAGAGAGTAAACACGCGATGTGGAAACAATTAGACCTCATACATGCAAAGCTCTCTCTTGGAAACGACACCGCAGTCCAGCCTGCAATTGACGAATTGGTTGCCAACCTTTCCAACCATGAGTTTATAGCAACGGCTCTTTTTGACATCGCAGAACACTATGGGCGACTTGGCAAACACCAAAAGGCTGCGCAGCTTTATCAATATATCGCAGACAATTGGCGCAGAGAGGACATAAGGTCGATGTGGTCACAAATGCGGGTGGCGATGTCATATATTTCTCTCGACAATGAAACTGCCGCCCAAATCGCCATCGATAAGCTGGTTGCCAATTTTTCCAAGAATGAGCGCATAGCAGATGCTGTTTATGCAGTTGCGGACCATTATAACAAGCTTGAGAAATATGAGAAGGCCAGACAGGTTTATCAGCATGTTTTGGAAAACTGGCCGAAGCACGAGCACCACCGGATATGGACACAAGTAGACCTGGCACGAACAAACATCATTCTCGGTGATACAAACACAGCAAAAACAATTCTTGACAGCCTGGTGGCGAAATTAAATGCCGGTTCCCCTGGTTATTCTTACTGGCCCGCTGTGGCCGGGGAAGCGTACTACCATGTAGGTGGTTGGTATGGCCGCATGGGTAAATTCGATGAAGCAGTAGGATGCTACCAAAAGATAGTTGATGATTACCCTGGCCATCGTCGCGCGGAGCACACCCAGTATTTGATAGGGCTTCAATACGAACTTATGAAGGGTAAAGGGCTTATTTCAGAGTCAGAGGCAGATACAAAGATAAAGGCGGCCTATGAGAAACTTCTTGAGAAGTATCCTACCTGCCCAGAGGCCGAGTATGTCCAGCGTTGGATAGTTAGCTATAACTCCCAAGGTAAAGGGGAAAGCAAATGAAATCTAAGTTCATAACCACCTGTCTGGTTTTAAGCGTATTGTTTATGGCTGCCTACGAAAGCTACGCATGTGGTCCGCCCTGTTCTGCACCTGGTACACCCACACTGAATAATCCGGACGATGGTGCAAGCTGTCAAGACGGGATAGCTGTAACTGGCGTACAATTAAGCTGGAGCAATGTTCCACTTGGAGATAGATATTACATCTATATAGGCACTTCCCCGGATCCGACATTCTCGCCAGGCTACACGACCGGCACCTCCTGGAACACAAGCAACTGGAAGGTACTTGATGCGTACACAACTTATTACTGGCGTGTTAGAGCCAGGAATATGTGCGATGGGACCTCAGCATGGGGTAACTTCAGCGCTGACCGCGAATTCACCACCGGACCCGGACAGGCGAGCAATCCAAGTCCCGGTGACAATGACGTTGACGTGCCAGTAGATGCAAATCTGAGCTGGACACCCGGAGCAGGCATAGCAGATACGAACGGCCATGAGGTGTATCTCGGCACTAACCCCACCGATGTCGACAATGCCGATACCAGCGATACAACCGGTATATATAAAGGTCCTCAGGATTCTAACAGCTACGACCCCACTTTATCCGACATGAATGACTATTACTGGCGCATCGACGAAGTAAACGATGATGATTGCAGAGTAAAGGGCAAGGTTTGGCACTTCACAACCGGATGCATTGAACCCGAGCAGGCTGCCGACCCTAATCCCGCCAATAATGCAAATGACATATCTTATGAAGTAGTGTTAAGTTGGGCCTCAGGAATCCATACTCAGAATTACCTCGTGTACTTAGGCACGGATTTCAACGATGTAAACGACGCCGACACAACCGATACAACGGGCATATATCGGGGCAACCAGGATTCCAACAGCTACGATCCACCCGAGACCATTCAGCCAACAACCGACTATTTCTGGCGCATTGATGCGAACAGCGATTGTAATCTTACAACGGGCTCCGTCTGGAAGTTTACCACGGCCGACCCGGCAGCCAAGAAGGGGCCGTATCTCATCTACGATGGTAACAACACGGAGATGACCGTCCTCTGGCAACTGGATTGTAACGTTACCTGCACCCTCCAGTGGGGGCCCAATACGACGTACCCGAATGACGTTAATACCACCGAATATACAACCGACCACCTCCATAAGTACACTATTACCAGTCTTACACCGGGCTCTAAGTATTACTACCGGCTGCAGGTACCGCCGGACGCCTGCCACCCCGGCACCTTCTGGACCGCCCCTGATGTGAACGCCACGGACGTCAAATTCCTGGCCTATGGAGATACACGCGCTGACGACGGAAACATACCATACGACCACAACAACGTCTGTTCGGCTATGCTTGAAGATTCTAATTACCTGACCTTTACCCTGCACACTGGGGACTGGGTGTATGATGGCAACAGCGAAAGCGACTGGGATACGATGTATTTCAATCGTTCGCTTTACAAGGCGGTGGAAATGCAGGCAAATCTGCCTGTCCAGGGTTCCACCGGAAATCACGAAGTAAGTGACGGCAACGCAGTTGCCTATGAGAAGTACTGGCCTTATTTCTATGAACCGAACGGACGTTACTGGTCATTCGACTACGGGCCCGCCCATGTAGCAGTGCTCGACCAGTACGCCGAAGGTACATATCCTACCGACAACAATACAGGCGCAGAACAGCTGGCATGGCTCGAGGCGGACCTGAATTCCACGTCGGCGCCGTGGAAATTCATCGTCTTGCACGAACCTGGTTACTCTGCGGGCGGTACCGGACATTCGGATAACGACGACGTCAAAGAGGATATCCAGCCGTTGTGTGAGCAGTACGGCGTAGACATTGTCTTTGCGGGCCATAACCACTACTACGCCCGTTGCGAGGTCAACGACGTCGTGCATATCACCGCCGGCGGCGGTGGCGCACCGCTTGCTGAGCCGAACGAGAATTACTCCGCTTACGTCCAGGAATGTAACAGTGTCTACCACTTCTGCAAAATTGCAATCAGCGACTGTCAACTGGATTTTGAGGTTGTAGATGTGAACGGCGAGCCTGTTGATTCGTTCACACTTGTCCACGAACCCAATAAAGCAGCCAACCCCGACGTCAGCGGCCCGACCGGCGAACCTAACGCAATAGATTCGACCTTGAGCTGGACGCCAGGCGAATTGGCAACCTCACACGATGTCTACTTTGGTTCTGATCCAAATAAGCTGCGATTTATGTGCAATACGGCCGTCGATGTCAACCGCTTCGATACAAGAAGAATGTATGGATTCCTGTTTGCCGACAACAATATGACCAACATCGGGCCACTCACCTGGACATACGAAATTGATGCGAACATCATTTACGTTGACCTCGATGCAAATGGTGCCGGAGACGGTACGTCCTGGGAAGACGCATTCACTGACGTTAACTCCGCGCTGTCAGCCGCTAGCAGCGGCGACGAAATATGGGTGGCGGAGGGCACTTACTATCCCACCGATACGAACGACCGCTCGATTTCTATCCAGCTTGAGCCAAACGTGGCTCTCTACGGAGGCTTCATCGGTGCAGAGATTACCCGTGACCAGCGCAACTGGAAAGCCCACGAAACTATTCTTAGCGGCGATATTGGAACTTTAGACAACCCCGCCGACAACAGTTACAACGTCGTAATAGGTGCCGATAACGCCATACTTGATGGCTTTACGATTACGGGTGGTAACGGCAGCGATGGTGGCGGTATATATTGCTATGGTACTTCGCCTATTATCAGCAACTGCGTAATCACGGCTAATTCAGCTGGTCAAGATGGTGGTGGGATCTACAACGACGGTGGGGCACTGAAAGTCACCAACTGTGTATTCTCGGAAAATTCGGCCGATACTGGTGCTGGTCCCGGTGGTGGTGGAGGTATGTACAACCGCGGCGGCAGTGCTGTAATAGTTAACTGTGTTTTTAGTGGCAACTATTCGGATGCCTTTGGAGGGGGGATGTTTAGTACCGACTGCAATCCGATTGTAACGAACTGCACATTCAGCGGAAACTGGGCGTATTTTGCTGGCGGGGCGATTTACAGCAGCGGCACGGCGACCCCGGCATTAAGCAACTGCATATTGTGGGGTGACGGTGCGGGTAGCGCCGGCGACGAGATAGAAGGTTCGCCGACAGTTACCTATTCCAACGTACAGGGGGGATATTCGGGTGTGGGCAACAGCAGTGCGGACCCGAACTTTGCGGATCCGAATGATCCGACCGGCCCGGACGCCATCTTTGGCACGTTAGACGATGGCTTGCGGCTTACGGCTGGCAGCGACTGCATCGACTCCGGCGACAACAACGCAATCAGCCTCAACACCGACATCATCGGAAACATCCGTAAAGTTGACGACCCGGACACGAACGATGCCGGCAGCGGCACGGCTCCGATCGTTGACAGGGGTGCATATGAGTACAATTCAAACCCCGTATACCAGGGTCCCTACCAGTGGGCTCAGGCCTACGGCATCACTGAGTCGCAGTATATTGTGGGCGTATCGTACAACCCCAACAGCAAGTCACATGCTTTTCTTACTATCCCCAGTGAAGGAAGTGACCCCAATATGGTCGATTTGCACCCCTCTGGCGACCCTAACGAAAGTGCCGCCTATGGTATCAGCGATGCGAATTGGATTGTCGGCAGCATAGGCGACAAGGCCTTCCTGATGAAATATCCGGATAGCACGGATATGACAAAGCTGTCCAGCATCTTCAGCGAAGGCGATAATAACAGTGTCGCGCGTGCCATTAGCAACGAAGGCCCGAATTCAGTTGCGGTTGGCTGGTCAGGCGGATACGCAGTATACTGGGACAGCCTGGATTCAAATGACCCGAATATCCACATCTTGGGCACACTGGGTCCCTACTCCAAGAGCAGGGCATACGACGTCAGTGAGTACGGCGGCGTGGCCGGCTATTATTATCCCATGTTTGAAGATGAGCCGAATGACCGCGCCTTCATCGGCGACCTTGACAGCGGCCTGACCGACATAGGCACCCTCGAGCAGGGCAATGTCAGCCGGGCTTATGGAATCAGCGACGCAGGCCAGGTGGTCGGCGAGGCAACCGTCGATTCCAACGATGACCAGCTCAGAGCGTTCGTCTACGAAAAGGGCCAGATGTACGACCTCAACAAGCTCGTTCGCATCGATACTAACGAGCCTAACTGGGTAATCGCCTCCGCTCGGAGCATCAGTGACGAAGGACACATCGTCGGGTATGGCAGACTCAGCGATACAAATGACCCTAACAGCAATTATAACCGTGCGTTGCTCTTGGTTCCTGTCCCTGAGCCCGTTGGCCATTGGAGACTTGATGAGCATTCAGGAAATATGGCGATGGATGCCTCACCGAGCGGCAACCATGGCCAACTCAACGGACCCACCTGGACTGCGGGCAAAATCCGCGGCGCACTGACCTTTGACGGCGTTGATGATTACGTTGATTGTGGAAATGACAACACCCTTAATCTAGACCGTGGAAGCTGGGGCGCCTGGGTCAAACTGAATGCAAAAGATAACCATGGGAGGGTCATATTTAAGGAAGACAGCGATGCGAACGGAACATATGAATTATTCTATTGGCAGACCAGTGATAGATTCGAGGCAGAGGTAGTTGTATCAGGGGTAAGGTATCAAGCAGTTTCCTCCGGTGGCGTCAATATCGGACAATGGTATCACTTATTTGGAACCTATAATGGTGAAATCTTAAGGTTGTATGTTGACGGACAAAAAGTGGACAGCGAGCCTGCGCCGAGCGGAGACATCGACGATAGTACCGGGCCGCTGGGTGTGGGCTCAAGTCCCACTGACCCAACATGGGCTGGATTTGAGGGAATTATAGATGACGTACGCATTTACCCCTACGTGTTAACTCAAGAGGAAATAACGGCACTGTTTGACGGAGGAAGCTGGGACTAAGATGATGCTTCTCCACGCGACTTTCCGGAGACAGGATTCTAAAGTGAGCAAAGATCACCTAAAGGCGCAAGTGCAAAACCAGGAACCTCTAATATAAAAAGGAGCTTACAAAATGCTACGGCACTACAGACGAAGCATAAAACTGTTTTGGCGTAAAACAATTATCTGTGTGACCGCATTGGTGCTGTTTATTGATGCCGGCACACTTGCACAGGTGATGGCCCAGCAGCAATATGAACAAGAGCACTTGCGCATCATCGAGGAGCACGCGCGGATCGTGCGCACTTACATCGACCCAATGCTGCCTGTCGGCCAGCGACAAGCGATAGTATGTCGCAAATTGCTAAAAAGCAGCAAGCAAGCTCTGGGCAGGGTCAAAGCAGACAAAGACGCAAAGTCTTTAATCAAAGACGTGGCCGTTTTGCAAAAGAGACTCAAGACAATACATTATGACCTTCAGGCTGAGTTGATGGAGAGGCGGAACAAGCTGCTTGAAAATGATATTCCACAGGAGATTTTAGATCGGCACGATGAATTTTGTGAGGCGGCGGAGAACCGTTATCGCCAGTTCGACCGCTTATTGACAATAGTCCAACGGAACCAAGGAAATCGCAGCCAGCTGCGGACAAACATGGAGGAGCTTGTAGAATTCCTCCGGCCTAAATCTAAAGTCAGGCCTATGCGCAATTCCTCCGAACCGTCGAGACCATATCTGCCACGGCACGGTACTGCTTTTAGTGCCGGGTACCCCGGCAGCCCTCCATTCTTTCAATGGCCGTGGCAGGTGGCCGCCATGAATGATGAGTTCTGTTACCTCGCTCAGAGAGATGTGGTGACAGGACCGCCGGATGGGAATGACTTAGCTCGTGATATACCTGAGATCAACTTTGATCCGAATGATTCTAACGACCCCATAATGGCCAAAGCTGAGCAACTCGCCTACAGCCCTGTCAAAATCTTTGAGTACGTACGGAATGAGCTGACCTATGAGCCGTACTATGGCTCGGTGAAGGGGGCTAAAAGAACTCTGGAAGAAGGCGGTGGCAACGACATGGATCTTGCCAGTACGCTAATGGCTTTATTGCGCGCCAGCGATATCCCCTGCCGTTACGCTCTTGGCATCATCGAACTGTCAGCCGAAGATGCGGCCCGCTGGACAGGCATCAGCGACTCGGAACAAATAGTAGAACTTTTTCGGGCCAACAATATTTGCTATGAAGTACTAGATTACGCTGGTGAAGAACCACAGACCATTCGAATCGACCACGTTTGGGTTAAGGCATATGTGGATAACTTCCCCTATCGCGGGGCATTCCGAGGGGAAAGCTATGAAGGAAATAGTGATGGCGACGCTTGGCTCGACTTGGACCCTTCTTTTAAACAACATACTTTTACGAGTAGTCACGGTATAGAAGATTCGGTGGGAGTTGCTCTTGATCCGGATACTTTGCTCACCAACGCCAAGGGTGAAGCGACCGTCAATGACGTTGAAGGGTATGTCTTTGGAATAGACGATGAACTGATAGAAGAGCAGTTGCTCTTCTTGGCCGAGCCAATACGCGATTACCTGGCCGCCGGAAATCTGACGGCTGAAACGGCCTTTCGTCAACGTCAGGTATCAGAGGAGCGATATGGCATTCTGCCAATTACTGACCAGTACAAGCTTCATAAACGCGTAGCTGACTTCAGCGTTCTTCCTGATGAGTTGCGGCATGAGCTTACATTTACACTCAGGAATCCGGATAATACTAAGGCTTTTTCGGTTACCATGAGCCTGCCGGAACTGGCCGGTAAGAAAGTAACGCTACTATATGAACCAGCAAGCACAGCTTATGCTGACCTTCTGGATCCTAATCTCGTTGAAGATCCCAACTCTTTTCCAGTGTATGATAAGCTGCTCAGACCCCAATTGGCAGTAGACGGCCAGCTTGTGGCTTCGGCAGACCGTGCCGAAGAGATGGTGGGCATGGGCCGATGGCAGGACTTGGAGATGACGTTCAAAACACCTGATGGCGACGATGTGATAGTGCACCCCGTCAGGGCTGGCGGGGTCCATTCCCTGGTTTTAGATCCCCAGCGAATTACAGGTGGACATCTGGACCAACACTACGCTGACATGAACGGGGTGCTCCAAATATTTGACGCTAACGGACCTTTGACGCCAGATCAGACCATTGGAGATGTCCTGCATGGTATCGGCCTGAGTTACTTCCACCAGATTGACCGGTTCAATCAGATTACCGCTGGAAGTCTCGATGTGGCAATCACTCGTCAACCCAGCGTAGTGAACGTAGCGTGGGATTTAAGAGTGACTGAATTATATAATGACTCTAATTTACCCTTTGAAGCCGCGTCCGACCGGGTCAGAATCACTGTCATAAGAGATGTTCATACACCTGTGGCGATAGAAACTCAAGAAAGTGACACATTTATCCCGGAAAACCAATTCTTGTTTACTTCGGCCTTGACCGCCAGTGCCTTGGAACACAATGTTCTGATGCAGGCCTTTCCTGGCAAAGGAGCCGGTTCCGTTGCACGGGTCATCAGGAAGGCCAATGACCCGAATAACGACCCTAATGTTCCAATCTACACCATTACCACCCTGGAAGATGCTAATACCCTCACCGAAAATGGTGGGCCCCTTGAGAACTTGCCGGACTATGTAAAGGAAGACATCAAACATGCAGCGAATGCAGACTGTGAAATTACCATCCCGAAAAACCCGGTCCAGATCGCTAATATTACTGATTGTAATTACATCGGCTATATCTTAAGAGACATAAAAACCAGTGCCAGTGACTTTGTACTGTATGATGTTGGTTTGATTCAGACCATTGGTAATATCGGCTCAGGCGAACGAATCGGGGCTGAACTGATAAACAATTCCTTGACTCCAGTGCAGTTGCTTCGAACTTGTGACCCCAACTCTGATCCCAACCATTATAATGCGCTTAGAGATATTGTTGATTCAACAGCGTTCTGGCTGAAAGTGACTGAGGGGGCCACTACAAATGCAGGTCTGTCGTACCTGCCGGCAATCATAGATATTAATCGCTGGTTTGAGACACGCACTGAGCTTGACCCTGTTACCACGGTTGCGTCAGTACTGGCGGTCACCAGCCCGATCACTCGTCTGTCAGAGCAGTCAGCGATTCTAAATGTCGAGGCTGGAGCTGGCTCTGATGGAGAAATAGTCCAGCCACGATCAAACTGGGTCAGAAATGATGCCAACGAGTTTATCATTCATGCTGATGTGACCCGTGACGTCCAGTGGCAGGCTACTATTTACAGGTATGGTGAACCTAACGCCCACTTCGACCCGTGTGAGGGTAGTGCTCCGGACCTGGTAGCCGCCTTTAAATTTGAAGAACCAAATGATGGCTACTATCGGTACGTGCTTACCGCCGGCTCGGACGCAAACGCTGCCGTACCTGTGAAAGGTACGTTCCATGTAGACCTGACCGAACCCAACGCTATTATTACTGATGCCAATGTGCCCGATCTAAACGTCCCGGGAGTACTCGTAGTCAAAGGCACAGCATGGGATGACTATTTCACTAACTATGAGGTTTCCATCACTCAGTACGGTAATGAGCCCAATACCGTCTTTTACGGATCTACACAACCTGTCAAAGACGGCATACTTTGCGAGATTAGCACGCTTGATTTTAATGACATCTATGATGTCAATGTACAGCTCATAGTGATGGACTTGGCCGGTAATGTCAACGAGTGTGTTTTTGAAAATGTAGATATTGTTAATCCTGATATGGAGCCCCCCGACGTTAATTTCACCGCATACTGGGGGGGCAGTGAAATCGATGCCAGTACTTTCGTCGATGGCATCATCGATGTAAATGTTACTCCTGAAGATGCCAATGAGAGAATTAAAAAAATTGAACTGTGGTGGGGTAATAAGGATTGTCAGGATGAACAACTCATTACTGAAGCAGAAGATCCTAATGGCTTTCCCATTGACGTTAATAGTGACAATCCCTGGACATACGAACTCAATCCGTATTTATTCAAAAACGGCCCGACTTGCCTGGTTGTTCACGTCTGGGATATGTATGGCAATGAGACCATCGAATCAGTGGAGTTCTTCAACAACAGTTCAATTTCAGACTTCAGAGTCACTCCCAGTTTCGTCACTGCCTTGAACCCCTGGGTCACAGTTAGTGCTTCATTGAAGGCGGATGCGAATTGGGCAATAACTATTTATGACCCATGTAATCATAAGGTTGTCGATGCTAATCAGGGAACGAGTAACCCCGTCTCCAGAATGTTCAATGCGAATGAGGATTTCAAGTGGAACGATGACCCAGTTGTAGATGGCGACTATATTGCGCATTTGGACGTTGGCCCGGGCACGCATGAAGCTAATGCACCTTTTGTTGTTGCGCTTGGTTCGCCGGAAGCTGAAATCAGCAACATTGAATATGAGGGTGATGAGAATAAAATTATTGATGAACTTCTGAGAAATCCCTACAATTTTGAGGGTCTCTGGCAGGTCATTGACCAAGCCTTTTTCGATTTGGAGGGTGCTGCCTACTATCCTGGTTCCCAGGCAAACGTCCAGTACAAGGTCGAGCTGTTTAGACCGAAAGTAAGTAGATACTCCGTAGAGTCGTGGCAGTATTTACTAACTGACCCCAATTATTTTGTTAAAAACATAACCCCAAATAAAGGCTCGGGCGACTGGTGTGAGAATCGGGTCGAGCCGGACGGTTCACTCGGTACTCTGGACTTCACCAGCGTGGAAAACGGTGCCTACCAGATGCTCCTTACGGTCAAGTATCCCGACAACAATCCATCATATGGCTATGCCAATGTTGGGTTTGTCCTCGATTGCCCGCTAAAGCTTGGAAGCGTCAAGTTCAGTCAGCAGGACCTGGATATCGCCGTTGGCGGTGTGTCTCTAACGGTGACCCGTACCTACGACAGCCTCAATAGGAACCATGACGGTGACTTCGGCCACGGCTGGACCTATTCCATCGCCAATATGGATATAGAGCTTAACGAAGAAAGAGAAGAATGTGACGTGCTCGGGGGCGGGGCCACGGCAGAAATTCGAGTCAGCCCCAATTTTGCCCGTAATGTAACCCTGACCCTGCCCGATGGTGAAAGGGCCACCTTCCTTTTAAACCTCGTTCCGTCATCACAGCCGTACACCGGTTCTGAGGCGGGCTACAGAACCGGTTTATATTTTTACAAAGCGGTCTATGTATCCCCGCCGGGTGTTACCGCCACATTGTACACCAAGGAGCCGGAGCTGATACACCCGCTTAACGGAACCTGGGTAAAGCAGGGCTGGGGTAATTCGGGAGAGGGTGTCAGGAACCCCGCTAATTACGATTTCTCAGGCTATCGCCTGAGTACCGAGGACGGCGCCGTATACCACATCAAGCGCGACAAACTCTCCTCTGAGTACGGAGATTATTATTGGCTTGGTGATCAAATGATCTGGACCAAACCCTACGGCGACCCATACCTCTCTCATATTATAACTCCCGGCGGAGAGAAAATTAGCTTCAATGGTGATTCAATTGAGCATTACAACCGAAAAGAGAGCAGCCCCAGCACAACCATACAGATTGACCGCAGTGGTGGTGGTGGTCACATCGTTGCCGTCAGGGCCCCCAGCGAGCAGGACTCCGGCGACCCGAACACCCTCGAATACTGGTATGACAGCAATGACAATCTTATCAAGGTCTGCAGGCTCGTCGACGAAGATGCTACAGATTACAACGATATGTACAATATAACCGAGTACTTTTATGACAATAATGATTATGACCCCTGCCACCACTTCGTCACCGATATCAACGATGCCCGCGGCCTGACTCCCATCCGGTATATCTATGACCAGGACGGACGCCTCACCGAGGTCATCGACGCCAGAGGCAACAGTATAACAATAGACCACGATGTGCAGGGCAGGGTGGAGACCGTTGAGGACCGCTGTAATAATGTAACAACCTATCTTTATAACGACAGGGGCAACGTAATCAGAATAACCAACCCCGAAGGCGATACAACCGCTTATGAGTACGATGACCCGCGCCACCCCGACAAGGCTACCGCCATTACTTTCCCCTATCCGGCAGGACCAACTACATATTATCAATACGACATCGATGGCAGAACTAAAAAGACCACCGACCCGCTGGGCAATGTAACGGAAAATTACTACGACGGCAGCGGCAACCTGCTTGAAACCGCACAACTGTTCACGCCCGACCTGGATATGCCGGACGACCTGGTTCTGGTCTCCTCCACTACTAACACATACAACGAAAGATACCCCGGCCGCAGCCTCCTCGAAAAAACCACTGATGCGCTCGGAAATAGCACCGTATATGAGTATGACGACAAAAACCGTATGACCAGGACAATAAAGAAGGACCCCAATGGCTTGCTGTTGAATGTTGACGCCATCTATACCTACGATGATAATTCCGACTTCCCCAGCTCGCCGAATAGTGTAACAAACGCCGCCGGTTTTACCACTTATTCCGAATATGATGAAAACGGCAATCAGATTAAATCCTGGTACAAATGGGTCGACCCCAATGACTCAGCCAACAAATGCACCGTCGCAACAATCACCGAGCACGATGCCGCCGGCCGCGCCATTAAAACCATAAGAGATGTCAACTACACGGAAGGTAACGTCCAGCCCTACACCCTGACGCTCAGCCAGACCTCCTACAACAGTATCGACAAGGTGGATACGGTTATTGGCCAGTATGGTGCGTTAACAAAATACCAATACGACCAGTCTGGCAACTTGGTCGAGACGCTCCTCTATGAAACCTGGGACGATTATAACGACCATCATCCGAACTACCCTGCAGACATGAATGGCATCCTGACAATTTCGCGAACACTGTACGACCCCGAAGGCAGGACCGTTATAGCCACCGGCCCCTACGACCCCTGTGACCCTAACGTCAACGCCACCGAGAATATTTACGATTCATTAGGGAGAGTGTCGGGAACCTGGCGCTGGGCGGACGTCAATATCCCGCTGGAAAATATCGTAGTCGACGGTAATACTGTCGGCAGGAAATACATCATCGACACCAATGATGACCCCGTCTGGAGCCGTGGTGCCGTGCTCTCAAAGACTACTACCGAATATGACGGCATAACCGGCAAGGTCGAACAAGAGAAAGTTCAGGACGAAGGCGGCCAGTACCGGACCACCAGATACGAGTATGATTGGGCCGGCAAACAAACAGCGGTCATTGACCCCCTCGGCAACCGCACGGAATATGAATACGAGGGCAACCGGCGCGACCTTGTGCGCGACGCTAACGGCCACGAGACCACGTTCGAACATGATGCGCTCGGTCGTCCAAAGTATACCACGTATCATGATGGAACATATACCTATACTAACTACGACCAATTCGGCAGGGTCAGTTCAAAGACTGACCAGGCCGGCCGCATAAGGTGGTTTGACTACGATGACGCCGGCCGGCTCAAAGCCGTTGTTCTACCTGCCGTTGCCGACCCCTGCAACAACGACGAACTCACCTACCCCCGATATGAATACGACTACGATATGTACGGCAATCTCACCGAGATTCGCGACAATATACGCGAAGACCCTGAAACCGGCAATGTAGACTATACTTATGAGCGCGTTACGAAGTTTACCTACAACGAAATAAACAAGCAAATAACACGCAAACTTCCCGATGGGCGGACCGAGTACAGTCTCTACGATGCCAACGGCCTGCCGGTTAAGTCCACAGACTTCGAGGCCCATGTAACCGGCTTCGAGTACAACGACCGCGGCCAGCTCCAATTCCAGAACTTCTACGATGATAACGACCTCTACCAGTCCAATGAGCCCAATATTTACTACAAACTCACCTATGACAATCTTGGCCGCGTGCTAACAACTGAGGTAAATGACCTTGATACGCCCGGCGAGCCCGTCATATATAAGAATTATTACGACGCCGAGGGCAGAATTTGGCAGCTCGACTTGCCGGATGGCTTTATCAGATACGAGTTCTTCCCCATCACCGGACGAAGGATGAGCGTCTATACGCCCGAATCAGAACAAGAAGCAGCAAATTTTGACACGAAGCTCTCATACACCTACGACGAGCTGGGCAGGCTAAAGACCGTAAAGGTCGACAAACGCAACGGTCAGGAGCCCACCAGCGAAATCTCTACATACGCCTACAACGACGTCGGCTCCATTGCTTCGGTCGAACATCCCAACAACCTCACCACGTACCGGTATGACAGTCTTAACCGCCTCACAGACGTAAACATTTATGACGCCTCGCAGCTCGTGGCTCACTACAAATACGCGCTCGCCCCCGACGGCCAGAGGACCGGCGTTACCGAGGTCGTCGACGGCAGTACCACCGTAGTTGACTGGGCGTATGATGCCCTTAACCGGCTGATTGCCGAGGACTACAACGCCCCTGACGATGCCAATGACTTTACACACAGTTACGTCTACGACCTCGTTGGCAACCGTTTGGAGCGTCAGGTCGACAATGGGCCGAATACCACATACTCCTACGACCCGAATAACGACCGCCTCATCACAGAAACCACCGACACAAATACCATCACCTACACCTACAATGAGAACGGTTCTCTAACCTACAAAGACGCAGGCGAAGACCCCAACGTACAATACACCTACAACTTCCAGCGCAGGCTCGCTAAAGTCCAGGTAGAAGGCGGCGCCACCGTCGATTACGAGTACAACCCCGCCGGCATACGCGTCGAGGCGGCGGTGCAGGGTGGCTCGACGACCCAATACCTCATCGACCCCTATAATCATACCGGCTACGCCCAGGTCTTAAAGGCCGCAGTCAATGATGATGTCAACATGGTCTACGTACTCGGCCACGATGTCCTCGCCCAGGCCAGGGGCCCCAATACGCCCAACTATTTGCTCTACGACGGCCACGGCTCCGTAAGACACCTCGCAAACACTGCCGGAACTATAACGGAAAGTTATGCGTACGACGCCTACGGCAACGCCCACACGTTCAGCCCCGCCAACGCAGCTACCGCACTGCTCTACGCCGGCGAAATGTACGACAATGACCTCCAGCACTACTACCTCCGCGCCCGCTACTACAGCCCCGCAACCGGCAGATTCAACCGCTTAGACCCCTTCGCCGGAAACAACCGAGACCCACAGTCACTGCATAAGTACCTCTACGCCCACTGCAATCCAATTATGAATGTTGACCCAAGTGGAGAATTCATGTTTGCCCTCGGTTATTTGATTGGCACGCTCTGGACTCACGCCAAACTGCTGTATATGAGAACACGTAAGAGTGCAATCATGTGGAGATACTATGAAAGGGCGAAGAGCATAATCAAGGCTGTTTCTGCTGGGGCAATCATTGCATCTGCACTTTTCTCACTCTTCACCGGTGCTGGGTATCCGCAAGGTGATATGAAACTGTCCTTGCCCTTCGGAACCGCTCCCCATCTCGAAGATTGGCCTGACGTAGACCTAGTGTTCAAGAGATCCAGCGGCGACAAAACTCTTGTATTTAAAGTTAGTTTTGATACACAACCAGACAGAACATCTCTACCTGACTTAGATCGCAGGGATTATTGGAAAGATTTCAGAATAGGAGGTACCTTTAGTCTAAATTTGGACAATCCGTCCGCTTCACAATTCCAATTTGGCGCTTCCAAAACAGCCCCAATCGTAGATGCTGGACCATTCCAAGCAGGGTTCGGTCTGTCACTCTCAGGACCCCCCTCAAAACTTGAGGCCGGATTCGGTGTATCTTTTGAACCTATACTTAAGGTTATGAGTTTCAATGTCGACTTTCCTCTGTTTACAATAGACAGCTCTGGCATCGAGATGGATTGGGGGACTCCCGTTTGGAAATGGGGCAAGGATGAAGACTAATCCTCTAAGGACTAAAATAACCGTGATTTAGGAAGGCTACCGGCAACGGGCGGAGATAAAACTCACCTTTCAAATCATCTCCGCCTCTTCCCGAGTGCCATTATACAATCTTTTTCTATTTCTTTAGAGCCTGCAATAAACTCTCACACGATCACACCTTGTCGCCAGGTCAATATGATTTTACCTGGTCCTGGGTATTTTTTCATAGTACCATTTTTTGTTCTCGTCTTGCCCGTCGACATATCTAACTACTTTTTTAATATATACTTTCCCATCCGTATGCGTACATGCAATGTATTCCTCATACTTTGCCGACTCATCAAAGTAAATATCACCAATAGCCTTCCTTTTCAAATCCCACTGACGGAAACCATCTACTTGACAGTGCAGGATATCTGGCCATGATTCTAGCAAGTTCGGTGTCTTTCTCAGGTCGTGCTCGCTGACCCAAAGATCGAATTCTGCTTGTGGCAGTTCGGCCACTACCCAGTAAAACACCTCGGTAATCATCTGACCGGTTTTGAAATCCGCAAGTTCCGACTCCGGCCATTTGTAGTCGTTTATGTGACTTGCCGTCTCAGGTAAAGCAAAACCGATAATATCTTCATGGCTTGAACGCGCTAACATCATCGCGATACTTTCTCCTGTTCTCTCCTCCCCCTCCTTAAGCTTATCTGATGGTGAGACAGAAACGCCAATACCCATCATCTTAAGTACCACCCAGATTACAACCACAGCCACTATTAACCCTATTATCTTTTTCATAATTATCCCCTTTTCTGCCAGCTATTTTTTGCCAACCATTTCAGCCCTATTATCCCTATATTGTGCCCCATAGCAACTAAATAAACAGATATTCCGCATCTGTCTGCTTCAGGCGGCGCTATAACCGCTAACTTCGCTTACGACGCCTACGGCAACGCCCATACCTTCAGCCCCGCCACCGCATCTACCACACTGCTCTACGCCGGCGAAATGTTCGACAATGACCTCCAGCACTACTACCTCCGCGCGCGATGGTATAACCCCGCCAACGGACGGTTCAACAAAATCGACCCATTCGCCGGCAACAACCGCGACCCGCAGTCTCTACACAAGTACCTCTACGCACATTGCAATCCCGTTAATGCCACAGACCCAAGTGGGAACTTTGCTATTCCAATGGTGGTTGTTAAAATCGCAATAGTTGCTGTCCTGTTAACAATAGGCCTGTGCTTCTTTACAAATATACGGGCAAAAACCGAAGTGGTAGTTGTTTTTATCGAGCCTAGCAAAGATAGTATGCGCCCGCTAATTTTGGCTAAGAGAAGTGAAATAGTAGCTCAATTTTTTAATATTGTTCCAATACAAATTTTCGATGCATCCATGCCAGTAGGAAGGAAACGAGGATATAATCGTTCGCAAAGGATTTATCGTGTACAAGTTGTGTGGTCTGACAAAATGGGAGCAATTGGAAAAACAAAAGGGAGCAAAATAGCGCTTCGAGGGGCGAATCTCGAGCGTGATATAAAGACTTATGAAGCGCAATATCCCCAATTAACACAAGACGAGAGGGAATATGTCGCAGCCAATGTATTCATGCATGAGCTTGTACACGCTATTTTTAACCGCAATCGGCTGAGGAGTTTTCTCCAGCACGAAGGAACGGGATTAATGAAGGGACCTCCATTTTCATTGAAAACATTTAGTGTTAGTGAATCTAAAGATGGGCTCATGCCGTTTTCAAGTACAACCGAAAAAAGACTTAAATCTGCTGTTGGCACAAGGTTCTAAGTATGGTATACTTTCGTTAAGTTCATGTGAAAGGGACTTAAGATTCCACTATTTCTATTTATCTCTAATTTGCTATGTATCGTACTGATGGCCATAACTTTCTTGATGGTCGGTGCAAAATGTGTAGGAAAACTTGGAAATGTTGACTACAGCAAATTGCTATTGGCTATGGGTATTATTTTCAGCTGCATTGTTTTAACAGACTTTATACTGATAAAGGCTATGGCACAGATTACAGAAAACCACCCTCCTGGTAGTTTGGTCTTAGATTGGCACCCACTTCCCGAAATGATCTCATTTGTGTTAAATTGGATAATTCCTCTTGTAGTCGTTGCGTTGTTATTAATTGCGTATGCCGATAAAAATGAACTGAAAAAAAGGACCGGTTTTATTGGTACGATCCTATCCCTAATCTCTATTGCTGGATTAATTTATCTTGTACAATCCACTTTGGCCGAATATTTGGGTGAATCATTAGGGGAAATTGTTTGGTGGTTCTGAAGTCGTACTCTGCAAATATCCGCCAGTAGTTAATTCTTCGTTCTTTTAGCGTTTAATTTTAGGATTTTCGTTAGTATCAAGGCGCCTTTCGGGGCCTTTTGTTTTTTTGCTTTTTGACGAATTGAAAATTCTATGACGGGTACGGCTCGGGACGAATTCTCTCTGAGGCTGCCTCGTCTAATACTCGATTGTACGGGGGCAACCTTACGTCGACAAATAGCATGAAACACAAGATCACTGACAAAGTCTGCTGTTGTTTTTGGGTCACTCCCCACAGTTATCAACAGAAAATCATTTGCGTGTTCCGTTGGTACTCAACAACGCGTCCACATCTGTTAGACTATGCTCACCAAAAAAATCTTGGCTCGTGACCCATCAGCCGCTTACGACTACTTAGATCATTGTGAATGTCGCTTTGTGACTTTTTGCCGAGACGACTACCGAGTCGAGCGCTTAGCTTTAGAGTGTTTTGTGGTCTTTTTTATGTAAACCTTCCCGCCTTCGTACTTGCACACAGTCTGTGTCCCGCCTTCGGGAACCTCACCATAATAAGTGTCTTCGTTTATCATTTTTCTTATATCCCAGAACTGATTAAGCTCCTCAGTGAAAGGACCCTTTGCGCATTCGAAAGCATCTGGCCAAACTTCTAACAAATCTGGCCTTTTCGTCAGTTTAAGTTGGTCTACCAGATCATAGAAATCCTCCTTTGGTAATTTCGCAACGACCCAACAAGTCTGTTCAACCTTGTTACCATTGAGGTTATGGACGCCGTCGACGCATATATCAGTAGCACTCTCAGGAAAAGGCCCGTGAGTAATGTAATATTCTACTGCCGGACGCCCTTTTATTACATCGTGCCAAGTGTTTTCTTGTCCCACGATTGAAAGATAGGTTGTTAGTTTTTTAATGTATAATTGCCCATTCTCATACTTAAATACCATGCATGTATCTTCTTCAGCTTTCTCACCATAGTAAGTGTCTTCAGTAACAACACCCGTCAGATGCCAAAACGTGTCAAGTCTTTCATAGAAAGCATTCTGCGAGCATTCGAACGCATCTGGCCAGAAGTCCAGCAAATCTGCCCTTTTTTCCAATTCGAGCAGGGTAACCAACTCATAAAAGTCTTCTTTCGGCAACTTAGCCGTAATCCAAATGGCCGTTTTAATCCTATACCGTTGTGGATAATTAGTGGACCCGCGATGTATGTTGGTAGCGCTCTTGGGTAAAGGCGCACCAATGATATCCTCAATAGTTTTGTCTTTAGAAGACTTCCAAGCATCACTCAGCCTAGCACTCGGGGTCCGCCAGGACACAAAAAAATTTATACCTAACATTCTGAGTGTACCCCAGATTACAACCACTACCACTATTAAGCCTATCATCTTTTTCATAATTATCCCCTTTTCTGCTGGCCCATTACTCGCTAAACATTTCAGCGCTATTATCCCTATATTTTGCCCCATAGCAAGTAAATAAACAGATATTCTGCACCTCGCTCATTCCTTCGGCGCTATAACCGCCAACTTCGCCTACCACCCCTACGGCAACGCCCATACCTTCAGCCCCGCCAACGCAGCTACCGCACTGCTCTACGCCGGCGAAATGTACGACAATGACCTCCAGCACTACTACCTCCGCGCGCGCTACTACAGCCCCGCAACCGGCAGATTCAACAGAACCGACCCATTCGCCGGAAACAACCGCGACCCGCAGTCACTACACAAATACCTCTACGCACATGGTAACCCGGTTAACGGAATTGATCCGACTGGCAATATGGCACTGGTTGATACGATGAGTACTTGGTCAATTGTTGCAGTACTCTTTGCCGTCATTGCCGTTGCTTATGTAGCAAATCCTGCGCTTCGAGGTATGGTAGAAGATGCAGCTGAACGCCAGATAAAATTACTATTTGCCCTGGCAGCAGCGATGGCCATGAGTTTGAAACAGGTATTCGATGCTGCAAGAGACTTGGTTAGAAGGCTACCCCGAAGTCGTAGAAAAGAGGTATACCTGCATTATAGCTACAAAAGGCATGCGATATCACTACTTGGTCGTGGCCTACGAGATGCTGTACAAAACCCACCGTATGGGTCATTTGCCACGAGAAATATTTACTTGACAGGCTGGACTGCAAAGTACAGACTTGCAATACTACATGTTAATCCGCCAACTGCTGTATACATTGTTTGGCCGAAGGCGGGATTTGAACCGACTAACGAGAGTGAAGTAAGTCCGGTTCTTGATTATGCGGGAAGATACATGGAAGGTGGCGGTTATCAATATATGTTTGGTAATGGTTCTGGCGGATTTGGGACGGTGTTTGGTCCCATACTAATACCCAAAGGCAAATTTGTCTGGTGATAATTAAAGGAGTTAAAAAATGCCAAATGGAGACCCTGATTGGGGTAAGAAGGAATACCCTAAACTGGAAGAATTTTTTGGTAAGATATCTGGAATTCTCGAAGATTTTGCAGAATCTTATAATTTAATAATCGATAAATATTATCATCAGGGCAATGGCTGGACTTTCCGTTTTCGACATTATAGCGGCGGGCGAGCCGGAATAAAATTGTCAAAGTTGTCAAGTGAAGAAGAAATAGTAGGAATCTGGGCAGTATGGCAAATAGCTGACTATGATACATGCACTTTGTACTCGAAGCATACAGAAATTGAGAAATGTTCTTTAGAAGAATCGGTCTTACTAGAAGTCTTAACACGACACCTAAAACTTGTGCTTTCCTGGCGAAAAGAGGATCTGGCACCAACTGTTGGTAAATATAAAGAATGGAAAAAAATGTCTAAGGAAGAATTCAATCGTGAGTTTGAGAAATATCCGACTCCCAAGATTGATTAAACAAATCACCTATGGTATACTGGATGATATGGTTGTTCTTTTAGTGCGATATGGGGACACAAGATGGCTTGGTTTAGTCGCATTCTGGGAAGAGAGGGTAATGTCAAATGGAAGAAGGAGTTTATCTGATGTCCTACTTCCATGTCTTTTTTTGCTCTTCCACAAATAAATAAACAGAGATTCCGCACCTCGCCGACACTGCCGGCGACATAACCGCAAGCTACAATTACGATGGCTACGGCCGAGTACTAAACTTCTCACCCGCCAATGCTTCTACATCCCTGCTCTACGCCGGCGAAATGTTCGACAATAACCTCCAGCACTACTACCTCCGCGCACGATACTACAGCCCCGCAACCGGACGGTTCAACCGCATGGACCCATTCGCCGGAAACAACCGCGACCCGCAGTCTCTACACAAATACCTCTACGCACACTGCAACCCCGTCAACAACATTGACCCAAGTGGTACGATGGTCAAGATCATCGAGTTAAATGTAACTGTAGCCATAATGGCTTTCGTGTTTATATTACTCGCAACGACTGTATTAAATCCAGCATGGCGACAAGCCAGTCAAAGTGTTGCCGATGCCATAGTGGCCTCAATTGCTGCCTTGATAGAAGCAGGGGCTATCTCACTCGAAGATGCATTTAGGCGAATATCACAGGAGCTACGGAATCTCCGAGACAGATTTAAACTTGACCGAATGAACATGATATTCCTCCACTATAGCTTTCTTGCATACGCTGGGAGTCTATTATTGCGAGGGTTATTGCCTGGAAGATGGGCCACACTAGACCCATATCCGACAGGCTGGATGGCTAAATGGTTTTTAGCTTTACCAGGACCTCCGAGAAACGCTGTGTACATCGTATGGCCCAGAAAAGGTTTTGGACCGACATACGGTGGGATTGTGCCTCCTATGTGGGGTATGCCAGGTGGAGGAACGCAGCTGTTCTTTGCTTTTGGATCAGGTGGCAAGGGAACTATAATCGGGCCCATACCACTACCAAAAGGAAGAAGGCCGGGACCTTGATAATATTTATGCCTCATCCAACTATGTTCGACAGCAAGAGAACTGCTTAAAATATACGGCTTCTTTCATCAAATTGTTTATTATTCTGCAAGATTTTCCCAATAAATACAATTTAGCAATTGACAAATCATATATATTAGTTACAAAATAACATATGGACATGAAGGCACCTGTGTACTTAGAACAGTATCGCTATGCCAGTAGGCTAATCTTAGGACTATGATATGCCTAACGGAAACCCTAAGTGGAAAGAAAAGGAACTCCCCAAGTTGGAAAGGTTCTTCAATAGAATAGCAACCGTTCTAGAGGAGTTTGCTCAAATTCACAACCTGATGATAGAAAGGTACTATCATGAAGGTCCTGGATGGACTTTTATGTTCCAACATCCCAAAGGTGGAAGTGGGCAAATAGAGATCGAAAGGTCTGGTCAAAATGCAATACTTATTCGATGCTCGTGGTATATAGATGATTATGATAACAATACACGTTGGTTAAAATATCCTCCGGGTCAAAAATGCTCTTTGGACCATGCGACTTTAAAAGCGGTCCTTGAAGAATCCTTAAGACAGATTTTTTCTTGGAACAAGGAAGACTTGGAACCTCTCAAGAGTAAGTATTACGCTTGGAGTAAACACTTTTCCAAAGCAGAGTTTGACGAACAGCGCTCAAAATATCCTACGCCTAAACTTGACAAATAAAACTCTTATCCCTTATCACTACCAAAGACTCCATCCGCCAATAAATTCTAAACTCACTTAGAACCCTTCTACTTGCATATCTTTTTTTGCTTTTTGACCAGTAAATAAACAGATTTTCCCCACCTCCCCTTCCACCCCACCTTCACCCCATTGACTCACCTGCACATTTACTCATCTACGCATTTACCCATCTACCGCACTGCTCTACGCCGGCGAAATGTACGACAATAACCTCCAGCACTACTACCTCCGCGCCCGCTACTACAGCCCCGCAACCGGCAGATTCAACCGCTCCGACCCATTCGCCGGCAATAACCGCGACCCGCAGTCACTCCACAAATACCTCTACGCCCATTGTAATCCGGTTAACGGAACTGATCCGACCGGACAATTCACCCTCGTTGGTATGCTACAAAGCATGGTTATCAGCTCAATTCTCAGCAACATGGTCATGCCGAAACTGGCGCCGTACATCGCCAAAGCCGCAAGTTTCTTCTTGCCGAGAACATTGGTGCAAAAATTGCTGTCGGCAGCACTTCCCACCGTGGGTGTCGCGGGTCTTGGTGGTGCCATTACCTTCGGTCTCGGTAAGGTCACAGCTTTCATGGGAGGGGGGCTCGTGGCAGCTCGGGAACTGATGTGGTCTCTCAATGACTGGAGCAAGTCTGCCACGTTTGATATCTCTGGGTTGACTGGTGGCTGGATGGGAGGGGCAGGTGTGTCCCTACAAGGAGGCATTTTTGGAGGCGTGCTCTGGGGTGTTCGGGATTCAGAGCAGTATACGAGAGGCTGGAGCAACACAATTACCCTGCCAGGCAGCCAACTTCTAACAGCACTAAAGAACAAAATTGACACTGTTATCGGTCAGTTCTATACAGACATGTTCCTATTTCCACCTGGAACACCTGGCTCAGAAATTACCGCCTTTAGAAACGCGGCAACGCAGGCTATCAGTCATCACAGTATAGGCGCGCGGCTCATTTTCAATTTCCACTTCGCCGACGATTTCAGTGTGTTTGGTTTCACTTGGGGAGCGGCTGTCTCACTAGGCAGAGGGCTCCTCATCTCATATAGTAGGACAAAGGCGAAACAGAGAAGTCCAGATTACACAGTGGACTTTTGACCTTGATTACTAGCATCGTGCCCCAATTTGCAGGGTGTCATAGTAAGCCCAATTGCGACCTCCCTAGAGGTCGCAATCTACTTCGTGTGGGAAAAAACCCCGATGTTTTTTTCTCTTGACCTCTCGAAACAGATTTATTACATATACAGTTGACTTTCGCACTTTTGACAATGTGTTAACTTGGGCAATTTGCTCTGAAGGGTCGAGTTGGCGACGGTCGGGTTATTTTTGACATGTTCGAGGGTTTTACCACACATGCATAAAATACAAAGCGGCGTTTATCTACTTGTTTCATAAGGTTTTCCTTGCTAAAAAATGCGAAAGTTAACTATACATAATCTTGGCGGCATTTACTCTTGTTCTTCCGCTTGCCTCAGTGTCACGTCGCCGCGAAGCGGAGACTTTGCATGCTAGAAAAGCTGCTAGTTACAGCAAGTCGTTGCGGGCAGGCGCCGGAAAATCTGAAAAACTGGTATGAGTCCGGAAAAGCCACCAAAACCCGGGTGTTCAAGACAGCAATTATGCTGGCCGCAATTATCTTGGTAGTCGAAACGCACTCAGCCATAATCGGCCTTATCATGCTTCATCTGCCACGGTTGACCGCCCTTGTGGTTCTTATATGTGCAGTTGCTCCTGTTGTCGTTATTCTCCTTACCCCGGTTCTGCTTGTTATAGAACTCGCAACCACAGTTTCAGAAAAGATTAAAACATTTAACGCTGGGCTCTGGATAACTGCGCTAATGTTGTCCCTGTTACTTTGGATTATAAACTTCGGCCTTTGGTGGTTTGGCGGCATAGGCCTGACTCGAATTCCATTGTTGATAAGGACTTTGTTCCACCAGAGTACAACACAGTTTCCTCTTGGAGAGCTCAGCGGCATAGCAGTTGACGCCAAAGGCAACGTATATCTTGCCTCTCCCGCCTATGAGCGAATCCAAGTGTATACCAACCAAGGTAAGTTTAGCAGAGGTTGCTTTGTTGAATCCGGTGGTGGGCTGTTTGACATCTGGATAGCAGATAATCAGCTTCATGCCCTCATATCAAGGGGTTGGCGGCACCACGTATTTGACATAAATGGGAAGTTGACGACAAGAACTAAACTCACTTCTCGTAATGAATATAAGAACTTGTCTAAAAAAGCCGCCGGTCTAAGAACACAAGACGCCCTTGGCAACACGTATGCCATTCAAAATGAGGAGAGGTTCCCCAAGGTTGTCAAAACCTCCCCCGATGGGGAGCAATCGCTACTGATAAATGACCCATTGTATTTGTGCCTACTACAAAAGCCACAGCCGGTCTTCACTTTCGCTATAGCTGGCCTTATTATGACAATTATATTGGCAAGCATAATTAAGCTTAAGGTAGATTTCCGCAAGTTCGCCACGCCAGCAGGTCCCGAAAAAGTGTAAGGTTTTTAGCACGCTCCCTAAAATAAACAATTCACGGACCGGTCTCTACTAGAAACTCTGTCTAGCTGTAAAACCTGCAATCTCTTGCCTGTAAAGCATCGATTTTCCCCCTCTTTTTTTCACTCGCGCTTTAGCAAGTAAATAAACACAGATTCTGCACCTCGCCGCTTCAGCCGGCGCCATAGCGGAAAGTTATGCGTATGATGGCTACGGCAACGCCCACACCTTCAGCCCCGCCACCGCATCTACCGCACTGCTCTACGCCGGCGAAATGTACGACAATGACCTCCAGCACTACTACCTCCGCGCCCGCTACTACAGCCCCGCAACCGGCAGATTCAACCGCTTAGACCCCTTCGCCGGAAACAACCGAGACCCACAGTCACTGCATAAGTACCTCTACGCCCACTGCAATCCAATTATGAATGTTGACCCAAGTGGAGAATTCATGTTTGCCCTCGGTTATTTGATTGGCACGCTCTGGACTCACGCCAAACTGCTGTATATGAGAACACGTAAGAGTGCAATCATGTGGAGATACTATGAAAGGGCGAAGAGCATAATCAAGGCTGTTTCTGCTGGGGCAATCATTGCATCTGCACTTTTCTCACTCTTCACCGGTGCTGGGTATCCCCAAGGTGATATAAACTTGTCCTTGCCCTTCGGAAGCGCTCCCCATCTTGAACTTTGGCCTAACGTAGACATAACATTCTTTAGATCCAGCGGCAGCAAAGTTGTTAAAATCAAAACAAGCTTTAATCGAAAACCAGATCCTACAACCATAGACATTTCACCTGGCTCTGACTATTTTAGAAATTTGACATTTGGTACAACAATCGAAATTGATTTAGACAATCTCCTTGCTTCAAATTTATCATTCGACGTTTCAAAATCCGCGCCAGTTATTAAGAAAGGTCCGTTTGAAGCCGGGTTTACTGGCTCGTTATCTGGCTCGTCGTTTGAAAACGCAAAAGTCGCAGCTGGATTCGGCGTCTCTTTTAAACCTATAATTGAGGTTATGAGTTTTAATGTTGACTTCCCTCTGTTTACAATAGATAAGTCAGGAATCGAGATGGGTTGGGGAACCCCGGTTTGGAAGTGGGGCAAGGATCAAGACTAATCTACTAAGGACAAAAATGACCGCGATTTAGGAAAACTACCACAAACTGGCGGAGATAACACGCAGCTTTCAGATCCTCCCCGCCTTTTTTATAAGTGCCTCATAATCCTTTTTGCATAACAGCACTAACTTCAATGCAGCCATGTTCTGTGGAAACGGCAACTGCTATCACTCTCTGCCAACCTTTTCGTAATGCCATCTCTTGCTTCCGTCTCTATATTCTATGTAGGTGATTACTTTTTTGATATATACCTTGCCGTCCTTATAAGTACATGCTGTATATTCCTCATAGTCGCTCGATTCGTTGAGGTAAACATTCTTAATAGTTTTGTTGTCGATGTCCCAATTTGCAAAAGATACATCTTCGTAAAGTTCCAGAATATCCGTCCGGGATTTTAATAAATTTGGCGTCTTTTCCAGTTCATAATTTTCGACCAACATATCAAAATCTTCTTCCTCTAAACTTGCCACCACCCAACAATATACATAATGGGTAGATAAATTGTCTCGAAATATATCCGAAGCCTTCATATGAGTTACCAGGTATTTTTCGTGACGTATCTCGCTCGCTCTTTTAGGCAAGGAGAAGCCTATAATATCTTTATATGTCCAGAATTTGTAGTCATTCGACAGGTACTCGCCTGTTGCTCCTGGTGCTTTTTCTTTATCAGGCGATGGTGAGACAGAAACGCCAATACCCATTATTTTAAGTGCGCCCCAGATTACAACCACAGCCACTATTAAGCCTATTATCTTTTTCATAATTATCCCCTTTTCTGCCAGCTCATTACTTGCCAACCATTTCAGCACTATTATCCCTATTTTCTGCCCCATAGCAAGTAAATAAACAGAGATTCTGCACCTCGCCGACACTGCCGGCGACATAACCGCAAGCTACAATTACGATGGCTACGGCCGAGTACTAAACTTCTCACCCGCCAATGCTTCTACCTCCCTGCTCTACGCCGGCGAAATGTTCGACAATCACACCCAGTAGTTACTACCTTTGCGTCCCCTGGTACTACCCCCCTGCAGATGCCTTAAAGGGTCAGGAGCAAATGCAAGAAGACGTGTTTCGCGAATAGGCTGCAAATAGCTGTAGACACAAGGTGGATCATCCGGCCTAAATATTACAGGGTGCGCGACCAGAGCAATGAAATTGTCAACAGACACTACCGGGAGTTGTAGAGATTCAGGTATTTCTGTATTTTGGATGCGTGTTTAGGGAGATCCGCCAAGTGCTCCAATATAACTCCTGCCATCTGCTCCCTTAACTTCAAGTCTACAACGTCCTCCAGTTCAGACATCCACGAAGCCGGGCCACTCCCCGATAACGCATCCGGACGTTTCCAGAGTTCAGACAGGTGCTTTTTGAAAACGTTTTCTGCTTCACATATTTCCAATCTGGTTTCTTTAATGGACTTATTGTACAGTAGGGATATCTCCTTTGTGCTTAGCATTTCAACATAATGAAGTATAAGCATTTGTCGGGACATCGTATCAAGCATGTTGAGGGCAGTTGCCAAATCCTGGGTCCTTTTGTCCGCCAAGAGCATTGCAGACGTTTCTGAATCTTGTTTCTCATCGCCCCGTGGTTGCTCTGGCACCATGTCTGAACTTATTATATCAATCAGCTTATCTATTGTCTGGCCCACTTCCTCGATATGTTCAAGATTCTCGATAAGCCTGTATATGGTGAGAAATGTATACAGTAATATTTTTTCGGCAATTATCTTGCTGTTGGTATATTTAAAACACGTCAGGAGCGCGTATCGCATGTACAATGTGATTAGCTGCTTGTATGCCAGCAGCACTAACTGCTCGTACCCAGAACGACTACTCACCTGAGCGTCCGCCCCCTTTCTGTTGAAGCATATGTACGTTCAATAACAAAAACCACCGAACCAGCGCAATAAATCCGAATTTTTACAACACCCCTTCGTCGGTCCGCTGGGGTACTGCTGTATATGGTCTGGATCCCTGTTTTGACTGCTTGAAATCTCCCTACTTCCCACCCTTTGTGGAAAAACTAAGACCTGATATGCTTCGACAAGACTGGAGGGGGGCATTAGTAAAAAAGATGATAAAAAGAAAAAAAGCCTTTTTGAGCGTAAGAAAACCTGATTTTGCGTTTCTGACCATAGTCGTAATCGGCCGACCTTTTGGTTCGCCTTGGACGATGTGCGTGTGGAAGAAGGAAAGCATATGACAAATTCTGGCCTACTACTGGCAAATAGGAGTTTTTTTATATTTACAGTCATGTAAATCGCCTCAAATGACGATGTTATTTCTAGCCATGGGGAATTATTACATCTAACTACTGGTTACAGCTTTGCGGTCGCAACAGAAAGGCTTCTGAACATGATTGTCACGGGGGCGGGGGCGAAACAGCTGCCGCGCAGTTCTTAGCGGTTGGAGAGAGTACGTGTATTAATGAACAGACGGTACGTCTGGAGGGAGAATGTCCACAGAACTTGCTTTATATGTTGGCCGTGACTATCGGAGGCGAGCGCACCTTTCTTGCAAGCTCGAGTCCGTGGGGTGGGTACTGCACAAAGCGCGAGACGTAGCTATGGCAATGAAGAAGGTCGTCAAGTACCGGTATGATTTAGTCCTTGTGCACTTTGATTCTGTGGGCCACGCTGCATTCAGCTTTTGTCGTGCTACCCGATCCAACAACCGCGGTGTCATTCTAATGGTGCTGATGGACAAATTTAGAGCAAATGTGGAGGAGAAACTTTTCGATTGCTTAGTGCATGACGTGGTTGTCGCTCAGCAAGTATCATCACAAGTCTTGATAAAGCGCATACGAACTCGCTTACAAAACGGCAGGTTAGGATGGTCCCGTCGTAATAGATTTAAACTGAAAGACACCTTGGTTGATCTTGATCGAAGAGAAGTATGCCGAGAAGGAATTGTCCGACAACTACCAGGTATTTTGGCGGACCTGCTAAAGTACTTTCTGGACAATCCCGAGCGCGTGATTTCCAGAAAAGAACTATCTCAATCTTACATATGGGCTGATTCCGTATGCACACCTGCCGACCAAGGAGGCAGGACATTCGATGTTAATGTAAGCAAACTTCGGAAAATCATTGAGCCTGATCCCTCGCGACCCCAGATAATTAAGTCAGTGCGAGGAATCGGGTGGAAGCTCGCCGTTAGATACGTTCCATAATGCTGAATCTCGAATACACACCAGTGAACTACCTTGAGGGGGTCGGCTCTGTTATAGCTCTTTCAAACGTTAATAGAGTAATCGTGGAACGCTATTCGTATGATGTCTTCGGCGAGCCGAGTTGCACCAGTGACGTCAACAACCCGCATTTCTTCACCGCCAGACGCGACGATCCGAACACCGGCCTGTATTACTATAGAGCAAGATATTGTTATTGTTTACTGGAGACTGACTGATTTACTTTCGACGATGGAGCCTCAATAGGTTCAAGAAACCGATTACTCCGCGCATCTGGCTGTATTGCGTCAATAAGTCAACGAGTAAAGTAGCAACCAACGGGCATCGCTCAGCTCCCTCACTGAGAGGATGGTTCAGATTTCTTACGAATTAAGAACCTTTCGGTTATCCGAAACATCATCTCCTGAAAAAGCCTAATTGACGCAAGAGATAATATAAACCAGTTTGTAAGGTTGTTTTTGGAAGCTCAATCAGTCGCTACAGCATGTTGAGAGGACTTGGGAACACAATGACGGTCGCTTTACCTCCGTGGGAACCGGAGCTATCAAGCGCTTCTTGTGACCGGTCTGCTATCAGAACTTCCCACAATTCATGTTGCCGCAACCACTACATGATGTGAACTCATTGACAATATGGCGACTAATAGATGGTCAATTCACCAAGAGCGATGTTTCTACCTGAGTAATCCTGAAGTGCCGACACACTAAGAGGTTGTTGACTTACCCTGAGAAATTGAAAGGCATCTTAGGAAAGATGGAGCAACCCATGGCGGAATTCCTGCTTTTCCACCAAGTCGACTTGGGTCAGTAGGTGAGAAGCCTGCTTGGTAACCTCTAGAATCGGCCTTGCAATTGTGCAATGGTAAGAGTCGGAGAAGCACAGGACCAGACCTACACGAACTACAGTTTGGCTCCTCCTCAAAAACTTTTTTTGAGAGGGAGGCTATGGTTGAGGTACGTGCAGACAATGAGTCAGCGCCTGTTTGCAAGGGAAAACTACGGTGTTTTACGGGTTTTGCTGACAAGAGCCGCACGAAACACCAGAAAATACTTGTAATTTTGGGAGTGATTTGATAACGTATGCACCTAAAATCAGAGATTCCCTGATAACAGATAACAAGTCCCGCCGATAGGCGTATAATATGTCGGAAATTACTGGAATTGTAGAAAAACCCTTATATTATTGGTCCTTTTCAAAGGAGGCTCAAAATGAGAATCAGTAGGTCAACAGGTTATGCAATACTGGCAGTCGGCTACATTGCCCAGAACCAAAAGCAAGGGATCGTTCTATCCCAAAGCGTATCTAAGAAATACAACATACCGTCGGAATACTTGCTTAAGATACTGCAGCAGCTGGTCAGGGCAAACGTACTACGCAGCAAAAGAGGACCCCGCGGCGGCTTCAACCTCGCTCAACCAGCAAAGAAAATCACAATGCTACAGATTATAGAAGCTGTTGAAGGACCCATGATCAGCCAATTGAACCTGATGGAGCAGGCGCGAGGAGAGAAATTCGCCGCAAGAGCCGAGAAAAACTACCAAAAAGCAATCGCTCAGGCCAAAAGTGTCTTCCAAAAAGCAAAGCTCACCGACTTGCTCGAAGGCTAATTCATTCAGCGAGACAATGCGCATTAGCGAATTTCAAGAGCTAATCTCGAAAAAATACGAGAAACGTGATCGAGAAAGAGGAGTCCCCGCCACCTTCATGTGGTTTATAGAAGAGGTTGGCGAACTCGCTACCGCCTTGGCAGCCGAAGATAAAAAGAATATAATAGTAAGATTTGAAAAGATTGCATCATCCAATCTCCGAGCGTTTGGGCGGTCACATATGTACAGGTTATCAATGCTGTACTTCCTTATGTATCTTCTTGGTATTAGCTTCTTGTGTACTCAGTTTCCGCAATCCAGTTCATGCCTGATGTGTTCCACAGCTCAGTACATAAACTGATAATCCTTTTTAAACTTTTCTGGAGATTCATTTTAATATTCCTACAGCCCATTTCATAACCTGAACAATAGCTGTTTTTGATACTGATAACGCTGCTTTGCGAGGTTATGAAACGGATTCTAGGATTCTTAACGTTGATAGATGCCTCGCCAACGCTCAAGTGGAAAGTATTTCTCTCTTTGCTCTACACGACCGGATTAAGATTGGACGAAGCGCGTCATCTCACCTGGGCGGATATAGATTTCGAGCAGGCAATTGTGCGTGTATCGGCCAAAAGGAATTCCAAGTCACTGGTTCCGTGGGAGCCGAAAGACCACGAGATTCGCCACATTCCACTGTGCCAGGAAATGACGGGGCTTTTGACTCAGCGGCAAGAGAAGGCTCCTGAAAGGGTGCCATATGTTTTCCTAACGGCTGAACGATACGCTCACGTAATGGAGTTGGTCGGGAAGGGTAAATGGTCACAAGAGAAGGATTTGATTAACAATGTCCTGCGAAGCCTCAAAGTAATTCGCCGTCGGGCTGGCATTTCTCATTGCACTATTCACGACTTCCGGCGGTCCTGTATTACAAACTGGGCTCGCCAGCTGCCAGCACCTGTTGTTCAGAAGCTTGCTGGCCACGCTAGTCTGGAAACGACGATGAAGTATTACATAGTCGTGCAAGAAGTAGACCTCGAAAGTGCAAGGTGTGTGGGAAGCAAATACCTATCTGGAGCAGGAGTGGGTGACAGACAATTTGACCTCGATCGTAGACCGACTGACCCAAAACTGACCCACTCGGGCAAATTTGACTCTAAATCGCAGACCTCGGTCTCCGGTTCAAAATCACAACCTCCTGACTACAAATGACTTAGAAAAATACGCCCGGCAGGATTCGAACCTGCGGCCTTCGGTTTAGGAAACCGATGCTCTATCCTACTGAGCTACGGGCGCCAAAGGGCCTTTGTGCAATAAGCCGGAGTTAGGAATCCAGCAAAAATCTCTAAGTGCCTTCAATGTAGCAGCTTGTTACATAAGCTGTCAACTGTTTTAGGTCTTTAAGGAGCGTGACGGACACTCAAAGTGCATATTTGTGCCGGTTTTTGAAAGCTGCGCAAGCTCTTTTGTGAAAGGAACTTGTGAATTGAGAGCAAAAAAACTTTGAAAAAATTCAAAAAAGTTGTTGACAAACAGGAACAACTACTATATCGTAGCGAATATGATATAAGCTGTCGAAGTTTGCGACGGTGATGTGTGTAAGGGAATTGCAAAGCACGATTGAAGTGGCTTTGGTGGAAGGTGATTTATGTTAGGCAAAAGCGGTGGGGGGAGGGGTGATGGAACTAAGGTGGAGATGGATGCCTTTGCGGCGAGGTGTCGTGCGGCGGGACTGAAGGTAACGCCGCAGCGGACGGCGGTTTACAAAGTGCTGCTTGAGATGGAGGAGCATCCTTCGGCGGAGGTTGTCTATCAGAGGGTAAGAGAGGTTTTCCCCAATATATCGCTGGATACCGTGAACAGGACATTGCTTTCTTTGAGCGAGATTGGCACGGCATCTGTTGTGGAGGGCTCGGGTGACGCCAAGAGGTTTGACGGGAATCTAGCTAACCACCAGCATTTTAAATGTCTGAAATGCAAAAGAATTATTGACTTTCATCATAAAGCTTTTGACAATGTCAAAATCCCCGGAAGTATCAAGGATAGATTTGTGGTATTGAAGAAAGCTGTGTATTTTGAAGGGATATGCGATTTATGCAGGGAAGGACGTTAGTTGCGGCTGTATACCGGAGCTTAAAGGTTGACGTTTTGAGAAAGGCAGGTCTGTCATGAAACTTAAAGGTAGTCAAACGGAGAAGAATCTATTGGCTGGGTTTGCGGGCGAGTCTCAGGCGAGGAACCGATATAACTATTTTGCCAGCCAGGCCCGCAAGGAGGGCTACGAACAAATAGCGGCCATATTTGAGGAGACAGCGAACCAGGAGAAGGAGCATGCGAAGCGGGAGTTCAAGTTTTTGGAAGGCGGCGAGGCTGAGGTTAGTGCGTCGTTTCCGGCCGGCGTCATAGGTGATACGCTTTCGAATTTAAAGGCGGCGGCGGCAGGTGAACATTATGAGCATACGGAGATGTACCCCGGCTTTGCAGAGGTCGCAGACAAGGAGGGTTTTGCCGAGATTGCCAATGTGTTCAGAAATATTGCAATTGCGGAGAAGCGGCATGAGCAGAGATATCTGGCGCTTGCGAATAATATAACGGAGGGGACTGTTTTTAAGAAGTCGAAATCGGCAAGATGGGTGTGCAGGAACTGCGGATATGTTCACGAGGGGCCGGAGGCGCCGGATGTTTGCCCTGCCTGTGCACATCCGCGAAGCTATTACGAATTGGAAGCGACCAATTACTGAACAGCCTTGTCATTGTTTGGTCGCCGCTTATAATCAATAAGAAGCTTTTGTTCGGCCAAGAAGCGCGGATGCGTTACTGTTAGTATAGCCGCTATAGCCATTAGAAATTGAGATTTAAGGAGAGAGTCATGAAAGAGCGAGAAGGCCTGGTGACCATGAAGGGCGAGCCGCTGACATTACTCGGCGATGAGCTTAAAGCTGGGGATGTCGCACCTGACTGTGAGGTAGTAGGCAAAGATTTAAAACCTGTTAAGCTTTCCTCGTTCCGGGGCAGGGTATGTATTATCTCGTCGCTGCCTTCACTTGATACGTCGGTGTGCAATATAATGACACGCAAATTCAACGAAGATGCAGCAGCTTTGGGCAGCGATGTGGTGGTTATGGCGGTCAGTATGGATCTACCTTTTGCACAGGACCGGTGGTGTGTAGCTGCAGATGTTAAGAACGTTGAAACATTCTCAGACCACCGCAGCGCATCGTTCGGCGAGGCGTTCGGAGTGCTTATAAAGGGTCTTCGTCTGCTTGCCCGGTCGGTATTTGTGGTGGACCGCAAGGGTGTTATCCATTACTTAGAGATTGTGGACGAGTTGAGCTCTGAGCCGGACTACGAGGCGGCCCTTATAGCGGCTAAAGAATTGGTCTGAGAGGCACGTCTATAGTGTTTTCCCCTATGAAATAAGTAGGGTTGTCCCCGATTGACCAGTATGGCCTGAGCGGTCATTATAGATGTCACTTGAACGGCAGAGTGTTGAGATATGGAAATCGGGCAGGTTTGACAGTAGAGTTCGTCGACAGCGTATCTTAGTTCAAACAGTTTAAGGAAGGAAGATGAGGCAGCTAAAAGCGAATATTTACTCAGTGGGGGCGGTGGACTGGGATAGAAGACTGTTTGATGAGTTGATTCCACTGCCGGATGGGACAAGCTATAATGCTTATTTGGTGGCGGGTAGTGAAAAAACAGCCCTGTTGGATACAGTCGACCCCACGAAGACGGAGGTACTGATAGATAATCTTGTCAAAACCGGCGTCGATAGAATTGATTATGTTATTGCCCATCATGCCGAACAGGACCACTCCGGCAGCATACCTGATGTGCTGATGCTTTATCCTGATGCTAAAGTGGTAACGAATCCCAAGTGCAAGGCTATGCTGATTGATTTGTTGGATATCAGCGAGGACAGATTTATCACGATTGATGATGGCGAGACGCTTTCATTAGGCGATAAGACTCTGCAGTTTGTTTATATTCCCTGGGTTCACTGGCCTGAGACATTAGGTACGTATCTGCAGGAGGACAAGATATTTTTCCCGTGTGATTTCTTCGGCTCACATTTTGCAACGAGCAGTTTATTTGTGGAGGACGAGGCAACTGTTTATGAGGCGGCCAAGCGCTACTATGCAGAGATAATGATGCCGTTCAGGACGCCTATAAAAAAAAATCTCGAGAAGATAAAAGGCCTGCAGATAGATATGATTGCGACAAGTCACGGGCCGGTCTATGATAAGCCCGAATTTATTATCAATGCCTACAAGGAATGGGTGAGCGACGAGGTTAAGAACGAAGTTGTGCTGCCGTTTGTTTCGATGCACGGCAGTACGAGAAAGATGGTTGAATATTTTGTGGACGCCTTGATAGAAAGGGGTATTACGGTTAAGCAATTTGACCTGCCGGTGACGGATATAGGCAAATTAGCGATTTCGCTTGTAGATGCAGCCACGATTGTTCTTGGCTGTTCGACGGTGCTGGCGGGGGCGCATCCTGTGGTGAGTCATGCGGCGGTTTTGGCAAACGCGCTTCGGCCAAAGACAAAATTTGTTTCGATTATTGGTTCGTATGGATGGGGCGGCAAGATGGTGGAGCAACTTGCGGGATTGATTTCGAACCTTAAGGTGGAAATTCTTGAGCCGGTAATAGCAAAAGGACATCCTAAGGACGATGATTTTGCGGCGTTAGAAAGACTTGCTGATGATATTCTGGCCAAACACAGGGAACTTAAAATTGCGAATTAGCATTTTTACGTTAAATTACAAGAGAGACGGAAACTGCGAAACTAAGAAAGGGTCAAATTATGGCTGAGAAACTTCAAGTTTACAAGTGTATGGCGTGTGGTAACATAGTGGAGATACTTCACGGAGGAGATGGCGAATTGGTTTGTTGTGGTCAACCGATGGAAAAGCTCGTTGCAAAGGAAGCAGATGAGGGCAAGGAAAAGCACGTGCCGGTGATAGAAAAAGCCGATGGCGGTATTAAGGTAAAGGTCGGTAGTATCGCGCACCCGATGGAAGAGAAACACTATATTGAGTGGATTGAAGTGGTTGCTGATGGCAAGGTATATCGACAGTTTCTGAATCCGGGCGATGCACCTGAGGCGGTATTTAATATCGACGCCGGCGTGGTTACTGCTCTTGAATATTGCACTATTCATGGCCTGTGGAAAGGAGAGTAAAAACGATGATAGGCAAAAAGATGGAAGAGGCCCTTAATGGGCAAATTAATGCAGAGTTGTACTCAGCTTACCTGTATCTCTCGATGGAGGCGTATTTTGGGTGTGAGAATTTGGCTGGATTTGCAAACTGGATGAGAGTTCAGACGCAGGAGGAGCTGATGCACGCGATGAAGATTTACGATTATGTGGCTGAACGTGGCGGCAGGGTCGTATTGGGAGCTATAGAGCAACCGCCGGCTAAATGGGAGTCGCCCTTAGGTGTTTTCGAAGCCGTTTATAAACACGAGCAGAAAGTAACAGGGCTTATCAATGATTTGGTGAATCTGGCCGTTGAGGAAAAGGACCACGCGACAAACAGCTTCCTGCAGTGGTTTGTAACCGAGCAGGTCGAGGAAGAGGATAATGCCAGCACGGTACTGGGTCAGCTAAAGCTTATTAAGGACAGCCCGCAGGCCTTGTTTATGATGAATAAGGAAATGGGCCAGCGTGTATTTACGCCACCGCCAACAGAAGGAGAATGAGAATGGGTATTACTTTTAACGCAGATGAAATTTTTGAGATGGCAGAAGAGATTGAGCGCAACGGCGCCAAGTTTTATCGTGAAGCGGCAAAAAACGCCGCGGACGGAAAAACGAAACAAATGCTGCTTGATATGGCTGTTATGGAAGATGGGCACCTGCACACTTTTGAGGAAATGAGGAAAGGGCTTGGCCCGCGGGAAAAGGAGGCGATGGTTTTCGACCCTGATAATGAATCGGCACTTTATCTGCAGGTGATGGCTGACGGCCGGGGGTATGAGGGCAAGGTAAGTCTGGCAGATAAGCTGACGGGCAAGGAGACACCGGGGGAGATATTTAATATAGCAATCGATGCCGAAAAGAATTCGGTTGTTTTCTACGTTGGTTTGAAAGATTTAGTGTCGGAAAGGGCGGGCAAGAATAAGGTCGAAGCCATCATTAAAGAGGAAGTGGGCCATATAGCTACTCTGAAGAAAGAGCTGGCTGCTCTGAAATAGGTAAACAGATTCCACCCTGAGCCAATTGGATGAATTGGCAATACAATTGAGTTGCAGATGTTAGATTTAGAATCGCTTTTCAAGCTAAGCTACGGTATGTGCATAGTCAGCTCAAAAAAGGGAGGCAGGGTCAACGGCTGTATAGTCAATACCGTGTTTCAAATTACCCCTGAGCCGCCGATGGTGGCAGCTAGCGTCAACAGAGAATGTTTGACGCACGAGTATATTTCGGACAGCAAGGTCTTTGCTGTTTCTATTTTATCTCAAGAGGCGCCGATGTCGTTTATCGGGAAGTTTGGTTTTCGGTCCGGCAGAGATGTAGATAAGTTTGAGGGGACAACGTATAAGACGGGTCAGACGGGTGCGCCGATAGTATTGGATAACGCCGTGGGCTTTCTTGAGGCGGAAGTTACGGAGAGCATTGACGTTGCAACACATACGCTGTTTATTGCAAATATAGTTGCTTGTGAGGCGCTTGACGATGGGGAACCCATGACATATGCTTACTACCGTGATATTAAACACGGCAGAACACCCAAGACTGCTGCGACATACATCGAGGTTAAATCCGAGAGCAAGTTGGAGTAAGGAGCATTAGGTATGAAGAAGTATAAGTGCCTTATGTGCGGTTATGTTTACGACCCGGCCGTTGGTGACGCGGATAATGGTGTAGAGGCCGGCACCGCTTTCGAGGACCTGCCGGATGATTGGGTTTGTCCGGAATGCGGCGTTGGTAAAGATGAGTTCGACCCGGTTGAAGATTAAATGTAGCCGCGCAAAGACCAGTCGCTGTGCCGGCATTAGACAATTTAAGGAATAATGCGCTATGCAGGAAATTCGGCCGACTGTGATTTCGCAGGAGATTATTTGTGCGGAAATAGAGGCGCCGCCAAATGGGATGGTAGTTTTTGGTGCGTCGGGGGACCTGACGCGCAGGAAGTTACTGCCCAGCCTGTTCCACATTTTCGAGCGCGGTTTGCTTAGCGAGAGGTTCTGTCTGTTGGGCTGTGGCAGAAAAGAACTTTCGGACGAGCAGTTTCGACAAAATGCAAAGAAAGCGATACAGGAAACAACCAGCACTATAACAGCAAAGGAATCAGAGCCTTTTATTAACAAGCTTTATTACATAAGTGGTGATTACAGCGACGCGTCATTCTACAAAAACATCAAAAACAGGCTTGTCGAATTAGACAGAAGGCACAAAACCGAGAACAGACACATCTTTTACCTGTCAGTGCCGCCATTTCTGTACGGCACAATAGTTGAAGGACTTCACGCGGCTCAGGTTGGCTGTACAGATGAACCTGGCACGGCACTGCAGGTCAGACTGATTGTGGAAAAGCCCTTTGGAAGAGACTTGCAGAGTGCCATCGAATTAAGTAATAAAATCCGTAGATGTTTCCGTGAGTCGCAAATATACCGCATTGACCACTACCTCGGTAAGGAGACCGTTCAGAATATTCTGATGTTTCGCTTTGCGAATGCGATTTTCGAGCCGGTCTGGAACCGCAATTTCATTGACCACGTTCAGATTACGATAGCCGAATCGATTGGTATCGGACATCGTGCTGGTTACTATGACAAGGCCGGAGCTCTTCGTGACATGTTTCAAAATCATATGTTGGGGATGCTTTCATTAGTTGCGATGGAACCACCGGTCTCATTTGAAGGTGACAGCATACGTGACGAGAAGGTCAAACTCCTGCGTTCGATCCGTCCGTTTGACCTGGGGCAGCTGGACAGTTTCATTGTTCGGGGTCAATATGGGCCCGGCTCTGCGAACGGCAAGGATGTTATCGGCTATCGAGCCGAACCGGGTGTGGACCCGGAGTCGAAAACCGAAACGTTCGTGGCTGCAAAAATGTTTGTCGATAACTGGCGGTGGAAGGGAGTACCTTTCTATCTACGGACCGGCAAGCGAGTCGCGAGGAAAGATACGGAGATAGCGATTACCTTCAAGAAGATTCCGCATTCGATGTTTGTAGCAGCTGGCCTTACTGATGTGCCTGCGAATGTTCTTGTATTGCAGATACAGCCTGAGGAGGGGATTTCGCTTAGCTTTCAGGCCAAGCGGCCGGGTTCAAAGATGTGTATGAGTACACTGCGGATGGACTTCAGCTATCGCGAGCTTTTCGGGGCCGAGGCGCCGGAGGCATATCAGAGACTGCTTTTGGACTGTATGGTCGGTGACCAGACACTTTTTATAAGACAGGACGATGTGGAGATAAGCTGGGGATTGTTGACGCCGGTGCTCGAGGCCTGGGAAAAAAGCGACTCCGTGCCTTGTCAATATGCTGCGGGCAGCGACAGCTTTGCCGAAGCCGATACTCTTATTGAATCTGATGGACGAAAGTGGCGAAAACTTTCAGAACTTTGACTGAAAAAATACGATGTCAAAAGGTGGAGATATGGACATACTTGAATACGCGATGAAGATGGAAAAAGATGGCGAGCAATACTATCGCCGAACAGCGGAGAAGGTCAATAACAAAGGGATAAAGACAATATTGTCGATGCTGGCAGATGAGGAGGTCAAGCATTACAATGCCCTGGCGAGGGTCCAGGCCCAGCAGCCCGCTGAGATGGTTGAAACCGTCATCCTGGCCGATGCAAAGAACGTCTTTGAGCAAATGATAGATTCAGGTGGGACGCTCGACACCGACGCGGGTCAGACAGAGCTTTACAAAGAAGCGCAGCGAATCGAGGAAAAGAGCAGGGATTTTTACCTGGAAAAGGCCGAGGAGGTGTCAGAAGAACAACAGAAAGAGCTTTTCCTGAGATTAGCTGAGGAAGAAAAGAAGCATTATTTTCTGTTGGAGAACATAATTGAATTTGTATCCCGGCCCGAGCGTTGGCTCGAAAATGCTGAATTTTGCCATTTAGAAGAGTACTGACCGTTAGATGGGGCTGGTGGAAGGCGAGTGATATGAGTAAAGTCTCGTCAATTGCAAGCAAAGACGATATTTCGATTGTGCTGTGCGGCCAGGCCGGCCAAGGCATTCAGACGGTCGAGCATCTGTTGACGAGAATTTTCAAACTGGCCGGCTATAATGTCTTCGCAACGAAGGAATATATGTCACGCGTTCGAGGAGGAGCTAATTCTACCGAAATACGTCTGTCGGCCCAAAAGGTATCTGCCTTTGTTGGCCGAATTGACATTCTTATTGCTCTTAACGCGGGCGCAGTACGGCACGTTGAGGGAAGAATCTCACCCGAGACAATCATTCTGGCAGAGAGAGCAGAACTCGGTGGAGATTTTGACGCGGACCGGTATAGGTTTATTGATGTGCCGTTTACTGAAACGGCCTCCCGCATCGGTAATAAAATTTATTCAAATGTAGTCGCTGTTGGGACGATTGCAGGGGCGTTTAAAATTGAGCCTGAGATGGTTACCAGTTATGTGAAGCGTTTTTTTTCTGCAAAGGCTGAAGATGTCGTGCAAAAAAATCTTGAGGCGGTGAACGCCGGTTACGAGCTTGGCACGGGCTTACTTGGTTCTTCCGAAATCAAGATTGATATCAGCAGGAATGGCGGTATCCAAGAGGAGCTTCTTTTAAGCGGCGCCGAAGCCGTGGGGCTGGGGGCGATAGCGGGTGGCTGTAATTTCGTGTCCTCTTATCCTATGTCCCCATCGACGGCAGTGCTTGTCTTTCTTGCCAAGCACGGCAAGGACTTCGGCCTTATCGCCGAACAGGCGGAAGACGAGATTGCGGCTATGAATATGGCCATCGGCGCCTGGTATGCAGGTGCGAGGGCAATGGTGACGACTTCAGGAGGCGGCTTCGCGCTTATGATAGAGGGACTTAGCCTGGCGGGTATGCTTGAGAGCCCGATTGTCATTCACCTTGGTCAGCGGCCTGGGCCCGCTACGGGACTGCCTACGCGGACTGAGCAGGCAGACCTGGAGCTTGTCCTTTATGCGGGACATGGTGAGTTTCCAAGGATTATCCTGGCGCCGGGCAAAATCGAAGACGCTTTTTATCTGACACAGAAGGCATTTAACCTTGCCGCTAAATATCAGGTGCCCGTCTTTGTACTTACTGACCAGTACTTTTTGGATTCTTATTACAACATAGCTTCTCTTGATTTGTCGGGCGTAAGAGTTGAGAAACACATGGTTGAAACAAGGAAGGATTACAAAAGGTATGAATTGACCGACGATGGTATATCCCCTCGGGGCATTCCCGGATTTGGAAAAGGGCTGGTTGTGGTCGATAGTGACGAGCATGACACGGAGGGACACATTACAGAGGACCTTGATTTGAGAATCAGGATGGTCGATAAGAGACTGAAAAAAATAGATTTGATAAGAGCCGAAGCAGTACCGCCTGAATTAAGGGGGCCGGAGAATTATAAAACACTGATAGTGTGCTGGGGCTCGACTTACAACGTTGTAAAAGAAGCTGTGACCAATTTAGCCAGAGATGGTATTTCGCTTCTTCACTTCAAGCAGGTATATCCGCTGCACGAAAGGACGGCGGATTATCTTAACAAGGCCGAAAGGCTCATAATTGTTGAGAGCAATGCGACTTCTCAATTCGGCAAATTGATAAAGCTTCAAACAGGAATGGATATTGAAAACAAAATCTTGAAATATAACGGCTTGGCTTTCTCTGTTGAAGAGGTTGTCGAGAGGTTGAGCGGTCTATTGCCCGCTGGCTAAGTTTGGTGCAAGAGTATGGATGCAAAGATTTTTGATATGGGTGAGATTGATATTGCCTGGTGCCCGGGCTGTGGCAACTTCCCTATCCTTAAGATACTAAAGCAGGCATTGGTAGAGCTTGAGATTGAGCCGACGAATCTCGTACTTGTTTCGGGTATCGGCCAGGCGGCCAAAATCCCACATTACTTCAAGACCAACGTGTTCAATGGACTGCACGGCCGGGCACTGCCGCCAGCGACCGCAATAAAGGCCGTCAATCCCGGTCTTACTGTAATAGCCGAGAGTGGTGACGGGGACATGTACGGAGAGGGCGGCAACCACTTTCTGCACACAATACGCAGAAATCCCGGTATAACTAATATCGTCCATAATAATATGGTCTACGGCCTGACCAAAGGCCAGGCATCACCAACCAGTCAAATCGGTTTCAAAACGCCGGTACAGGTCAACGGTGTCTTTCTCGAGCCGTTCAATCCATTAGCTGTTGCTATTGCTCTGAACGCAAGTTTTGTCGCAAGGGCCTTTGCCGGTGATGCCGAACAGACAAAACAAATACTAAAGAAAGCAATTGCCCATAAAGGCTATGCGCTTGTCGATGTATTTCAGCCCTGTGTGACATTTAACAAGCTCAACACGTATCAGTGGTTTAAGGAACACATTTATTACCTTGACGATTCGCATGATCAGCACGATAGAAACGAGGCTTTCAAGAAAGCGATAGAGCCGGAGAAATTTCCACTTGGGGTATTTTACGTAAATACAGAAAAGGCAACCTTTGAAGAAAATATAGATGTCTTTAAAAGGGACAAACGTCCCTTATACGAAAGAGAACTTGATATAGAACGATTACGTACTTTAATTGAAACATTCAAAAGTTCAAATTAGGGATGTCCTGGAAAGGCTGTACGGCAAGTACCACCACCGCAGTTTTATAAAGCCGGACCCGCTGCAGTTTGTATATAAATATTCCAAGCCGGGGGATATGGAAATTGCGGGATTCCTGGCTGCTGAACTTGCTTACGGGCGAGTACAGCAGATAGAAAAAGACCTGAACGACTTGTTTGGGCGTATGGGTGAAGGCCCGTACGCGTTTGTAAGGGGTTTTGGCAGAGCTGAAAGGAAAAGGCTGAAGGATTTTAAGCATCGTTTCACCACGGGTCGGGGCATCTCGGATTTGCTGGAGTTATTACAAAGTGTTCTCAATGGGTTCGGCAGTATCGAAAAATTTTTTCTTCAGGGCTATAATCCGGGCGATGAGAATATCATTTCAGCATTGTCGAGATTCTGTGACTCGCTTTTGGGCATGTATGCCGAGACCCACAACGGTTCTGTTACAAGAGGGTTAAGTTATTTACTTCCTAAGCCGGCGGCGGGCAGTGCCTGTAAAAGACTGAACCTTTTTCTGCGCTGGATGGTACGTAATGATGATGTAGACGCTGGATTGTGGAAGTCGTTTGACAGGGCCAAATTGATTGTGCCAATAGATGTGCATATGGGCAGATTGTGCAGGATATTAGGATTTGACCAGCGAAAGACAGTTTCTCTGTCCGTTGCGGTAAAAATAACCGAGAGGTTTGCCGAGATTGAACCGGCGGACCCGGTGAAGTATGATTTTGCGTTGAGCCGAATTGGGATACTTAAAAACTGTACAGGGCAGCACCGCAGCGGCTGTGAGTTTTGCGAACTTTTCGAATTTTGTTTTCAAGAGTAAGGCGACGAAGAAGGCTTTCTGAGAAACCCGGAGCGTCTATGGACAAAGCCAAGGATAAGAAAAAGGTGTTGTTTCTTTGCACGGGCAATTCCTGCCGCAGTCAAATTGCAGAGGGTTGGGCAAGTCACCTGAAGCCTGATTCCATCGAGGTGTACTCTGCGGGGATTCGCCCGATTGGCGTTAGCTCGAGGGCAATAAAGGTGATGGCTGAGGTCGGCGTCGATATTTCAATGCAAACGTCCAAGCATATCGACGACCTCAGCGGGATTGATTTTGATTACGTTGTTACATTGTGTGATAATGCCAGTGAGCAGTGTCCTGTTTTTGGCGGCAGGGTCAGGCTTATTCACAGGGCATTTGAAGACCCCTATTTTGCAACAGGTAGTGAAGAAGAGATTATGGCGGCATTTAGGAAAACACGTGACCAGATAAAGACGTTTGTTGAG
>CAZENQ010000009.1:0-58831 GCA_964513655.1 uncultured Pirellulales bacterium | reverse complement strand
TCCTCTCGGGGAAAATCAGAGGGATTTCGGGGGAAAAACGGGGGAAATCGGGGGATTTTCGAGGAAAATCGGGGTATTTACGGATTAAATCAGGACACCTCCGGCGCCAATAACGGCGACCCTGCCTCGCCCTGACTTCGCCAGGCCTACGCCGCGGCAAGCATGATAAAAAAATGTCAAACAAACCCAATTTTTCGAAGGGCAAAAATGAACATAACCTCAGCTTTAACAAAGGATTACGAAAATGAACAACCTGGCAGACCCGGCCAAAACGAAACCAATCTTGCCCGCGCCCACCCGCTTGCCTGCCCTCGAAGCGAAGCGGAGATCCCGGGCTTGACCCGGGACCCAGAAAGGCTAACCCCCGACCTAATTATGTCAAACGAACCCAATTTTCTCGACCCTCAAATGAACGTAACCTCCGGCTTAACAACGCCTTATGAAACCGTTCACCTCCGCGCACACGAAAAAAACGAACCCAATCAACCCCGCGTTTCCGCCCCAAAAACCTCAATAAAGAGCATTCTCAGGCACATAAAACTCCCCCGGCCCCAACTCCTCAGGATACCCAACACTACCGTCAGCTGTCTTCGAAACCTTCATCGGCACCGCGTCCGACGGCCGGTAACGCTCCACGTGCCCGTCCGTGTACCCGGCATGAAGCTCCACATCGAGACTATCCAGGCTCACATCTCTATCAGGTGCCAGCCGAGACCAAAAAGACGATGACACATGCGTCCCCGGCGTAATACGGGCGCCTTTAATCTTCTCGCAACTGCCGTATGCTTCGAACGTATTGTACAGAAGTTTATTCCGCCAATGTCCGTAACCGAAGTAATCACTTACCAGCAATTTACTTCGCTCCTGCCCGCCTGACAGACCCCGCGGCCCGCTGAACGGAGTTGCCCCTGCCTCCAGCAAACCGGTATAATTCCAGTAAAAGCAGTAAGTTCCCATCGCCGGATCCAGTAGCGGCGGCGTCTCGGGATTGTCCCATTCATCGCCGGCCTCCCAGACCTCCTGAAGGTATTTGTATTTTTTGGGGGCGTTCGGGCAAAACATTACCCCCGCACCAGGAATGTAACTGTACAAGTACCCGCTCATCGAACGACGCATCTCTGTATCCCGGCTGCGCGAACTCGTCAACATCGTCGGCTCCTGCCAGTTCCAATGCTCGTGCAGACTCCCTACGGTCGCCACGGATTCAGGGTATTTGCCGCCGTTATCCGATGCAAACGACGTTACACCGACCACGATTACACGCTGATTGTTCATCGTCTGCACCGCCCGGGCGTTGCGCCTGCCCTTACTCAACGCCGGCATTATAATACCTATCACCGTCGCAATAACGGCCATCACCACCAGAAGCTCAACGAGACTGAAACCCCTTCTTGTTCTATGCCCCACAGCAGGTATATAAGCCCGGGGGCCGACAGCTCTGCGTCCTGCATTACAATTATGTCTCAACTCCAACATTGGTTTACTCGTAACTATTCCAAATCCGCCTTCCGGGCTATTCAACAAGGCTGCCTTCCGCCAGCCTTATAAGCCACTGCATGCCCATTTCTTCCTGCTGTGGTACTCCATAATATTTTTTCCGCGGCTCGACAAATTCGTCTCCAGGTTGCTCCACCTCGTCCATGTAGGAAAATAAAACCTCCCCCTCCGCATCCCGGCCACGGTTATCATTTACTGAAAACACTATCTTATCAACAACATCCTTTTCCATATCAATTGTATAGATTAGTCTGTTCTGCTCCTTGCTGAGAATAACTTCTGCGTTAGTACTGCCCGGCACGTACTTCGTTTCGAACCATACTCTTTGTTCACCGGCATCGCGGCGCACCGTATCAATCGTATGAAGTCCCATCCACGGCCTTGTAAGGCCTTTGAAGAAGCTCCCCGCCGGGTAGGTTGTAACTGCCCCGCTGTCCATATCACGGACATAGGCCCCGGCAGCACTGTCCACAACCTCAAGTCGCTCGGCCATCTGCAATCTCACCCAGGGTCTTTGTCGCTTACTGGCGGCATAGATAAACGGTACACGTCCGCCCCCCGAGACCTCTTCTCCATTTATCCGGCCCGTAATCCGAAAATAAGTCCAGCCCCTTTTGTGCATGGCATCCCGGTTATCAACCACTGCCGCGTCGCCCGGCCAGTCGTACCGGAAATACTCCTCGTCCAACAGGTTGTAGTGATGAGTTATCTGTGCCGGACTGCCGTTCTCCCTGGTGACTACCAGCAGACCGCTGCCCTCGCTGGAAACGTATTGCATCTCCGCCTGTTGCCCTTCGACCATCGAGAGAAACTCCCGCAATTCCGGCCCGTCCGTGGGAAGCCGGCGCACCGCCAGGTCCTCTCGCCACACCCGATAGTTGTTAATGTATATGGTGCTCTCAGCCCTGTCAAAAAAGTAGTTGGCCTGGTCATCTTCCAACCGCTGACAGTAGGAATATCCGCCGTCGGGACTATATTTCACCAGCCTTGCCATTACCGACCCACCCGCCGGAGAAGGATAGTAATACCAGCACTCATCACTCAAATCACCTGTCGCCGGTGTGGCGCGAAAGTCTCTTGCCAGTTTTTCTTTAAGTACGACGACCGACTTTTCAGTCCAGGAAATCGCTTTATCTACCCACAAAGGTGACACAGCAACACCCGCAGCCAATACACCTGCCGCTGTCAGCGCCACAACCGTTTCTCTGCTCGCTACCGTCCCCAGCAGGTCCGCCGCCAGGCCGGCCTTGGCGGTGGCCGCCGTTACCGACACACTCGCCGCCGCCGCCTCGCTCGGAGCTGTAATCTTCCCGAATAATGCCAGAATCGTCAGCAGTGCTCCTTTACCAAATCCCCGACGAGAAAGCTGCCTGTACATTGCCTTCTTCGCCCGACAGAATAAGACTCGCACGCTAAGTTCACTGCATTCCATCAATTCCGCGATCTCCGAATACGCCATGTCCTCATAGCACCGCATTGCCAATACCATCCGGTATTGTGGCTTTAGCATCCGCATCACATTAAAAACAACCTGCCGCAACTCCTTTCCCATCAGATTAGCCAGCCCCGTCCGGCTCCTCCTCACGTCGCTCTCGGGCCAGTCTCCATCGCCAAAACTCGATATTGGCACCGTCCTGTGACGCTTCTCACTCTTGCGATGGTGGCGTATTTTGTTAAATCCGATGCCGCGAAGCCAGGGCCAAAACAGCTCCGCCTCCTCTAATTTGTCAATAATCTTAAACATTTCAAGCATACTCTCCTGTACAAGATCCTGGGCAATATCGTCCCGTAACACAATTCGATAAATATAGGCATACAATCGCCCCCGCACCAGCTCTGCTAAATTATCAAGACTTCCTCTATCACCTAACTGGGCCTGCTTGACTAACTCAATGTATTCTCTGCCTTGATCCATCATGCAATACCAATACTATGTGCACCCAACCTTCCTATTTGTTACACTTTTTTTATAAAATTTCATAAATTTTTACAAAATTAAGCACATATTTCTCATTTCTCCCGCCATAATTACATCGTTTTCAATCAATAAAGAGACCCAAAACCCCGCTTCTGTTCCCTTAATTCTCATTTTCCTGCTGTTTCTGCGCCTTTCTAAAACAAAATATCCCCAGAATTGACTTTCCCGCAAGATTAAACGTTAACGGATCTCTGGTTACCCCATTGCTCAAAGCGGTTTTTTATTGACAGAAACGGCATTTACTGATAAAATATGTGTTCTGGGGCCGATTATCTATAATGATTTACGGTTCCCGGCCTTGGTGAATAGTGAAAAAAGCCGCCCAGATGGAGGCGCATTGAAGGTAACGGCTACTAAAGCCGACTTTTACGCGCCCTGGCAGCTAAACCCGGTTTTGTGATAAACCAAATGAGTTTTTTTGGAGATACTTAGATGCTCAAGCGAAAAACTGTTGCAGCAATTTTAGCAGTGGGACTTCTTATGGCCGGCACAGGCTTTACTCAAAGCCTTGAAGATAACTGGAACGACTTTCTGCATTATACAAAGATCGGCCGATTCGACTTAGCCAAGGGATACGCACAGGCCGTTCTTCAAAGCAGCCCCGACCCCCAGGAACTGCTAACTCTAAGTGAAGAAAATCCCCAGGGTTATGCGATTCTATTAAAGGTCACCGATACCGCACCTGAGGCCGAGTTGGCCGAGCTCAGCGAGAAAATCCTGGACATCATTGAGCAAGGCAGATTCATCCGCCGGGCAGACCCGAAGATTATTACAGAGGAGATTAGGAGGCTAAGCAGTACCATCCGCGGCCGGCTTTCAGCTGTTAAACGCCTTAAAAACGCCGGCGAATATGCGATAGTCTACATGGTCGATGCAATGATGGACGATTCGCGTAAGGAGGAATGGCCAAATATCGTATGGGCACTTCCACAAATCGGCAGAGAGGCGATAAGGCCGCTCGCAGCCGCCCTGCAGACCGAGAATGTGGCGGTAAAAGCGGAAATAATACATGCGCTAGGCAAGATTAGCTACCCTCAATCGCTGGCCTATCTAAAGTACGTTATCGAAAATGACAATTCAGAGGAACTTCGCAAATTAGCCAACCGGAGCATCCGGCAAACCGACCCAGCCGCCTTGAAAATTCCGGCCGCACAGCTGTTCTACCAGCTTGCTGAAAACTACTATTATCACGCCCAATCACTGGCGCCTGCAGAAGATGCTAACTTCGCCAATATATGGTTTTGGGACGCAGCTGGTCGGCGACTGACCCGCGAGAAAGTTGACAAGGGTTACTTTAACGAGCTTATGGCGATGCGGGACTGCGAGTGGGCACTCAAGGCCGATCCTGGCTTTGGCCAAGCCATTGGCCTCTGGATGGCGGCGTACTGCAAGGCAGAGTCTACGGGTCTTCAGATGCCCAGTTACTTCGGTCCCGGCCACGCCGATATGATGACTTATGCCACCACCGCAGGACCTGAATATCTGCACCAGGCGCTTGCCCGGGCAATGAAGGACAAAAACGCGTATGTCGCACTTTGTGCCGTTGAAGCACTCGCCACAAACGCAGGTGAGAGGTCATTGCTTTATCGACTTGGGACAACCCAGCCGTTGGTTCAGGCATTGTCTTTTAATGACAGGGCGGTGAGATACAGCGCAGCAATAGCGATAGCTGCTGCCGGGCCAAAACAACATTTTGCCGAAAGCAAGCTGGTTACTGAAAATTTGGCGGAAGCTCTCGCAGGACCGCCCGGAGAGGCGACCGAAACCGCGGAGTGGACCCAAGAATTGGCGGATAGCTATGCCCTTCGCTCGGCTGAGGTCATGCTGAAATTAGCACAAACGCGAAACCCTGTCATCAACTTATCTGCCGCTCAAAGCACCCTCATAAATGCAACAAGGGATAGACGCCCGGAAATCCAAATCCTCGCCGGCCAGATTTTGGCGCGGCTCGACAGCCCCGATGCTCAGCGAGCGATTGCTGCGATGGCCCTTGCGGAAACTAACACTATGGATATTCAGATATATGCCTTTGAATCACTGACCGTCTCAGCCAAAATTAATGCCAATCTGCTTGATGACGAAAAGATAGACTCTATTTATTCACTGGTCAGCTCACAAGAAGTCGAGCCCGAACTTCGCAGTGCCGCTGCCGCGACCTTCGGTGCGCTTAACTTACCCAGCCAGAAAGTAAAAGACCTCATCCTCGACCAAGCTAAAAGCTAAGCCTAAAATTGCCGTTGGATAAGATTTGACTCCAAAGCCCGTCGCGCTCACAACGGGCTTTACTGCTCCGCCAGAACGGAACTGACGAGCCAATTAGTCCTGTTCAATTAAAATTCAAACAGAGGAAATCGGTCCGGAGGTGGGCCCCACTTAGAAATCTTCGAAGTCAATCTCCGGTGGTGGGCCGAGCTTCTTTCGTTTGGTGGCTTCAGTTTCTACATCCTCCGGCTCAGGTTGCTCGGGCTTTTCTTCCGGCCGAGCTCGCATCTTTACCTCAGCCTTTATTCTCTCTTCAACGCTCGTTAGCAGCTCGCCAATAGTCTTTTTCGCGTTGTACCGCTCGTCCTGACGCGACAATGCATTAACCAAACCACACCATCGGGAGATATATGATACGCTGGTTTGCTGAGACTTGCCAAGCCCAATACTCTTTATAAAGGCGTTTTGAGAAATTGGTGTCACATACACCAGCAAAGCGACAAAGCTCCAGACGAGAAATCCGGCCAAAAAGCCCAAAAAACCGGTGCCAACAGTGTCAAATACTTTCGGAAAGGTGGGGACGAGTTGGCCCGTAAGAAATGTGTACGATATGCCATGCAGAATCAAAAAAACGGCTATTGCAGTCCCCATCATAGCCAGGGCATTGGTATACAACGTATCACCAAGCCCGGGAACCTTTACAATTACCGGCTGAAGGTATATGGCCAAGTAGACCGAAATTACGATATTGAATAACATAGCCCACATCCCATAGAAGCCTATTCTAACGGCGAACCAAGCAAAAACCGCGCCAACCAATATGCCCAGCCAAAACACCATAAACTTTACCCGACCACTCTCTTTAGCTCTTCCAGACTTGTCATTCCGGAGACCACCTTCTTCAGACCCTGTTTTTTGAGGTTGGACCTGCCTTTTTTGTCGCCCTCGCTTCTCAACTGAGTCATCGACAATTGATTATTGGCAATCTGGGCCTTTAACTTATTGTCGAAGACGAGAATATCCAAAATCGCCATCCTCTCGTAATAGCCGGTCTCATGACACTTCTCACATCCCTCGGCCTGGTGAATATTGCTAAAGTTTATGCCCTTTCTGCGAAACTCATGCATTTGGCTTTGTGTTAGTTTTGCCGGCACTTTACAGTTGCTGCAAAGACGGCGAAGCAACCGCTGGCAGATAACAATATCCAATCCGGATGACAGCAGCAGGGGGGTTATGCCTAAATCCAGCAATCGCACCAATGCCGATGCGTTGGTGTTGCTGTGTACCGTTGCCAAGACAAGATGTCCCGTTTGTGACGCCTGTAATGCAATCGCTGCGGTCTCCTCGTCCCGTATTTCGCCGACGCAGATTACATCAGGGTCCTGCCTCAAAATACTGCGCAGGGACTTTGCGAACGTAATGTCGGCCTTTGGGTTAACTTCAATCTGACTGGCGTTCGGCAGTACATATTCAATCGGGTCTTCGACCGTGATAACATTGCGCGTTAACAAGTCAATCTCGTTGAGCATTGCGTACAATGTTGTAGTCTTGCCGCTGCCGGTCGGACCGCACATAAGCACCAAACCTGACGGCTTTTTGACCGCGTTCTCGATAATTATCCTTTGCTTCTCCGACAAGCCGATATTAGCCAGTTTGAACCTATCGGCATTTTGACTCAATACTCTTATCGATAACTTCTCACCGTTAAGAACGCCGGCACTCGCCACTCGGAAGGACACGGTACCGTCGGCTGTTTCTGCCACAAACGCGCCATCCTGAGGTCTGCGCTTTTCAGCAATGTCCATACTTGAGACGGCCTTGATGCTGTTTACAACCGCATGGCAGGCATCGGGGTCAAATTGCTCCACCGTCCTTAAGACCCCGTCTACTCGAAACCTGAGCGTGTATGTTGACTCATCCTTCGGGTCAATAAGAATATCACTGGCACGCTCCTGGAGAGCATCGGCGATGATCTGTTCGGTTAAGGCAAGAACATGGCTGTCTTCTTGCCTGCCTTTACCGTGGCCGTATATCTCCGTAATATTCCTCCCCGACGAATCAAGCAGTTTTATAGCCGACCTGTCCTTGGAACTAAGCGAGCCTGAAGACGCTAGGCTTGCCCACACATCTTGCAGCCGGCCTTTTATTACGTCAAAAACACCGCGGCGCTCCTCAGAAGCTCTCTTTGTCACATCTAATACCAGTAGCACAAGCAAAATCAAGGGTCCCAAGAAAAGCGTCGCTATATTTGCCATCGATTTACGGTCCCTCGCCACCAATCGGCTGAACTGAACACGCTGAACAAAATACACGCAAAGATACACCCATATTATAAGGCAGGCAAGTTTGATTGGACTAAATGACAATGATGGCCTATACAAGACCGCACTTAACAACAAAGCTGCTGGAGAACCGTTTATAAAAGCCGATGTTACCATATGTATGCCCCGACAGCAAATGCTCGAAAATCAGGCGACAATGTATAGTAAACTACCACATACTTTCAATATCAGCAAGACAAAAAAGAGTTTCTTGAAAAATTTCAGAAGACCGTTGCGGGCCTATAATAAACCACACGGTCGCATTCTACAAACGCAGAAAAACCGCTTATGCCACAATCTCCTAAATTTTCCGCAAAAATATAAACGGTGCCGTCTAATTTAAGCTATGTGCCCCTGATTTCAGCAGGCACAATGCAAAGAGCACGCTCAGTCTTCATCCTCCAGCAATTCGGAATCATCAAGTAATAAGTCGGAGTCACCCACCTCTAAGTCGTCATCCAATTCTAAATCCTCATCTAGCTCCACAGCACTGGCAAACTGCTCATCCGCTATATCTTCCGCTGGTGCAGTATGCTTGGGCAAGCTCCGCACAGGCTGCTGAGGCCGGGTGACTGTCTCAGGCCTACCATCAATCTGAAATACGAACGCCAACGGGCCTATCCCAATAGAGTCACCGGCTTTAACCACCGCTTCATCTATAGGTTTGCCATTGAGGATAGTGCCATTCCGCGAACCAAGGTCACGAATCTTCAATATGCCGCCATCGTGGTGTAATTGGCAGTGCCTTTTGGAAACGGACATCAGAGGAATGCACAAATCACAATTATGACGCCGCCCAATCACCGTCACACTGCTTGGCAACGAGAATACTTTCTGCGCGCCGTTCTTTTTGAACAGAACCAAATTTACATCCATACCGCCTCCTTCCAGTTAATTTAAACCTCGTCGGTAATACCCTAATCATTATACAAACAAAGGCCGTACATAACAACATATAAATACAGACTTAGTAAGATGATAAGTAACATTCACAAAGCGGGTATGCACGGCGAAATCAATATAAGCCCTTACTGTTACAGAAGTTATAAAAGGCTGGTCGATTTGCTATGTGGCGGGTAAAGTTTGACGCCCTTATTTTATTTCCCAAACCAGCAATTTTGGCTGTTAGTTTGCACAGAGGCCGACTTGACAGTTCCGGTTAAACTGCTATATTCAGAGGTGTCATAGGTAAATACAAGAAACAGGTAACCTCGTTTTGCAATCTTTGGCAAAATAGGTGCCCAGTCTGGCAATATTGGACGGATTATGGCAAAAGTAACACTGCCCGATGGCAGCATATTAGAAACTGGTGCCAACACAACCGCAAAACAATTAGCAGAACAGATAGGACCGAGACTTGCAAAAGCAGCTATAGCAGCGAAACTGAATGGGCAATTAGTAGATTTATCCACACCTATTACGGCCGATGCCGCCCTCCAGATTATCACCCCCAAAGATACTGAAGGCCTCGAAATAATGCGGCATAGCTGCGCCCATATAATGGCCCAGGCCATATGCAGTATTTGGCCGGACACAAAGCTGGTCTATGGCCCAACCGTCGAGGGCGGATTCTACTACGACGTCGACCTTGATGAGCCGATTCGGCCGGATGATTTTGATCGCATAGAACAAAAAATGCAAGAAATCATCACCGCCGATAAACCCTTTGTGCGAAAGGAAATGAGCCGAGCTGAGGCACTGGACAAAATGGCTGGTGATAGATATAAGACCGACAACATAAAGCATGCTGACGGCGACGTTATCACCTTCTATTCGTGCGGAGACGACTTTGAGGATTTATGCCGGGGACCGCATGTGCCCAGCACCGGCAAGGTCGGAAGTTTTAAGATTATGTCCGTCGCCGGGGCTTACTGGCACGGCGACCCAACACAGAAAATGCTTCAGCGCGTCTACGGCACCGCCTGGCCAACCAAAAAAGAACTGGATGACCACCTGAACAGACTTCAAGAAGCAAAGAAACGTGACCACCGAATCTTAGGTAAGCAACTGGATTTATTCAGCTTCAATGAAGCTGGCCCGGGCTTTGCGTTCATTCACTCAAAAGGAATGATTATCTGGAACGCAATAGTGGACTTCTGGCGAAGTGTGCACGACAGATACGGATATCGGGAAATAAAAACGCCTATCATTCTCAATGAGCAGCTGTGGCATAGGAGCGGCCATTGGGACAATTACAAAGAGAATATGTACTTCACCAATTTCGACGGGACCAATTATGCTATAAAGCCAATGAATTGCCCCGGACTCTGTCTGATTTATAAGACCCGTCAGCACTCATACCGCGAATTTCCGATGCGCATTGCCGAGCTCGGCCTGGTGCACCGACACGAGGCCAGCGGAGTAATGCACGGGCTTTTTAGAGTAAGGCAATTCACACAGGATGATGCCCATATCTTCTGCACTCCTGAACACATAGAACCAGAAATAATAGGGGTCATCGAGCTTACCTTTGAGATATACCGCGCCTTTGGGTTCGAAGATTTCCATATCGAGCTTTCAACCAAACCCGAAAAACACATAGGTTCGGACGAGATTTGGGATATTTCCACAAACTCGCTCAAAAGTGCCTTGGTCCACAAGGCCATTGAATATAAAATTAATGAGGGTGATGGCGCATTCTACGGCCCCAAAATAGACTTCCACATAAAAGACTGCCTCAAAAGGTCCTGGCAACTCGGGACCATCCAACTGGATTTTTCTATGCCACAGCGTTTTGGACTAGTCTACACCGACAAGGATAACACCGAGAAAACACCAGTCATGATTCACAGAGCAGTTCTGGGCTCACTTGAGCGGTTCATAGGTATCCTTATAGAGCACTATGGCGGCAACATGCCCCTGTGGCTCGCCCCGGAACAGGTAAGAATCCTCCCGATAAGCGAAAAAAGCAATGATTATGCCAAAATCGTTGAAGATAAGCTAACAGAGGCACAACTACGCTGTACTTGTGACCTGTCGAACGAAAAAATAAACGCCAAGATTGCCAAGGCCCACAGTGAAAAACCGCCTTATATGCTGGTGGTCGGCCCGAAAGAGGCCCAGTCCAATACCGTAAATGTAAGAATCAGAAGAATGAAAGAAAACAAAACAGTAGAAATTAACGAGTTTTTGAAAATTGCAAAACGTAAAATTGCCGATAAAAAAATAGGCTTGGCGCTCGAAATTAACGATTGATAATTGGAAAGAAAACGTTAAAAAGAATTATAAAGAAAGTAAAGGTTTTATATTTTGCAAGATCTGACAAAGCCATAGTCCTAACTAATTGATTCAGCTTTTTTTCGAAAGGTAAGGTGGTACACAATCGGTAAACAAGGTTTAAGGGTGAACACAAGCATCCGAGTCGACACAGTTCGGCTAATAGACGAAGCAAACAATCAAGTGGGAATCGTAGACATACGCGAGGCAGTCAGCAGAGCCCGTGAGGCCGGTTTGGACCTTGTGGAGGTCGCACCCACCAGCGACCCGCCGGTCTGTCGGATAATGGACTACGGCAAATGGCTTTATCAGCAAAAACGAAAGATTCGCGAGGCACACAAAAAGCACCAGTACCATAGCACAACGCTAAAGGAAATCAGACTCCGGCCAAAAACCGACAAGCACGACCTCGACATCAAACTCAGGCACGCCCGTGAATTCCTCGAAAAAGGTCATAAAGTACAATTCACAATATTCTTTCGTGGACGGCAAATGCTGCACACAGAGCATGGATACGCCAAGCTTGATGAAATCACCGAATCTTTGCACGATATCGCCAAGATCGAACGACCAGGCAAAATGTCCGGGAAACGCATGACCCTACTGGTCGCGCCAAGATAATTGGGCATCCAAAAAAATGCTAAGAACCGGGTTGCCATCTCACGATATCACGTATCGCAGACAGCTCAAACACGGTTTTACCCAGGTTAAAGGTAAATAAAAGACGATCCCAACCAGAAATCAAGCTACCGCTGCCCCTCGTTTTTAATGAAATTAAAGCCAAATAATGGGCTCATTTTGCATTTTTTGCTGAATTTGCTCTCTATGGTATTGACGAGCGGTTGCAAATACCGTAACTTACCCCCTTTATACTTCTCGATTGTTTCAGTCAGTAATGGTTGTCTTGAAGGAATCAGTTAAATGCCGAAACAGAAGACTCATAAGGGTTTATGCAAAAGAGTAAAAATCACCGCCGGCGGCAAGGTTAAACACAAGCGCTCTTGTGGAAGTCATCTTATGAGCGGCAAAAACGCCAAACGGCGAAGACGGATAGGCAGTTCGGCCACTTTAACTGGTGCAACAGCCAAAACGATAAAAACTCAACTTGGTAAATAGATACAGAAGTGAGACCAGAGGTATTTCAATAATTGCAAGCTTGCTTCTCGGCCTGGAATCAGCTGCCGCCAGCAAGCTGAAAAAAACAGAAATTTTTAAAGGAAAGCTGATATGCCAAGAGTTAAAAAAGGCTCGGCAAGACATCAGGCCAAGAAACGAATCCTCAAGGCGGTAAAGGGCTACCGCGGCCCTGGGGGCCGGCTGTACCGCTCAGCCAAAATCGCTGCTGTACGAGCAGATGTCAACGCTCGTATCGACCGCAAACGCCGCAAAAGAGATTTCCGAGGCCTGTGGATTGCACGCCTCAGCGCAGCTTGTCGCCAACGAGACATAAGGTACAGCCAATTCATCAATGGCTGTAAAAAAGCCAACATCCAACTGAACCGGAAAATGCTCAGCGAAATCGCGATAGCCGACCCAACTGGCTTTGATGCTATCGTTGACGCGGCCAAAGCTGCTACCACCTAGGAAAAGGCCAAAAATGCTCTAAAAACAAAGAGCGGAGTTTCAATGCTTGAGCAATTTGAAAAAATCGGTAAAGATGCCCTTGCGGAATTGAAAAAAATCACCGACAACACCGCTCTGGAGGTTTTCCGCATAAAATACATGGGCCGGAAGGGTCAAATTACCCGGATGCTAAGCAAGATACGGCAGTTCCCTGCTGACCAAAGACCCGTTGCGGGGCAACTGGCAAATAAAATAAGAAAACAGGTCGCTGAATCATTCGACCAGCTTAAAAAAAACTTGTCGAACACCCGGCAGGCTAAAACAAAGGAGTTCATCGACGTTACTCTGCCGGGTAAACCGGTTAACATCGGCAGAGCCCACGTCATTACCCAGACTACAAACGAATTGCTGGAAATATTTGGCAGGATGGGCTTCGCCGTGGCCTACGGCCCCGAGGTTGAAGATGAGTGGCACAATTACGTAGCGCTGAATATCGGCCCGGAGCACCCCGCAAGGGAACCCTTCGATGCCTTCTATATCGATGATAATACCCTTTTGCGAAGCCACACTTCACCCGTTCAAATCCGTGTAATGGAACACACTAAACCACCAATTCGTGTTGTCGCCCCAGGACGGGTCTATAGGCCGGATACCGTCGATGCAACACACATGTACATGTTCCATCAGCTCGAAGCTCTGGTTGTTGATGAGGGTATTAATATGGTGGACATGAAAACCACTATCGACCAGTTTATCCGCACCTTCTTCGGCCCCGATACAAAATGGAGACTCAGACCCAGCTTCTTCCCGTTCACCGAGCCAAGTGCCGAGGTTGACTTACTATGGATGGATAAACATGGCAAACAGGACTGGATGGAAGTTGCCGGCTGTGGTATGGTTGACCCAAATGTTTTCGATGCGGTTGGAATAGACAAAGAAAAGTATATGGGCTGGGCATTCGGATTCGGCATCGAACGACTCGCAATGATAAAATACGGAATCACCGATATCCGTCTGTTCTTTGAAAACGATTTGCGTTTTCTAAAACAGTTCTGAACACAGTGGCCCGTTGAATTGCTAAAATTCCGCTTTGAAAGGACCAGTCGTGAATCTAAAAGGTATTGTACTCGCAGGCGGGACAGGTTCTCGGCTTATGCCTCTGACAAAAGTTACAAATAAGCACCTACTCCCAATAGGCCAAAAGCCTATGATTTACTACCCCATTGAAAAACTGACCGCAGTCGGTGTCGAGCAAATATTGATTGTAACCGGCGTTGAATACATGGGTGATGTGGTCGGCCTGCTGGGCTCCGGCACAGAATTTGACTGCCATTTTACGTACAGAGTGCAGGATGAGGCGGGCGGAATTGCAGAGGCACTGGGACTTGCTGAAAATTTCGCACAGGGAGAACCCATAGCCGTCATCCTCGGGGACAACATCTTCTGCGCAAATCTAAAAGCCTATGCCGACAAATTCATCGCCCAGAAAACCGGCGCAAGGGTACTGCTTAAACAGGTCCAGAATGCCCAGCGATTCGGTGTAGCTCAAATGTCCAACGGCAAGATTGTGGGTATTGAGGAAAAGCCGAAAAAACCCAAGTCAGATTATATAATAACCGGTATATATTTTTACGACGACACTGTATTCGATATCATACGAACCCTCAGACCATCAGGACGTGGTGAGCTTGAAATCTCTGATGTCAACAACGCCTATATCGAGAAAGACCAATTGGCTTATGACATACTCGATGGCTGGTGGACAGACGCCGGAACATTCGAATCACTCAACAGAGCTAACGAACTGGTTGCGAAGGAGCCGCCCCTATGATAAAAAGTAGCGACGTTAAAGCCGGTTTGCACCGATGAAAACATGATGCCTGCTAACCGAGATATCAGTGTAAAATGAAGGTCGAAGACACAAAACTACCGCCAGTGCAGGTATTACACCCGGAGGCGTTCCATGACGAAAGAGGGTTCTTTTTAGAGACGTGGAACATCACGCGGTACGAAAACGCCGGTATTCAGGGCCCCTTCGTCCAGGATAATGTCTCATTTTCAAAAAAAGGGGTACTGCGAGGCTTGCATTTTCAATACCCTCAACCACAGGGTAAATTGGTTCAGGTTTTATCGGGCCGGGTTGTTGATGTCGCCGTCGATATTCGCGTAGGTTCGCCCACTTTCGGTCAGTGGGTCACTGAGGTACTCTCTGATACAGACCACAGACAGTTGTACATTCCGCCGGGGTTCGCTCACGGATATTGTGTTACAAGTGACACCGCGCTTTTCGCATACAAGTGTACCAATTTCTATAATCGGTCCACTGAATGTGGCATCATCTGGAATGACCCCGACCTCAACATCGACTGGCCGATAACCCAACCGCTTGTGTCATCCAAAGATGCAAACTATTCTAAACTTAAAGACCTTCCACCTGAGAAGCTGCCGCATTACGGGAGGCTCTGATGATTAGCAACGACGCAAACATCGCCATTTTGGGCGGCAGGGGTATGCTCGGCAGCGACTTGGCTCTGGCCTGCGAACTCCATGGGCTTAAAACAAACGTCCTCGACCTGCCCGGTTTTGATATCACCAATACCGACCACTTGCAACAAGCTGTTAATAATACACAAATAATTATCAATTGTGCCGCCTACACCAATGTCGATAAGGCTGAAAGCGAACCAGACCTGACGTATCAGGTCAACGCCGAAGCAGTAGGGCATTTGGGTGTCCTCGCAAGAGAGGCTGATGTGTGGGTCCTGCATATCAGCACCGATTTTGTTTTTGACGGCAAATCTGACAGGCCTTATGTTGAGACCGACCCGCCAAATCCGATAAACACATACGGCGCAAGTAAGCTCGCCGGTGAGAAGCTTTTGGTTGAAAGCCGCTGCCGCTATTGTATAATGCGGCTTGAATGGACTTATGGCTCGCATGGCAACAACTTTGTAAGTAAGGTAATCAGGCGTGCAAGAGCGGCCAAAAGCGTGAAGGTTGTCGATGACCAGATAGGTTCCCCAACAGCGACAACCGAGGTGGCCAAAGCAATTTGTAGTCTTGTGTCCAAAAAGCCCGAGGGCATGTTTCATTTTGCAAGCGACGGTTACGTCAGCCGTTTTGAAATGGCAAAATTCGTTTTTGAAAAACTGAGTATGTCTGTCGATTTAACCAGTTGTAAGACAAGCGATTTCGCATCCCCAGCGACAAGGCCCTTGAATAGCCGGTTCGATTGCAGCAGAATCAAAGCTTTGCTCGATGAGCCAATCAAACCGTGGCAGCAGCCATTGGAGCAGTTCCTGGAGCAACTATGAGAAGAATTCTGGTTACAGGCGGTGCAGGATTTATTGGAAGCAATTTCGTGCGAATGGCCCTCTCAGAGCACGCCGATTGCTTCGTAGTCAATCTCGATAAGCTCACTTATGCCGGCAATCTCGAAAACCTCGCTGAGTTCCTAAACCATCCCAACCACAAATTCATTAAGGGTGACATTTGCGACGGCACTCTTGTGGAGAAGATTATCGATGAGTATAAGATAGATGCGATAATTAATTTTGCAGCGGAAAGCCACGTGGACCGCTCAATCACCGAGCCCAAGCTGTTTATAGAAACCAACGTCACCGGCACACTGACTCTGCTCGAAGCCACACGAGACAACAAATTAGAGCGATTTATTCAGATTTCAACCGACGAGGTCTACGGCGCCCTGGCTCTCGACCAGGATGTAAAATTCACCGAGCAAACGCCGCCAAGTCCAAATTCCCCCTATTCGGCCAGTAAAACCGCCGCTGACCATTTGGTCAAGGCTTTTGGCCATACCTGGGCGGTTAAATATAATATCACCAGATCTTCAAATAATTATGGTCCCTACCAGTTTCCCGAGAAATTAATGCCGCTGATGATTAACAACGCGCTGAATGATAAAGAGCTGCCTGTGTATGGTGATGGACTGTATGTACGTGACTGGCTGTACGTTTATGACCATTGCACCGCCATATGGAAGGTCTTAACCGAGGCACCGCCGGGCGAGACTTACAACATCGGCGGATGCAATGAAAAAACAAATCTCGAGGTTATTGATGTTATACTTAACCGCCTGAGTAAACCAAAATCACTTATCAAGCACGTAACCGATAGGCCCGGCCACGACAGGCGTTACGCTATCGATGCGGGCAAAATAATCAAACACCTTGATTGGAAACCGTCGGTTGGCTTCGAGGAAGGTATTAATAGAACCATCGATTGGTATCTGCAAAATCAGAAATGGCTCTCCGACATTGTTTCCGGCGATTACCAAAAATATTACGAACAAATGTATGCAAATCGTTAAGCAGAGGAAAAGGCCGTCCGGTTGATCTCAGAGCTCATCAAAGGCAAAGCTACAATATGTGTGGTAAATTACAGGACCCTCGACTTCACGAGACTGGCCCTGCGCAGCATCCGTAAATTCACCCGGTATCCCTATGAGGTCATCGTGGTTGATAATGGTTCACAGGATGAGTCCATCGAGTATCTGAAACGCCTGCGTTGGATTCGGCTAATTGAGCGGCACCCAGACCCGGATGAGCCGGCCGGGGGGGTAGCCCACGCCCGCGGCCTTGACCTCGGTCTTGAAAACTGCAACACGGAATTTTTCGTCTCGATGCACTCCGACACCTTTGTCCAGAAAAACAACTGGCTCACCAACCTGATTAGCCACTTCGACAATGATGAGAATATAGCCTGCGTCAGTTCCGGGAAAATAGAATTGGCGCCGAAGTGGCAGATTCTACTAAAGAAGGTAACCGATTTTAGAACCTCCAGGCGAAAAATCCTTCGGGAACCCGACCTGCTCGGCAAACACCGCTATTACAATCGTACAATTTGTTGTATCTACCAAACTAACATCTTGCGCCGTGAAAATTTGTCGTTTCTTGCAGACAGGGACAAAGGCCTGACAAGCGGAAAGAAGCTCTACTTCGAACTACTTGAGCGCGGCTACAGAACTGTTGAGCTGCCCCCGTCCGTAATGGGCCAATATATCATACATCTCGCCCACGCCACTCAGGTCATCAACCCGCGGGAATTTCCCCTGCGAAAAAAAACTGTAAGGAAATGTCATCGGCTCGTAGATAAAGTAATGTCATCAAATGCGATTCAGAGTATACTTACAGATGATTCGCTGGATTGATACAAGCAGAACAAAGTTTGTTTAGACATAGAAAACAGTTGGAACCAGGTCTAAATATAGGCGATTAACAATAAGACAGTAGGTGATATGTGACAGTGAGATAAGGTCAATGACAAGCACAAGGCATAAAATTATGGTAATTGGCCTCGATGGCGCCAGCTTTAATTTCATTGGACATTTCTGCCGGGCAGGCATCATGCCGAACCTACATTGCTTCTGGCAAAAATCCTGCAGCGGCGAGCTTGTCAGTGCCTATCCTCCGGTCACCCCCGCCGCATGGGTCACTTTCATGACCGGAAAGCTGGCGGGAAAACACCATGTCCTTGATTTTGAACAATTCAGGTTTTGTGATAATTCCCTAAGGTATAACAGCGCAGCGGACATCCAGGCTCAAAGCCTTTGGGCGATTATTTCCGAGCAAAACCGTAAAGTTGCTGTTGTAAATGTTCCCATGACTTATCCGCCGGAAAAGGTCAATGGAATACTCATCGCCGGTCACAACGTTCCCAACCGATCAAGTCAATACACGTATCCGACAGCGTTCAAGGCCGACCTGCTCAAGTGCGTCCCGGACTACCTCAACCACGCTCCGAAACGTCATCATGTGCGGAATGCACCGGCATTTGAGAGCATGGTAAAGGAATGCATGCGTACAATCGATGATTACCACCAGGCTGTCAACCTCGTTGATAAAAAGCTCGATTGGGACTTTTTTATGGTAGTCTTCCCACATACGGATATAGGGCACAGAATGTGGCCTTATATGAATCCCGAATCATCTCATTTATATCCAGAGCGTCGTGACCGCGTAGCTGGTATTTTTTCAAAACTGGACCGCGCTTTGGGCAGTCTATTTCACCTCGCTGGAGACCGCAACGCCGACGTCATAATAATGAGCGACCACGGGCATGGGACTACGCGAGGATGGGTCAGGGCCAACAAGCTCTTACAAAAATGGGGATATATCACTATGGATAATCCCCTGAGGCGGTTGGGCAAGCGGCTTTACGGGGAGTACCAGAAGGTTCGTTACAAGGATAAATACACTCGCCCGGCCCGATATGTCGACGAGAAGCTCGGCATTGACTGGTCAAAAACAAAGGCCGCTGTATGCCAGGCCGTGATGTGGGGCCATTTGTATCTCAATGTACGCGGTCGGCAGCCCAACGGAATTGTCGAGCCGGGAGAACAGTATGATGCCTTACGAGAAGATCTAACTGAACGTTTCCTCGCTGCGACAGACCCCGAGACAGGGGAGAGACTATTCAGCGATGTTATAAAGCCCGAAACAGTATATGGTCCCAGCAAGACGCCATGGGCCCATCCCGACCTCTTGCTTGTCCCTCCGGAAGGTATGAGGGTAAACAAGCGTATTCGTCACAGCTGGGTGGTCAAACGAACTGTCCCAGAGCGGGCTGAAGGAACGCATCTGCTCAAAGGTTTATGGATGGCGGCCGGGCCGCAAATTAAGAGTAATACTCAGTTCGAGGCCAATATACAGGATGTTGCCCCCACCATTTTAGCCCTGATGGGCCTGCCTGTCCCGGATGATATGGACGGAAAAGTCCTGACAAGCATTTTTAAACAGCCACCAAAGCCCTCGTTTACCAAAACAAAACAGACCGAGCCTACAACAAGGGATACTGCCGTCTATTCAATCGAAGAGGAGAAACAGATTGAGCAACAATTAGCGGATTTAGGCTATATTGATTAACTATGTAAGTAATTAAGTCTTCCTCCTATGCATTATACTTTACGTAGAAAACACAAGGATGGGTCAAGCGTGCTCATTCAAAAAGGAGATTAATGTGAAGGTCCTGATTATCGGCATTGATGGCGCCACATGGGACGTATTGGATGATCTTCTTTTAGACCGCTGCATGCCCAACCTGAAGAGATTGAAGAGCGAAGGTTATTCCGGCGTGCTTCAATCTACTGAGCCACCGATAACACCGGCCGCATGGACCACCTGCATTACGGGCTGCTTGCCGCCGACACACGGGATAGCCGGCTTTAGGGAATACTCCTTCAAGGATGACAGCATAAGTATTGGCAACGCCACCGGTTGTCTCGTCCCAAACATCTGGCAGGAACTCAGCACACAAGGCTTCAAAGTGGTCAGTATAAACGTGCCCTGGACGTACCCCTGTCAGGAAATCAGGGGCATTATGGTCGCTGGGCATGGCTCTCCTGGTATCTTCACATACCCAAATGAATTCAGGGAAAAACTGTTACACCAGATACCAGACTACGATATTGTTGGAAGGTGGGATAAAGCCGAAAACTATACTCCCGCTCAACTTGAAAGCATAATCACCATCGTTGAACGCAGTCTCGAGCAGCGCCTGCAGGTCGCAAGATTAGTAACCAGAGAAGTGGACTGGTCTGTGATGATGGTTGAATTCCAGGACCTCGATAAGTTGGGACACTACATGTGGCCGTACATCGCCAAAGACATGCGGGATGAATACCCTTTACAGCGCGACAGGATATTCCGGATGTTCAACAGGCTCGACCAAATCATGGGTGATTTATTGGATTTGGCTGCCACAGACAAATTATTAGTGGCGATGGTAAGCGACCACGGCATGATACACCAGACATGCGACGTTATGCCAAACACATTCTTATATCGTTGGGGTTATATGAGATTTCAAGGACTGTACCGTCGTTTAATTCGCCGATTGTGTCTGAATGTGCGGTCTTTGTCTTCTGCGAAAAGCGCCCCGGCACATATAGAGCTCAAGGGCCGCATAGACTGGAAGCGGTCAAAGGCTGCTGTAATACACACCGAGATTAGTGGATACGTTTATCTGAATGTCAAAGGCCGTCAACCATATGGATGTGTAACCCCGGGAAAAGAATACGACGATATAGTTGAAGACCTGCGCAGGCGGTTCTCAGAAGTTGCTTGTCCTGTAACAGGCAGGCCGATCTTCGAGCGAGTCGCCACACCAGCAGAAATATATCATGTTGAGGACATTGACGCAGAACGTTTCGGCGATTTGATATTAATACCACAGCCTGGGTATTTTCTCAGGTCAAGAATGTCGGAAAAGAGTGGCTATGTCGAACCTCTTCCCGCCGAGTCACTTCAAGGCACCCATCACCCGAACGGTATTTTCGTTTTTTGGGGCCAAGCTGTCAAAAGTGCTGGAAATAAGCGGGCACATATAGCTGATATCGCCCCAACGCTATACGCCGCCCTGGGAGCAAAAGTACCGTGCTATATGAATGGCAAGGTCTTGGAGGACATATTCTCGCAGCAGATAAAAATAGAATATCAGCGCCAAGGAGACCAATCGGCTGCCGTGCCTCCTAAAAAGAAGCGGCTCTCCGCAACAGAGGAGGCCGTTGTGGCAAAACGCCTTGCAGAACTGGGCTATTTGGACTAACGAAAGACCCAAACAGAGCAAATCGTATGAGAAAGATTACGAGGTAATATAAACGTGCGAAAAGTAAGCGTTATTATTCCAACGTATAATCGAAGCAACCTCATAAAGCATGCCGTTGAAAGCATTTTGCAGCAGAGTTTTACTGATTTCGAGGTTATCGTCATAGATGATGGCTCAACCGACAACACACGTTCTGTCATCGCCCAGATAGATGATGATAGGATAAAGTACTTCTATAAGGAAAATGGAGGTGCCGCCAGCGCACGAAATTGGGGCATAGACAGAGCCGAGGGTGAATACATAGCATTTCTGGATTCGGATGATTTATGGCCAAACGAATATCTGGCGGTTATGACCTCAAGACTGGATAGCGCCCCTGACTATGGCATTGCATACAGTGCGCTTACTAAGGTTCGCACCGATGGAACTGTTGCTAGAGGCTACAGGTCCAAGTACTGCAAGTCCGGTTGGATAGAAAAATTCCTATTTAGGAGAGGCTTTGTTACATGTCAATGTTCGGTTATTCGCCGGCAGATTTTAGACGGTTTTTACTTTGATGAAAGCTTGGAGAATTATGAAGATACGGATTTCTTTCTGAGGTTATCTTTGCAAACAAAATTTGTGTACGCACCCGATACTAACGCCGTCCGCAGAATACAAGAGAACAGTCTCACGCGGCACAAGGGTGTACATCGAATAAATCATAATCAGGTAAGATTATTGGAGAGATTTTATTACGAATTGGGAGGTAGTGACATCGTCTCCAGAGCCGCAGCCAAGACGAGAATCGGTAGGGCCTGTAGAAGTGTCGCCTTACGTTATTATAGTGCCAGCGCATTTAAAGCGGCGATTTTCATGTTTAGGCGGGCTATCTCTTACAATAAACTTGATATCGCAGCTTACCTTGGTCTCGTAAAAGCTCTGACCAAGTCCAGGACAGATGACACCATGCCTGACTGGTCACCTCCAAAACCGCTGCCATCATCGTACGCAAGGATGACACTATAATGTGTGTGATTAAGAATAATGCCGCCTATTCAGACTATGACAGGTTCTATCTGGACAGTAATGATGTCGCGGAAGAGGAGTACAAAAAGCACTGCAAGGGATTTAACAAAAAGTTGTCGCCGCTTTTGTCGGGGCGAAAAAATAAGAAGGTGTTGGATTTGGGCTGCGGTTGCGGTTTCCTTGCTTACTTTTTGAAACGAGAAGGTTTCAAGGATGTCACTTGTATTGATTTGAACGAAAAACTAATAGAAATAGCTAAATCAAGGGTCGACGTTGAGTTCATAGTTGCCGATGGAATAGAATATTTGAAACAACATTCCCTAAAGTACGATATTATATTTCTATGGAATGTATTCGAACATATAAGCAAAAAACAGATGATAGACTCCCTAAGAGTCTTACACAAAAGCTTGTCGGATAACGGCTTTATGGTAATCCGAACGCCGAATATGTCTAACCTTATGTCTCAAGGTCATTTCTGTGATGACTTTACCCATCGAACCGGTTTCACCGAACAAAGTATTGAACAAGTAGCTCGGCAGGCGGGCTTCTCCCGCATCGAAATGCTCAACCAGTTTAGAATGCAAAACCTCAAAGGCAAACTAAAGTCAATTATAAGTGCGATGCTCCACAAGTTCCTTTTATGGCTGAGAGGGGGGACAAAATGTAAAGTCTTTTACAGAAATCTTTACGCGGTACTTTATAAGTAGCACCGTATGAAATCTATAAAAAGAATTAGGCAAAAGCGTCATAAAAGCTTCTTATAAACTTCCAACGTTTCGGAAGCGGTCTTGTGCCAGCTGAACAGACTACTTCTGCGCAGGCCTGTTTCAATCAGCTTGTTTCTCAGTTCGCCATCATCGAACATTTTAATAATTGCCTGCGATATTGTTTCCGCATCATAAGGGTCCACCAACAAAGCTGCGTCTCCCGCCACCTCCGGCATGGAAGATAGGTTTGATGTGATAACAGGGATTCCACAGGCAAAGGCCTCTAAAATCGGTATACCAAAGCCCTCATAAAGGCTCGCAAAGATCAGACCGTCCGCACAACCAAGCCAGTTCGTTACATTATTAACTGTCCCTGCCAAAATAACATCCTGGTCCTCTAACAGCATACGCTCACAATTATGCTCAGTATTGTACTTTGGAAGATTTCCTATAATAACCAGCTTCATGTCAGCGGGTAACTGTTTTCGGGCGACCTTGAATGCCCGGATTATTCGCCATATATTTTTCCGGCTGTCCGGTGACGAAAACGCTATCACGTAATTTTGTAATGATACTCCCGCTTGCCAGCTAAGTTTGGTTTTAATTCGGGCCTTCTCCGCACCTGACAGAGGCATGAACTTTTCACCAGCAGCCAAGTAAACAACATCCACCTTATCTTCCGATATGTCAAAGATACTACAGAGGTCATTTTTCGTCGACTCCGACACTGCTATGAAATGCTCCGCACGTTTTACGGCCAGTTCAAATCGGTCCAGCTTAGATTGTTTATACAACTCAGGAAGCTTGTATCGCCGCAAGTCGTGCACTGTCATCATACGAAGTCCGCATTTAGTCGCCGGCATAAGATGATGAAAGCAATGATAAATGTCGAAAGCCCCCGTGAATGATTCTAACTTAGGATAACTGCTGTACCGCCAGAGATCTTCTAACCAGCGCATCTTGATAGTAGTCGGCTTCAGTTGGGCCCATTCCAAGCATTCGTCTCTGACCTTTTGCGCTTCCTTGCCAAACCGCTTAGAATAAAAAAGCATGAGCTCAATTCTTTCAGAGAGCGAACCGAATCCCCACAGCAAACCTGTGCCATATGAATAAAATCCTGAAAACGTGTTGACCAGAACAGCGTTAAAGTCAAGGGCAATCCGCACTAAATAAACTCCCAACACTTGCAAGATGAACCATGTCTTTTGCGCACCAACTGTGCGACATACAACTCCATTTACAAAATCTCAGCAACCCGTTATGCCTGATCGGGGTGTTACTCTACTCTGCTTAAAGATACTACACACCTTAATACTCAACCAGTTGCTTGCATCCTCTCTCCGTGCGCAGCACGCTTATTTCCCAGGCCAATCCTTTCTAAGGCGACGACGATTCGTCTTAACGGTTATTTTTTGCGCCAATTCGCCGCAGCGACTTTGAAGGTGGGGGTTCCCGCGAAGATAAGACCTGAAGAATCTCATTCGATCCGTATTGCTAATGCCACGCCAAAACATATTAATCTGTACCAAATTCTTCAAGCGCATTCTACTTGGTAAACGGTGAAATCGCTTCGTTCGCTCATTATCTATAAAGAAAAATCTCCACCCGCCTCCTTCTTCCTGGACCAGGACATTACCCTGCCCCAAATCACCGTGAAAAATGCCTTCTGCATGCATTCGTCCCACAGTTTCGCCAAAAGAAGTTATAAGCCGGCGCTTCTCCCGTAGTCTTTGCTTGCCTGCATGATTGCAAAACTGTGAAAGATACGCCCCCAGCTTCATGGAACCCTTGACCTCTTTGGTCAAAAGTAGGTTGTCTGTACGAAACGGGCCGAAGCGCCGCTCAAACAGACCCACAACGCAGGGAGTATCAAATCCGCTTCTTTCCAGCATTAGCGAAGCTTTAAATGCGCATTTGGCCCGGTTTGACCGAAAAAGCCGCTTTGCAAAATCCCATACCGAATGGTAAAGGTATCGTTTTAAATAAAGTACCTGCTCTACGCCGTCAAAAGTAACACTACATCTGTATACACGCGTATAATCAGATGACCGCACTCTGCCAACCTGTCCTGACCCGCAGGCAGCTCGTCCACCCAACAAAATCAGATTTCCAATCTCACTCTTGGGGAAATCCTTCCGAATCTGAACCGTCCAGTCGGACACCCGTATCTTATGAAAATCACCACTGAACTTCCCGCCGGCGCTGCTCTTTCCGAAAATTAACATCCGACAATAGTCGTTTAATGCCGGCGAAAATTCCGCTTTTCTTAGAAACCGAGCCACGTCCTTCGCCCGCCAGATTTTATAGGCCCAATTAAACCTATGCACCTTCATCCCATCAAGGTCGGTCAGAACAGCGTTAAGACCTGAAATCAAAATATTCGTATGCTTCAGGTCCCCGTGAGTGATACGATATTTTCCCAGCCTCTCAAACAGTTCCGCAACCTGCTCAATCACCCGCGAACGCTCTTGTTCACCTGTCCCGTCATTTCGTAGAAAATCATAAAGTTTCTGTCCCCCAACATACTCGGTAACCAGGTAAGACTGCCATAAAAGCAACCCCTTGCGCCGTTCGACATAGGCCAGCGGCTTCGGCGCCGGTATGTTGAGCATCCCAAGTCGATGTCCGTGCAGCCACCCTCGAAGGGCACGCGACTTCTTTATTGTGTGACGTACCGAGTGGATAAATCCCTTGTGATTATATCGTTTGACCACCACGTCTTTGCAGTTCCACATCACCCTCGATACGTAGCAAGTATCGCCGCTTTTGAGAATCTGCCCCCCATCCATCAGTGTATCTATCCTTTCTATAAAATCAAGTACCTCCGGCTCCTTACAAAAACTCCTGTCAAACCCGGCACGGTACCCAACAGACTTGATTTGCACATACCACTTATTTGTTCGCAGACACTCCTCCAGACCTTTCTTTCGATAAACGTGTTTAACTGAAGGTTGAAAAGGAAATTCAGCCATATGATGTCACTTTACTACAAGTACTTTTGCAAAATCACAGCAACTCAACACCCCAGAACAGCTATGCCCAATTCATCCGCAAGCTTTATTGTAGCCGGCTTGTCAATAATTATCGTCTTGTCAGCCTCTACAACCAGGCACCTGCCTCCGTTCTCAGCCAAGCCTTTAATAGTATCAGGTCCCACGCAAGGAACATCAAATCGCATATCCTGACTTGGCTTCGAGCACTTGATAAGCGTCCAGCCTGCAGATTTACAAAATTGCCCCGCACGCTCGATCATCGCCGCCGTGCCTTCTATCGCCTCAACGGCAAGTACCGCTCTTTCCTTTACCGCAATTGCCTGGCCTATATCCAGTTCACCAAGCTTCTTGACTATCTGCCAGCCAAACTCTATATCACCTTTAACTCCTGAACCTGGCTGATGTTCTGTCATCACACCCGCTGTCGCTATATACTCCTTGCAGTACACCATCGAATTCTCCAATACTATTCCGCCACTGGCCAATTCGTCAGCCAAAGCGCCCAAAAGCACATCATCCTGTTTCTCCTTACTGCGCAGCCGCCAGTAATATATTCTAAATGCCCGCCAATCAGGCAGATACCGCAGAATTCGGCGAGGCGTAAAAAGCCGCGATTTGGCGACCCGACCGACCATAACCGCTCTGCTTACACCATGCCTTCTTAACTTCCGAATCCAACTCCCTGGCCGGGCAAGCGCAACCAAGTAAAAAATATCAACCTCGGCAGCCAGCCTCGATTCTACACTATCCGCCAAACCTACGCAAATTATCCTTAACCCCCTCAGTCTAGCGCCCCTGGCCACAAGAAATGGCAATCTACCCTCTCCAGCAATTAAACCAACCACATCTGGACTATTCATAATGGTACGGACTACGCTGCAGTTACCGGCTCCTGACTCGCATTCTAATAAATCAAAATATCACCGACGAATAATCAGATGACTATCAAATATCTGAATCCTCAAAATCCGATTCCACAAACGAGGAAATCCGCTCAATACGACTTTGAAGGTCCCGAATGCTCTGCCGCATCTCAGGCAGGTACTGAATCATACTGTACGCCCGCTTGCCTTGATTTGCTTCAATAGCCGGTGCCCCCAATACCACCTTGCCATCAGGCACATTGTTGATGACACCAGCTTGTGCGGCAATCGTAACATTGTTCCCAATGTAGACATGGCCCACGATACCAACCTGACCACCAACCATGCAATGATGGCCGAGAGTCGTCGAGCCGGCAATGCCAACTTGCGCTACCAGCAGACAATGCGCGCCGACCTTTGCGCCGTGACCTATCGCAACCAGGTCTCCTAACTTGCTGCCTTGACCTATAACCGTATCGCCGAGTGTACCTCGCTCGACTCCACAACACGCACCAATCTCCACATCATCTTCTATAATCACAATACCAATCTGAGGTATCTTGTGATGCACGCCCTTATGGCTGGCATAGCCGAATCCATCCTCGCCGATTGCCGAATTAGCATTTATAATCACACGATTGCCTATCCTGCAACCATCGTAAATGGCCACATTGGGATAGATTATGCAGTCATTGCCGATTTGCGCGCCCTTGCCTATATGTACACCGGGATAAATTATACAGCCGTCTCCGACCCTCGCCTCATCGGCTACGGTTACAAAATCATGAACATGACAGTCGGCGCCAATCTTCGCACTGTCCGAAATTAAGGACCGCGGGCTGATACCCACCTTCTTATGCTTTCGATGACCATGCAGTAACACCATGATCTGCATAAAAGCATAGTACGGGTCATCAGCCACCAGAAGAGGAACCGACGTATTAGCCATTTCTTTGCCTACGATTACCGCACTGGCCTTCGTCGTCCGAAGCTGTTTTTCGTATTTGCTGTTGGCTAAAAAGCTGATTTCTCCCTCGCCTGCCCGCCCAAGCGTTGAGGCCGAACTTATTACTACGTTGGGATCACCGCAAACTCTGCCGCCCACGTATTCGGCTAATTCGCCCAAAGTCCTGGTCTTCATATAAACGTCCTCATTTCTATCGCAAGCCCTTACAACCTATCGCCAAATAGCAAAACCGCCTCATTATAGCAAAACCGCCGGCCCGGTCAACCACTCAAACCTCATAAACCAGAACAGAGCTGTTTTTTGCGCAATCCGATCCTCAAGACAATTCACAGAATAAGGACTCTGCCATTATCGCAGCAGACCTCTCACACATCTTCTATTGCGCTAGGGAAAGCTGCAAAACTACCGCAGTCCAAACCTACTTCTAATGTTACACCATCAACGCCCTAAGAAGCTCCTGCTGCAAAGTTGCAGAAGGCTTCTTGGCAAAACCTGCGCCACCGCTCGCAAACACCGTTACAGACGGCCCGATCGGTCTGTACACATCAGGATTAGTCGTGCCGAAAACTGCCAACGTCCTGACACCCAGAGCCGCAGCCAAATGTGTAATGCCGCTGTCGTTACCCACAAACCCGTCCGCACAACTCAAAAGCCCCAAAACGCCCGTAAAAGGCAAATCCGTCAGGTATTTCGATACCCTGTTTATATCTTTAACTGCGGCTTCGCTGAATCGCTCCAGCTCAGCCGGACCGAGCAGAAATACCACCTCAGTTCCTTTTGAGCCAAGTTCCTCGGCCACAGACAAAAAATTCTCCAGGTGCCAACATTTCTGTAATCCACCGCTGCCAGGCTGAATCACCACCAACTTCGCGCAAAAATCAACTTCTATTTCTTTCAGCAATTCCCTGCCCCTCTTCACATCTGCTCGGCTTGCCCTTATTAAGCGCTCGTCCGTCCGAACGCGCCAGCCCTCCAGAGACAGACCGCTTTGAGCGATAAATTCCTGTATGTAAAACTCACTTATGTGTGTTGAGAACTTCTTGGAGGGCTTCAGTGATAAAGTTATCACCTCCGCACTGTGGCTGCAATTAACAGTAAATATCAGGTTCTGTTCAAAATTGCTACCCGGCTCACCCAAAAACGTCACGACCCAGGCATAATCCGCAAAAGCATTTACCAAAGGGTCCCTGTCCGCAAGGTCAAACGCCTTCGTCTCAGCAAACAATCGATGCAAGTCCACTGAATCTATGGACTGGATGCCATCCACGCACGTCCTGCCGGGCAAAACCCCGATATAGTCCGTATGGCCAACAATATCCACCCCGCCCAAGCCAAGAGCTTCCTTCATAAACGCTGCTAAGGGCAGAGTCAACACACAGTCACCAATCGCGCCCGGCTGCAATATCACCGCACGCCGAGCTACACGAGCCGCTTCCGCGCCCTTTTCTCTAAGCAGGTTCAGAATATTGTCATCCTGCCGCATAGCCGAAATGCAAAATCAATCTTGAGGATAAATAATTATACGGTCGTGGATCACAGTTACCAAATCGTCTTTACCATCTCCCGTAACGTCATCGACTTTCAGCTCCCTCGGCTCAACACTGGACTTACTGCGCTTCTTGCTGCCGCGGTGACCCTTTTGCTCGAATATCTTAAAGCGCATCGCAGGAACCGGCTTCATCTCGCTGTCAAGTGCCAGTATTTCAATATGATTACGTTTGTACTCGACCATTATAATATCGGCCCGGCCGTCAGAGTTAATGTCCCCGCCCTGCAGATTACCATACACGCCATCTTTTATTTTCGTCTCATAACTAAACTTCTGCTCTAATTGACGACGGACATCGCTACCGACCGGCGGCGTTATAAGCGCAAACTTATCGCTGTCGAACAACAGAATGCTCTTGACCTCAGTGCCCGTAAGCGGCCCAAACAGCATCTTTAGGTGCTTCGCCGCATTCCACCTGCCAACATTCAATTCTCTCTCAAACCGGTACGTCTTATCTTCTCCAGCCTGCAGTACCTGAAGTTGCCCCTTGGCACCATCCAGCAGCAAAATAGAAGGGCGAGAACCTGGATCTTCACCGTCGATATCAAAAGCGGCAACCGCCCATATCTTATTTTCCCTCCCTCGCGCATTGTACTGGTCGACAATGCTCCAGCTTTCACCTCCTGCAAAAACAAGGCTCCTCGCAAAATTCTTCTGCGCCAACAGCAGCTCCTCACCAGCCTGTTCATCAATATCCGCGACTGCTATCGACCGTAGAGACGCATCCTTAATCAGACTCACCCGCGCCCCCGGCGAATCAACCAGCTCAAATTTGCGCCTCTCTGTTTGCCGGACCAATGTAGGAAGTTCGTATTTCACAAATATCAAAACGTCCTCCAGGCCGTCCTGGTCAACATCAAGAACCCTCAAACCATCAGGATTGGAAGCAAGCTCTTTCAGCTCCAGAGCAGGCCCGGCTGCATCATCCTCGCCGGCACTGGCAAGCCGCTCCTCCACTTCGTCTGCCTCCCCCAGATTATAAATCACCCTCAGAGCCCTGACATCAGCGGCGTCCTTGGATACATAGATACAGTCAATACTGCCATCATGGTCAACGTCGGCAATGTCCATCGCCAATGGCTCGCCAACTATCTCAACAGGTTTGGGAAACGATAACCTGTCCTCTTCAAAATCAGCGCGACCGATTACCTTCTCCTTAACGCTCAAAACGACAATCTCGGTCCTGCCGTCGCCGTCGATCTCTGCAGCAGACAAACTCTCAATATCGGCAAAAGCCGGAAACCTGACCGGCTCAGACAACCCGAGCCCTGCCGCCTGCTTGTAAAAAATAAGTTCCGCCGCTCCCGGGTCACTTATCACAATATCAGCCAGTCCGTCACCGTCAAAATCACCAACCGCTAAATCCCGCTTGTCACTTCCCTCACCGGAAGCAAGAGGATAAAACAGTATTGGCCAATCTGCATCAGCTTCTTTTTCACAGGTATATTCATAACAAATTAACCGCCCGCTTCTGCTGTCAACAGTCAGTATTTCATCACCGTCTGTCCCATCTAAGTCATAAACCTGCCCTGCAAACGGGTTCTCAATAAAAAACCGCTCCTGCGGACCCAATGCCCCGCTCTCAAGACCAAATCTGACGTGGACCGGTTTCTCGCCGTCATTTGTTATGAGGATAAGGTCATTTGTACTATCGCCGTTCAAATCCCCAACTTCCACAAATCGTGTAAGCGCAGTTGTAGGATATTTGACCGGCTCAGCCAGAGAACCGTCCCCTTTTTGCAGAACCAAATAGACCGCATTCCGACCAGCCAAGGCTAAATCATCCGCTCCATCATTATTTAAGTCCGCACACACCAGCACATCCGAAGTCACAAGACCATCGTCAATCTTGATTTTTTTCCTCGTACGCCAGTTTAATCTCCGTACCTTCCCAGCCTCAGCCTCACTCACCTTTTGCAATATGACATACAACCCCTTCGGCTCACCATAAAACGCCAGATCCATCATCCCGTCAGAATTCAAATCACCACAAACGAAACTGTACACCTTCTGTGAAACCGCTACAGCCTGCTTGTCGAACCGGGTAGGGGAGACAATTGCATTTATATCAACATCCTCGGGGTCAACAGCTACCTCTGTTTCGCCCGGTCCGATAGTTTCTTTTTGAATCAAAAGCTCTATCTTGGCCTTCCTGTTATTCGCCACGGCAATATCATTGCGGCCGTCGCCATTAAAATCGGCTATTCTCAAAGCCTTTATGCCCCAGTCTAATTTGATTACCTCCATATCCTCAAATCCGTAGTATCCCGCGAGGTCATTGACGTCCATTTCTTCCGCACGCAGACTGCTTACCAGTAAACCGGCCATAACAACCGCAATTATCGTTCTAACCATCCACACTGCAAAATCCTCCAAAGCAAATTTATCCAACAACACTAATATACACTGTTACCACACCAATATCAATGATTTTATCGCGTGGCCTGCTATCTCAAAGCTGGATAGAGCCCCCTTAGCACACTCACCCACGATTGTCGGTGCCCCCCAAAAGCCGCCATATCAACCCATGACACTATTTGCCTCAACGGTTCCTTCGAATCTTCTGTTGCCAGTTACTCATTCTATCGTAATTCATTTTCAATGGCGGCAAGCAGGTCTTCAGAAATCTCCGCCCCTAATTCCTCGGCGGTTCTTATATGCTCGGCCGCCAAAGCATGCTTCCCTAACTTGAAGTACGCAAAGGCCAGCCCGTTATGCGCATCAGCCATCTGCGCCTCCAGCTCAACCGCTTTTCTGTACTCTATAACCGCCTGCTGATACTCGCCCTTGTTGGAATACGCCGCCCCAAGATTATAACGAAGCGCACCGTCGTCGGGTTTTACCCGAACAGCTTGTCTGTACTGTTCAATAGCCGCATCATATTTCTCCTGATTGAAATACGCGTTACCCAAATTCGCCAACGCGGCCACTTTATCAGGCTCAATAGCCAAAGCCTTCTTGTACGCTCGAATCTCATCTTTCACCCGACCCAACTTGTTATAGCAAAGACCCAAACCATAATGTGCGTCAGCAAAGTCACGTTTAATCTTCAAGGCCTTTTCATATTGGAATATCGCCTCCTCATATCTGCCCATCTCGTGATAAACATTTCCCATTTGACTGTAACAGCTCACATCTCTCGGCTCCAGACTTATCGCCTCTCGCAACTGCGATAACGCCCGGCCGAACATACCCTGCTCGTAATAAACGCTCGCCAGATTCTTATACGCCTCCGAAAAATTCGGGTCCAGTTCAATCGAGTATGTATACTCCCCAATCGCGTCATTTAACCATCCTTTTTTGGTGTACGCATTTCCCAGGTTGTTATGCGTCTTCGCGTCCTCCGGTTTTATCCTTAGCGCCGCCCTGTATTCGTATATCGCGTCCTCCGTCCTGTCTTTCCGCAGATATACATTGCCCAGATTCGTCCGCGACTCCGCCAGTGATGGATTTATCTCGACCGCCCGCTCAAGCGCCAGCAGGGCGGCGTCTATGTTGCCGACCTCACTGTATGTATTGCCCAGATTATTAAAAAGACAGCCCAATGTCTGAATCTTGTTAAGGTTTAGCATATAAATGCCCTCGTCATCCTCAGGCACCTTGAACTTGTTCATGTAATGTTCGTCAGGCGCATTTCCGCCTTTGCCGGTTGTTTCTATATTGAAGCGCACCCGTCCGTCATCATATCTGACAAAAAAATGCTCCGGCACGACCACACCATATAAAGCCAGTCCGAGCCGCTCACCCAACGAAAGGTACAGAATCGAAAGACTCAAACAATACCCCCGCTTCCTGTCCAGCACAGAGTGCAAAAACAAATCATTCGGGTCGCTCGCTTCTTTAACCGACTTGAATCCCAGTTCATCAAACAAATAGCCATTTATCACAGCAATCGCCCTGTAATCTGCCCGCACCCCCTTGGTCTCAAGCCTGTCAAGAATCTCCAGTGCCATATCATCAAGGTCCAGCACATATCTGCGCCCGTAAACCAAATCGCTCCACCGCTCCGAAATAATCAAGGCAGCCGTGGCCAGGTCCACCTCTTCCTCGTCCAGCCGCAGCACTTGTTCGATTGATTTTGCGTAAAGACCGCTTTTATTCTCGTTGGCTAGAGGCTGACCTCGGCCAAAAGCTGCTGGCCCCGTAATCAACAAAATACAAATGATTGAGACCAAAACCTTCTTCATAAATCTTCCATTCGGCTTAACTATCTTGCAAATCCTTCTATACAATACGATGCTCGCGCCGCTGTGTGCTACTCAACCACCGCTCCGTTCTCGACCGGCACACCTACGCGGCGGCTCTTGAACAAATCTATCTCCATCCAGCTGTTACTCTTAAAACGCCAGCGATTCGCAAGACCCACTGCAATAATACTTAGCGTCGCGGCTATCCACGGACCCAACGACCCAAGCCCCGGCAAAAACTCAACTATAAGCACCCCCCCCAGTCCTAATACCACTACTGCTCCCAATGCCGACGCAATCGCAAGCCACAATGTATCTCCCGCCCCACGCAGCGAGCCGCTGTAAATAGTCCTGGCTGCGTGAAAAACCTGGTATATCGCCGCACAAATCAAAATATCAACGCCAATACCAATTACTTTATCGTCAGATGACCACACCCCCATTAGGGCCTCTCTAAAGATAAAGAAGCACAGACCCACAAGCCCCATATAGATAAGTGCGACTCGCAGACACACCCCTGTTTGTTTCACTGCCACGTCTTTCCTGTCTCCGCCGATTGACTTGCCTACCGCCGCGCTCAAAGCTATCTTAAGACCCACAACCGGCATAATTGAGACATGCGTGCACGAAAGCACCGCGCTCGTCGCGGCCAGTGCCTCCTTGCCGAACTTGCCCACAAGCCAGAACAAAATCGCTCCCCAAAACGCCACGTTCAACATCAATTCAACCCCGGCCGGAAGCCCCACCCTCAAAAGGTCACCCATCTTCCCGGAATCGAATCTCATCGTTCGTCTGCTCTGAAAACCCCTGTTCACATCACCACCCAGAAACATGGCCATTCTTATCGCAGCTCCCACCATTATCCCGATAAACGTCCCCCAGCCCGCGCCCGCAATACCCATCGCGGGAAATCCCAGCTTGCCGAAAATTAAAATATAGTTGGCCGCCACATTGACCACCTGTCCGACCAGCGCCGCATACATCATGATGATAGGCCGGTGAATCCCCATAAAAAATTGATTGCTCGCCCACACAAACACGCCCACCGCATTAGCATAGAGCATGATTCGAAGATAAATCACCTCCATTCCGACGACTTCCGGCTCATGCCCCAGCAGCCTGAACACCCACGGCGCCGCAGGCCACATAATCGCCAGAACAACCGCCGAATACGCCAAACCCATATATATCGCCTGCCACCAATAACTCGAGCAGTCTTTCGTTTCTCCTCTGCCCAGACTCTGGCTCACAAACGTCGCAATGCTCGCATATACACCCACCACAAAGCTCGCCGGGATAAAACTTATAAAACCCGCCGGCAAAATCGCCGCCAATGCCTCCGTCCCCAAACGAGATACCATCAGCCTGTCCACAAACTGCATAATTGTGAACGATATAGTCGTTATTATCATCGGCCCCGCCAACTTCAGCATATACTTAAGTGAAGTCTCCTCCGCGGCGTGCTCTTGTTGAAGTAAACCCGATTCGTCAGCCATTAACTACGACCCTTATTTCTCCAAACCCAGTTTTTGAGATAGCGCCTCGGCCGAGACGCCAAAAACTCGCACCTGTTTCACTGGATTAGTCTCTCCCGAGACTATATTCACAGCATTCTTCTTAACACCGACTTGCTTCGCCAAAAATTCCACCAGACATCGATTCGCTTTGCCCTTCTCCGGCGGTGCCGAAACCTTTATCTTCACCATCCCGTCGAATAGCCCCGAAACACCCGTCCGGCTGGACCCCGGCACTATCTTTACCGTAAAAACCACACCCCCCTCAACTTCTCGAATCACAGCGCTACTCAAAATCTTCCCTGAGGTTCGTACCAATCGCCGATTGAACATACTTTTCAATCTGCTCAGCTAATTCATTCAACGAAGCAAGCTGGAAATCCTCATAATGCCCCGCCACAAAACCCTCATTCAATGTCTTCTTTGAGATTCTAACACGTATAATCGCAGGACTGGCCTCGGCCTTGCTGAAATCTCCTTCCTTATGCTCGGTCAATTCAACTCGCCAGTCCTCGCTTATAAACAAAAGGCACTTGCCTGTAAATACCGCCGTCGGAAAATAATCACGTAATAACTTCAACGTCTCCATTCTTAATCCCGTCTCTTCTCAGCCGATAAATTCTTCTATAACCATTTCCCCACGGCAATCACTTCACAGCACATTAAAATCCAACATCACCCGCCGCGGCAGCCAAACCAGCATCTCACCGATGCCTCTGTGCGACCACGCATAATAGGGAACCGCCACAAACTCACGCTCCCTCGTCTCCACCAATTTACCATCCGCACTCGAATACAATCCGCGGGCCTTGCCCACAATTACCGTTACACCACCCAGCATGTCCCTGCGGTATTCAGCCTTAAGCTTCACATCATCGGACAAAACAATATTGAACACCTGCCCGCCGTTGTCCACACCCTCCGCACAATACACAACCGGCCCACGCTCAAGTGCCACTCGTCCTGAATTCGCTTCAACCTTCTCATTGCATACTACCCGCCGTACCCGCATCGGCAAATTCAAGTCTATCTCGTCGTCCTTCTTCCACCTACGACTGACTCGAGCAAATCCCTTCTCAATATCCACCCTGACCGCCGCACCGTTGACCTTCAGCCCTACCTTCTCATCACCCTTGTCGAGATACCGGTAAAGCTCGCTCGGCATAGGCCTATTTTGCGCCCAGCCCGGAATACGAACGCAAACCGCAAATTCATCCGAACGCTCGGGCTCGACCTTTATCTTTACACGTCCCTCCCAGGGGTAAGCTGTCTTTTGCACTATCTTTACAGTATTCTCACCCATCTTGACCATCCCGCTGCCCTCGATAAACAGATTGACGTACAAAGAATTGTCGCGGTGTGCGTAAATATATCCGGCAAGCGACGGCATAAAACGGACAACGTTCGTCGGACAGCACGAGCAGTCAAACCACGGCCTCCGAGTCGCAGATTCATTTATGTTAAACTTGTATTTGCCGTCCGAGGCCAGCGGATTCGGATAGAAAAACTTGTCACCGCCCAGCGATATCCCCGAAAGAAATCCGTTGTACAGCACCCGCTCTAATACATCGATATACTTCCCGTCGCCGCTTAATAGAAACAGCCGATGGTTCCACATCGCGTTCGCTATCGCTGCACACGTCTCGTTATACGCCGTCTTGTTCGGCAGTTCATAATCATCACCAAACGATTCCCCCTTGTGCCGGGCGCCGACACCACCCGTAATGTGCTGCTTCTTCGAAACCACATTTTCCCATATCCTCTTCATCGCCTCGATGTAATCATTATCGCCGGTCAGCGCCGCAACGTCCGCCATACTCGAATACATATAACCTGCCCGCACAGCGTGCCCGACCGCCTCGCTCTGCTCGACCACTGCCTTATGGTCCTGGTTGTAAGGGCCAAAAAGCTTATGTCCCTTGGCGTTCCCACGCTCATCCAAAAAAAACTTCGCCAATTTCAAATACTTATCATCACCCGTCACCCGATACAATTTCACAAGACCAATTTCAATCTCCTGATGACCGGGAACGCCGCGATTCTTGCCGGGGCCAAACACCCGACAAAGCAAATCAGCATTCTTGACAGCCACATCTAAAAAACTCCGCTTCCCCGTAGCCTGATAATGCGCAACCGCCGCCTCGTACATATGGCCGAAGTTATACAGCTCGTGACCGCTCTTCAAGTCCGACCATCGCTTCTCGCTCACACAACAATAAATCTCGTCCGCATATTCGCCTATAGTATTCACCGTATATATATACCCGTCGTCTGTCTGCGCCGCCGCTATCTTTCCCACAAGCTCATCTATATATTTCTCCAACTCGGCATCCGGATAAAGTGCAAGCGAATACGATGCACCCTCAATCACCTTAAAAACGTCCGAATCGTTAAAGCCAAAATTACCCCGGAACTTACCCTCTATCTTGCCCGCAGCCACGTCAAAATTCGCAATACGCCCCGTCTCTTCACACTTGGCAAAATCATATGGAATCGTCACCTCACGATTCGTCTTCAGCCGCGGCGCCCAAAACTCATCATCGATTTTAACATCCGTAAATGGCACCGGCCGAACAGGATAATCCCTCCGAGCACTGGCTACGGTACCAGCTTCAGCCAAATGAAAAACACCCGCCACCAAAACCAAAACAAACAATTCTTTCTTACTAGTCATCATGGTCTCTCCGCAGATAGCCTCATCCGGGTTTACTTAAGCGAGCCTATCAACTCTTTCATATTTTCTATTTTATTACGAATGCAGTACTTTCTTATGCCTTCAACAATTTTTACCGCACAGCCGGGCTCAATAAAATTCGCCGTACCAACGCCCACGGCTGACGCCCCAGCGATAACAAATTCAACGGCATCCGACGCCGTCCTGATTCCCCCCAAACCCAAAATCGGTGTCCCGTTTTTCTTCGCTACCTCATTATAAACTTTATTAACAAGATATATTGCTATTGGCTTTATCGCTGGCCCGCTCAGTCCACCCGTCCTGTTCGCCAAAACCGCCTCACGCTTCTCAATATCTATGACCATCGCCGTGAATGTGTTCACCAGACTAAGCGCATCAGCCCCGGCCTCCACTGCCGCACGAGCAATCACGCTGATGTCCGTAACACAGGGCGAAAGCTTTACCATCAAAACCTTCTCTCCCGCAGCCTTTTTCACCGCAGAAGTAATCTCAGTGACCTGCGCCGGCTCAGTCCCGAAACTCATCCCGCCTTTCGCCACATTCGGACAGCTGATATTTAACTCAAACCCCGCTATCGCTTTCTCTCCCGCCAACCGCTCCACCACAGACAGATAATCGTTAATCGTCTCACCTGCCACATTGACAAAAACCGCTCCACTTATGCCTTCCAGAGCAGGCAGCTTCTCTTCAATAAACTTGTCCAGACCAATATTCGCTAACCCTATGGCGTTAAGCATCCCCGAATCCGTCTCGACAATCCTCGGTGTAGGATTCCCCTTCCTCGGCTTTCGCGTAATACTCTTGGTTATAAATCCGCCCAAGGCGTTCATATCCATAAAATCAGCCAGCTCATCCGCATACCCGCACGTCCCCGATGCCGTAAACACCGGATTAGCCAGCTTCAAACCACCAAACTCTACCGAAATATCAACGCCTTCTTCCATATAACTACGAACCAAAAACTACTTCTTGGCCGTCAAAGACCGGCCCGTCCTCACAGCACAATTTATAGATGGTTCTGTTTGAACCGTTCACCCGACATTCCACCGCGCAGCTCTGGCAAAGCCCAATCCCGCAAGCCATCCGCCGCTCCATACTCACCTCGCAATCAATACCCTTGTTCTTCGCAATCTCAGCAACCTGTGCCAGCATTGCCTCCGGACCACACGCATAAATAATCGTATCCTTCGCAGCCAGGTTTTGCTGGCCGAGCCATTTTGAAAAGCAATCCGTCACAAGCCCTTCATGCCCGGCCGTACCGTCATCCGTCGCCACATGCGATCTTACTCCGTGATCAGCAAATTCTCCCAATGAAAATCCCAGATTCTGCGAAATCTCATCCAACGGCCTCTCAAAAGGTAACTCCGTCTTCGACTGCGCACCCGCAAACGCAATCACGTCCATACGAGGTACCTCCGCCGTAAGCACCTTCGCCAGATGAAGCAGGGGGCCGGCCCCCATCCCACCGGCCACCAAAAGTGCCGTCCCCTTGCCTTCCGGCACCGTAAAACCACGCCCCAAAGGCCCAATCACGCTGACCCTGTCACCCGCCGACAATGTTGTCATCCGCAACGTCGCCGGACCAAGAACACAATAAAGAATCTCAACTCGCGTCTTGTTATCTTTTCTCGTGACATCACAAAAACTAAAAGGCCGCCGGAGAATTATCCCTCGACGGGCCGCATCCACCAAATCTTCCGGTATCGCTTCCGCCGTCGGTAGGGCGGTACCACTCAGGTCTAACTGTGCAAACTGACCCGCCTTGACGCCGCCAAAAGCCTCAGCACCTGCTCCCGAAAATTCTAAGCCAAGACGATAGAACCTCTCCCCAATTTGTTTATTGGAACAGACAACGGATTCAAACACCCCCTTGCCTAACACCGAACGATTATCTGTCATAAAGACACACTATAAAAATACCTTCACAAAAGACACAGCCCGCAACCGGCAAAACGCCTACCCGAGTGAATCATCATAAACCCGGACACCCTCCACCACCTTACATACATGCACAGCATACTTGTCCTTATACTCAGGACACTTCACGGGATAATCCGTATCCACCGCCGCCTTCAGAGCTTCAACACTGCCTGCCTCCACCAACGCGCCCGATGCCCCCTTGTCACCGCCGCCTAACATTCGCTCACCAAGAACACCAGCCACCGTCCGCGCGATATCACACATCACCTCTAACTCAGGACCGGAAATCTTGTAATCATCCCGCAGGCCGATACCGTCCTCGCGGAATATCTGCCCGACGGTTTCAATATCACCGGTCTTCCACGCATCAAGCATCTCATAAAACCGCTTCTGTGAACCAAACACATACTTCAACCGGTCGCACAAATCACCGTGACTCCCCCTGAACTGCCCCATAATCTTCTCATAAACTCCATCGTCCTTTACGTCCGCCAAACAGCTGATGTCGTACCCGTCGTTCGCCAAAAGCGAAACCAGCTCTTCACACTCCGCTCTTCGAATCTTATAAGTCGATTTCTCCAGACCCGGCCGCACCGTACCCGTATCCAAAACCACAAGCCGAAAGTCCGTCGCACCGCCGCCGAGTGGTACATAATCTATACTTCGTGCTTTCGGGTTATAATGCGTCCCCATATTCTCCCGCGCAAATAGTATCATTATCTGGTCGAGCTGACCACAGGGTGAGCCAATATAGTCATTCTCAACCGCCTGTGCCATATCAACAATCTTGAACTTATCCTTAATCTCAATACCGTTTGCGTCAAGCAGCGACAAAATAAGATTAAGGCTCAAAGAGGCCGACCGGCTCATCCCGCCGCCCGGAATATCCCCGTAAACAACGCCGTCGATGCCCTGCTTCAGTTTGAAACCCTCCCGCCTCAGAATATACTCCACCCCGTATGGAAAACGCCCCCACGTATTAGCTATCGCCGCCGACTTCGGCTCCGGAACCTCCCCCAGCTTGAACTCAACAACACCATCATCCGGAAAGTTCCCGCTGAATAACCTAACCTTCCCGCTGCCGTTAGGCCTGTACGCCAGCCAGATAAACCTGTCCGTCCCCACCCCGAAAAGCTCCGTCCCGTTATAATCTCCGTGCTCCACGCTCAGACAAAAACGTGATGATGTCCTCCTGACCTTCCCGCCGCCGATATCTACACCGCTTTCCTCCGACAACTGCCGGATTTTATCCAAGGCGGCTTGATCTTGCGGCGCTATATCCATTGCTTAACGCTTCCTAAAAATCGCCAATATATGCCAAAACACACTCTCCCTAAATAATGCCGAAAAAGAACTCTTTTGGCAAAACGCCACAATATATCCGAAGCCCGCCAGAATATCAAGCTCTAATCTTCCCACCGTCACCGCAACGCCGTAAAGGCCCAATAGCCAAAAAAACAGCCCCTTTGCCGTAAACAAAGGGGCCGCCTGTAAACCTCAAAATACCCCTCCACTACCAGAAAATCGCATAAAGAGCCAATGTCGCTACTATAACCAGCGCACCAAGCCACAGAACCGAAGGTGCTGGCTTCATATCAAATTCCTCCCGCACCGGCATCACCTTCGGCTCAGCCAATGGCTTCACTTTGGTTATAACATACATTGTAATAAGGATTACAACGAACGTTATTGCCATCCGGTTAAGAAACGCAATCCCGCCGAATTGCCATTGCAAAAACCCGTAAACCGGAACAGTAAGTACCAAACCTGTGACCCCCGCCATCGGCGGAGCCTTCTTGAAAATCATCCCGAATACAAACACACCTAAGATACCCGGCGATATATAACCCTGGAACTCTTGGATGTAAGTAAATATCCCCATAAACCGCGGGTCTCCTAACTTCGGAGCTATAAGCATACCTATCACCACAAACACCGCCGTCGAGATACGCCCTGTCCATATAAGGGCTTTCTGAGACGCATCCTTCTTCCAGTGACGCTTGAACAGATCCATCGTAAATATTGTCGACGCCGAGTTCAGCATCGATGCCAGGGAGCTTATAACCGCGCCGCTTATCGCCGCGAATATAAACGCCCGCACACCCGGACCCACAAGGTTACGAATCAGAAGCGGGTATGCCGCGTCTGTCCCGCTGTCCCCGGTCATCTCCCCGCCGTAAAGCTGCAACGACATTATTCCTGGAAAGATAATAATAAAAGGAATTATAAGTTTAAGTCCCGCCGCGAATATAATTCCAACTTGACCCTGCCTCAGCGTCTTGGCCGCCAGAGTCCGCTGCGTTATATACTGATTAAGTCCCCAGTAATAAAAGTTCGGTATCCATAGACCAATAACCAATGCCGTCCAGGGTAGTACTGAGTGGTCTTTCGGAAGTATCATATGGAGCTTGTCCGCGTTGGTCTCGAAAAAGTTGCTCACACCGATTTCCCTGAAACCTAAGAACATCGTAATCGCCCCGCCTATAATCAGGGCCGAGCCCTGGAAAAGGTCTGCCCACGCTACAGCCTTCAACCCGCCCCAAATCGTATAAAGACCCGCTATGGCGCCTATCACTATAACACCATAAACCAGGTGCGTCGGATTACCAATATCGCCAAATATCGTCTGTAGCGTAAGCCCCCCGGAATATACCACCGCCGCAATCGTAACGCCAACGTATATCACCATTGTGTAAAAAGCCATAATAGCACGCGCTGTCGGATTGTAGCGATATTCCAGGTACTCAGGTATCGTGAAAATCCCCGACCTGAGAAACTTCGGCAAAAAGAAAACTGCCACAAAAACCAGCGTAATCGCCGCCATCCACTCATAGCTTGCTATCGCCATCCCCGCAACACCCGCGCCCTGCCCGGCCATCCCGACGAAATGTTCCGTTGAGATATTCGCCGCTATCAGTGAAAGACCAATCAAAGGCCACACAAGACTGCGGCTGGCCAGAAAGAAGTCCTCTCCCGTCTTCTCCTTCCGGCTCTTGTACATACTCACGCCGACAACCACACCGAAAAATGCAATGAATACCGCAATGTCAAGGGCACCTAATCCCATAATTAGTCCTTTCTCTTACCTTCGACTTAATCTTCCAACTGGCTCACCCGTCGAGCCAACACAACCAAATCGCCGCCATTATATAGCCCAAATCACCATCCGCAACAACATTCACTAATCAGCAGGTAATCTAACCCGCGCAATCTCCCGCTTATCACCCATCGCGGGTGTATAAGGCCGAAGCCTGAACTTGTAACTGTAAGCCCCGGCGCCCAGTGTGTACTCAGGGTGTGTTCTCGCACCCCAGCTGTTGTCACCGCCGACGCCCATCTGCTTATAATCCAAATTGACCGTTATCTTGTCACTGTGTCGAGGCTCATTAATATGCCGCGCCTTCTCCAAATCCCACATCGAATAAGGCCACGCACTCACGCTAAGCAAAGGCATACCAACAGCCAACAAGCCAACTCCATCTTTGTTGGTAAGCGAAACCCATCGTACATCTGTCCTGTTCCCGTTCTCCTGCGGACGAACATAGTTGTGAATCAGCTCCGCCACCTTCCCGCTATACTCACCAACAGCCGCGCCCGTCTTCCGGTCCCAGTACGTCTCATGAGGCCCGCGCCCGTACCACGTCATCGTATTAAACTCGCCCGGCATCGCCATTTGCATACCAAAACGAGGCAAATTCGGCAGCTTCACTTTCGAGGCCTCTACACTGCTCTCTACAACCACGTCCCCGCTGCCGTACACCGTGTAAACGTTACGGTAGCCGCACCCTCCTGCTGGTAGCGATGACTCAACTGTAATCTCCACCGCCTGACTGTGCAGCTGCTTAGCCACAACCTTATTGACTGTACGCCCGGGACCAGCCTGACGCCATACGCTCAAACGGCTGGGCATCCAGTTGCCCTCGTCGTTGTCCGTCGGAACTCGCCAGAAGTTCGGTGTCAGAGCCCTCGAAATCAGCTCCTTGCCGCCAAACTTAAACGACTCGATCGTGCCGCTCTCCTTACCAACTCTAAGCACAAAATCCTCACCCGTAACTACGACTGCCTTCGCCGAGTCCTCGAGTTCAACCCTCGTCATCCCGCTAATCGCCACCTCGGGACTCACCGGAACATCGAAGGGCACCTTAAATTGGTCCCAGGCTACCACGTGCCCCCGCTTCGCCCACAGCGTGTCCTCTGCCAATGTGAAGACAATCTTCAGCCAGTACTCCGCATCCGGTTTCAATTCCGGCTTGATAAATCCGACCGTAACTTTCTCTTCCTCCTGCGGCCCAAGCGACATCTTTGGAAGTGAACCCGCCTGCACCAGCTTCCCATCGGCTTCCAACTGCCATCCGACGTCGACAAAGTCTAGGCTGGCAAAATCGTACTTGTTCCGGATTCGAACCTTGCCCTTCAACAGGTCAACCGCCTCAGCCTTTATATACTGGTAGACCTTCTTCACTTCATACAGCGAGGGATTCGGCTTGCGGTCAGGCTGCACAATCCCGTTGCAAACAAAATTGTCATCGTTCGGTATATCACCATAGTCCCCGCCGTAAGCCCAGAACTCCTCCCCGCCTGTAGTCTTCTTCCTAAGTGCCTGGTCCGCCCAGTCCCATATATAACCGCCTTGCAGATGTTTGTACTTCTCTATAACGTCCCAGTAGTCCTGCAAATTGCCGACGCTGTTGCCCATCGCGTGCGCGTACTCACACAGAATAAACGGACGCTTCTGCTCAACACTCGCATACTTCACCAACCGCTCAATCGGAGCGTACATCGGGCAGACTATATCGGTAATCTCCCTCTCCCCGCATCGTTCATAGTGCACAAGCCGCGACGGGTCTCGCTTATGAATCCAGGCGCTCGTAGCGTCGAAGTTAACCCCGTCGCCCGCTTCATTTCCGAGAGACCAAAGTATCACCGACGGATGGTTCTTGTCCCTCTCCACCATACGAATAGTACGGTCAAGATGAGCCGTTCTCCATTCCGGCTTGTTCCCAAGCGTCCTGTCAGGGTCATACCCTATACCATGCGACTCAATATTCGCCTCGTCAATAAGATAAATGCCGTATTTATCACAAAGCTCGTACCACTTCGGGTCATCCGGATAATGCGACGTCCGAACAGCATTGATATTACTTTGCTTTAGAAGCTTTACGTCCTGCAGCATCCGGCTAAGTGGTATCGCCCGGCCGTGGTCCGGGTCATGCTCGTGACGGTTAACACCCTTAAATAGCACCGCTTTGCCGTTGATAAGAAGCTGTCCGCCCTTTAACTCTATCTTGCGAAAACCGAAATTGCACCGCTCAACCTCTATCACCTTGCCGGAATCGTATTTCAGCACCAACAGAACCGTGTAAAGATGCGGCGTCTCAGCCGTCCACTTGTCAGGATTCGAAACCTCGCCCTGCATTTCGGTGACACCGTCACTGCCCAAAGCGACCCTTCCCACTTTGCCGCTCATCAACGGCTCACCGCCGACCGCTTCACCGTCTTCATCCAGCAGTGTAACATCAACGGTGCAGCGTTCAGAGGTCTTGGACCCGAAATTATGAACCGTGGCTGTAACTTTCAGCACCGCATCGCGATATTCTTCGTCTAACTCACTCCGCACCCAGAAATCCCGCAGATGCACCTTCGGCGTCGAGAACAGATACACGTCCCGGTATATCCCGCTAAGCCGCCACGTGTCCTGGTCCTCAAGGTAGCTGCCGTCCGAATAACGGTAAACCTCCGCCGCTAAGATATTTTTGCCCTTGCGCAGGTACTTCGTGATATTGAACTCAGCCGGCGTCATACTGCCCTGACTGTAACCGACCTCCCGACCGTTTATCCAAAGATAAAACGCGCTCCTGACCCCGTCAAAGTGCAGAAAAACTTCCCGTCCCTTCCACCCCGACGGCACCGTAAACTCCGTCCGATACGAACCCACCGGATTATCGTCGTGAGGAATATGAGGCGGATTCGGATTCACAGGTGCAAACGGAAACGCCGCATTGGTATAAGTCGGAATACCATAGCCGTGCAGCTCCCAGTTGCTCGGCACGATAATCTCATCCCACCCGCTCACATCGTAATCAGCCTTGTAGAAATCCACCGGCCTCTCTGCCGGCTTCGGCACCCACTTAAACTTCCACGACCCGTTAAGCGACTTATGATATGGCGAAGCCTCCCGAGTCCCTACAACTGCCGTCGCAACATCAGCATAAGGCATAAGCGTACAGTGTCCAGGCTCCTTGTTTCTGTCTATCATCTCCGGATTCTCCCAATCTACAGCCGCCGCCAAATCCGCCGCAAAACACGCCAAAACCACCGTCATCACGCCCATTCCAAACAACTCACACTTCCACCTTCGCATCTCAGTTCTCCTTACAACTGCAATTACTCTAGTATTCCCCCAAATCGCCCAACATTATATCCTACCTCCCGCTAATCGCAACGATATTTAACTGCCCCTCACACAGCCTTGATTTTCCCTCCACTTTTCTTTTGACGAACCAGCCAAGTTAGGCTATATAGGTAACCCTAAGTCGTCCGGCTGTTCGCACAGTTAGCCTGACCGCCGATTTATAATGCGTAATTGCCATTCAAAAATAAAAGATATTTCTTGCAGCCTCTTACTGGCATCGCTCGCCGTAATGCTGTTCGCACAGGAGCTCCCAGCCGAAATGAAAAACGTACGAGTTGCTATGTGCCAGATATTCTCAGTCAATAGTGACCGCTCCGGAAATTTCATCCGCATCGAGAACGCGATTCGCCAGGCAAAAGACGCACAAGCCGATATCATCTGCTTTCCCGAGACTGTCATCTTAGGCTGGGTAAACCCTGATGCCCACCAAAGAGCACACCCCATCCCCGGTGAGGACTCGAATCGTCTGTGCGAACTGGCCAAAAAATACAAAACCTACCTCTGTGTGGGCCTTGCAGAAAAAAGTGGCACCAAGCTGTACGACTCCGCAATACTAATCGACGACAAAGGCAAAATTCTCCTCAAGCACCGTAAAATCAACATATTGACCGAACTGATGATGCCACCCTACACACCAGGCAAAGATGTCAACGCCGTAGAAACAAAATTCGGCAAAATCGGGCTCTTAATATGCGCCGACACCTTTGACGACAAGATACTAAAGCGAATGGCCGATTTAAAACCCGACTTGCTGCTCGTACCTTACGGCTGGGCCGGACCGGAACCTGACTGGCCCGAACACGGCAAAAAGCTCAAAGATGTAGTCACAGACACCGCTCGCAAAACCTCAGCACACGTCATCGGAACAGACGTCGTCGGACAAATAACCGCCGGGCCGTGGAAAGGACACGTGTTTGGCGGACAAAGCCTCGCCGCAGACAAAAATGGTAAAGTACTCGCAATCGCTAACGACCGCGATAGAGATATAAAAATTGTCTCCGTAAAAATATCACAGTAATAACTTGATGTTCGGTTCCAAATGAAGTAATAATAAAGCCCGAATGCTTAAGAATCTTCGGTTTCCGGTTGCAAGCCGAGAGCATTCAAATTATAACAAGCGCGCTCAAAGTCGCTGATACTGAACTTTTTTGGAGGACACAAAATTATGAATTGTCCTGCATGTCCAAATCAACTCCAGCAAATGACCGTCGACGACATTACGGTCGATGTCTGTAAAGGTGGCTGTGGAGGAATCTGGTTCGACAACTTCGAACTAAAAAAGTTCGATGAGCCCCACGAAGCCGCCGGCGAAGAACTGCTGGACGTAGACCGCGACCAAAGCCTCGTCGTCGACACCGAACGGAAAAGAAACTGCCCCAAATGCGATGACATCGTCATGATGAGACACTTCTTCAGTGTCAAAAAGCAGCTCGCAATAGACGAGTGCCCCGGCTGTGCGGGAATCTGGCTTGACGCAGGAGAGCTAAGCCAAATTCGCTCCATGTTCAACACCGAACAGGAAAGACAACAGGCCGCCGACGAATATTTCGACGAGGTCTTCGGAGACAAATTCAAAGCGATGCAGGTAGAAAGCGATGCCGGGCTAAGACGGGCTCGAAATATCTCAAGTATGTTCCGGTTCATCTGCCCGAGCTATTACATCCCTGGAAAACAGCGTTGGGGTGCCTTCTAAACTTAAGCGGCCGGCGCTCTCGTAAAGTACTGCCTCTGTTGACCGACGTACTGATGTGTCTAACACAGATGCTTGCCTTCTGTCGGTAGGCCATTTTTCTCATGGAAACACCTATGGGCGACGATAATAAAAAAATCAACGAGTGGGACCTGACCACCACAAATCTCCACCGCATCTCACAGCGAAAATACGAGGTCGCCGTCCTGCCCGTAGGCGCCATCGAGGCACACAACCGCCACCTCCCGCAGGGACAGGACTTCTTCCACACCACGCACATCGCACGCCGATGCTCCGAGCTGGCCTGGGATAAATGCCAATCCGTGATATGTCTTCCCGCCATACCCTACGGCGTCGATTGCAATCTTCTCGCATACCCGCTCACCATACACATCGCACAGACTACACTCGACGCAATCGTCCGCGATATCATTGTCTCGCTTCGAAAACACGGAATCCGAAAAATCGTCATAATAAACGGCCACGGCGGAAACGAATTCAAACCGCTCATCCGCCAAATACAAACCGAAATGGACATCTTCGTCTTCCTCTGCGACTGGTGGAAGGTAGGCCTCGACAACTACGACAAAATCTTCACCAAGCCCGATGACCACGCAGGACAGTTCGAAACATCCATAGCGATGGCACTCTACCCCGACCTCATAGAGCCCGACGTCGCTGGCGACGGAAAAGCCCGCCCCTTTCGCTTCAAAGCCCTGCAGCAAAAATGGGTCCAAACCAGCCGGGACTTCGCTAAGCTCAACGACCACTGCGCAAGCGGAGACCCCTCTGGCGCCTCTGCAGAAGCCGGCGCCAGCTACATCGACCTCGTCTGTGAACGCATCAGCCAATTCCTCGCCGAACTCGCCCAATCGCCCCTCGACGACCACTTCCCTTATGAACCATAGCCCAGCCCGAGTGATTTTTTGCCTGATATTCCTTGAAAGATACACCCAACTCCCGCATAATACCCGGCCGGTGATGAATGGCAAAAAGCATCACTGTAAAGCACCCTAAAAATTAACTCAATACGCTAAGTACAAGGAGCAAAAAATGGAAAACAACAAGAGTCTTTACTCATTCAGCATCGTCGCAGCCGCCTTCCTGGCCATCCTTGCAGGCTGCACCAGCACATCTGTAAGCGCCCAGCCGAAATGCTACGCGCCAAAAATGCAGGACGTCAACCCTCCGGACAGGCAAATCCTGATAGGTGCCGACTACTACCCCGAGCACTGGCCAAGAGAAAGATGGGAAACCGACATCAAGCTCATGGAGGACGCCGGCTTTAATGTTGTGCGTTTAGCCGAGTTTTCCTGGATTTACATGGAACCGACGGAAGGCCAGTACGAGTTCGACTGGCTCGACGACGTCCTCGAACTGCTCGGCCGTTACGATATCCACGCCATCATCTGCACCCCAACCGCAGTAATGCCCGCATGGCTCGCCCAAAAGTACCCCGATGCGCTTGCAACCAAGGCTGATGGCACCAGAATCGTCTGGGGCGGACGCAAAAACAACTGCTTCTCAACCGGCACTTACCGCCTGCTCTCTGAGAGAATAACACGCGCAATGGCGGAACACTTCAAGGATAACCCCGTTGTAATCGGCTGGCAGACCGACAACGAGTTCGGAGGAACAGACTGCCGCTGTTCGATATGTCGTGCCGAGTTCCAGGAGTGGCTAAGGAAAAAATACCGCACACTCGATGAGCTTAACCGAGCCTGGGGTAACCACTTCTGGGGATTGGAATTCACAACATGGGCCGAAATAACCATCCCTGACCAGCGAGTCGGCCAATGGGCCATCAGCAATCCCAGCGCCTGTCTCGACTGGCAGCGCTTCACCTCACATCTGAACGTCCGCTTCCAGGCCGACCAGATTAAAATCATTCGCGAAATCTGTCCCAATCACTTCGTTACCCACAACCTGATGGGTTTTCACACAGGCATAAACTATTATGATTTCGCAAAAGACCTCGATTTCGTCGGTTTCGACAATTATCCAATCTGGGGAGGAGGCCTGCCTTATACAAACTATGGCCCCGCCGCCGCTGCCGACTTTATGCGAGGCCTGAAGCAGAAAAACTTCCTGATTATGGAGCAGACCGCCGGCCCGCACGGCTGGTCAAGCTTCGAAAGAAATCCCTGGCCCGGCGAAATCCGCCTGTTTTGCTACCAGCAGCTTGCACACGGCGCCGACGGACAAATCTGGTTCCGCTGGCGCGCCTGTACCGCCGGTCGCGAGCAGTACTGGCACGGACTCCTTGGCCACGATGGTAAACCCCTCCGACGCTACAAAGAGGCCGCTCAGGTCGCAAAAGAATACCGCAAGCTCGAATATTATTTGGAAGGCACGACCGTCCGGTCCGATGTCGCCATCATCTATGACTACGACAGCGTCTGGGCCTTGCAGGTCCAGCCCGGCTACAAAGCCAACAACTTCAGGGCCGTAATGAGCAGATACTACAATGCTTTGTTCCGCGCGGGCGTCAACGCAGACTTCATTCCAACCTGTGCTGACTTATCAAAATACAAACTCGTCCTCGCACCTGACCTCTACGTCCTGCCCGACAAAATCGCTAATAGCCTCAGCGACTTTGTTCAGCGGGGTGGCACCCTGCTTACCGACTGCCGTGTCGGCGTCAAAGACGAAAACAACCTCTGCCACGACCGAACTCTCCCCGGCCTGCTCTCAAAAGCCCTCGGTATCAAAATCGAGGAATACAGCGCCGTCGCCGACAAGGTCGAGTACAAAGTCTCCGGAACCGACAGCTTTCCCGGCTCCTTCACGGCCAAAAACTATGTCGACTGGATAACCCCTGAGAATGCACAGACCCTCGCCCGCTACGAAGGCCAATGGCACCTTAAGCCCTTCGCCGCCCTCACCAAAAATACCTACGGCAAAGGCAAGGCCTGGTATGCCGGCACAGTCATAAAAGAAGATGCCTTCTACGGCCAGCTCATCAAGAACCTCCTCGAAGATGCAGCCATCCGGCCGCTCGTAAAACCGCCCCTCGGCGTCGAAGTCTCAATCCGTCAGGGCAACGGCCAAAAGCTACTCTTTGTCATCAACCACACCCAGGAGTCTAAAACCGTCAATGTCCCTGCTGGAAAAACCGAATTACTCACCGGCACAACAACAGATGCCTCCATAACACTCGATACCTTCGACGTCGCCATAATAAAACTGTGAAATCCGCAAACGGCCCCCAATATCCAAAGCACTTGGCCCCACCTTTTTGGGTGGGGCTTTCTTTTATGAAAAACTCACCTCCTGGCTCCCCCTAGCCTCATTTCTTCGTGCCCTTTTTCTCCGCGCACTTCGCCATCTTCTCTTTAATAATCCTCCCCAATTTCATCATCTCCACCGGCTTCGTAATATAGTCGTCCGCCCCAATCTCAAACGCCCGCTCAATGTCCCCTATACTCGACTTGCCCGTCAGCATAAATACCGGAATCTCCTCCGTCCTCCTGTCGTGCTTCAGATCCGATAGCACCTCCAGCCCGTCCATCCCCTCCATTGTAACGTCTAACAAAATAACCGATGGCCCTAACTCCTGCGCCGCATCAAGCCCGCTCGGCCCGTCCCCCGCCAAATACACCTCAAATCCCGCTAACTTAAGATTATATTCCAGAAGTTCCCTTAGCTCCGCATCGTCATCAATTACCAGTATTGGTATCCGTTCAGCCATTGCTATCGCCTACAACAACCGTCCCCCCAGCTTTCTCGTCCGAATTATAACCTTTCCCAAACCGACTTCAACAAAAAAAATAAATAATTCCTCCGCACTAAATCGCCAGTTAAAAACTCTTCCCGGGCCGATACCCCCGCGGAAAATATACCCGCACCTCCGGATGCATGCAGTAAAGCCGACACACGGTTCCATCATCCACCAGAATCGGACTGTTCGCGATAACAATCGGGTTCACTGGATACTTCCTCCAACTAAGTAAGTCCGCCGAGACCGCCACACTCGAGCACCACGGTCCCCACTCCTGTCCCTCCGGCCCCGGACCAATCCCGTGATAGTACGCATAGTACCTGCCCTTGTGCTTGATAATATAGTCCAGCGCAATCAACCTGCCATCGTAAGCCTCCGGCCCGGGACTAAGCACCGGCTCATCCTGTACATTCCTCCACACCTTCAGGTCCGTCGAGCTCGCCAGCCAGACATGCAAGTCGTCACGCTCATAGAACAGATACCACACGTCCCCCTCAATCAACACCGTTGGCGTCCCGTACGGCCCCGGACTCAGCCGCTCGCCAGTCGTGTAACGAACGTCCAGGTCCCCTTCGTCCTCCCAGTGCACTCGGTCCTTGCTCGTCAGCAGATGCGCAATGTCGCCCCGCCCCTCCGCAAACATATAATACGTCCCCTCATGCTTGACCACAAACATGTCCTCAACCCATCTCTCCGTAAATATCGGGTTCCCCTCGTAGCGCGTCCACTCAAACCCGTCCGCCGATGTAGCGTACCCCAGATACTTCATGTCCGACCGCTCATCGTTGTATCCCGTGTACCACATCTGATACATCTCCCCCTCCCGCATAATAAATCCCCGCTCGCGAATCTTCTTGTCCCACGTATCTTCCCCCGTACCCCCGAACACAGGATTTCCCTCGTACGCTACAAAATCCACTATTTCCCGCGGAAACTCCTCCCTACCCTTCGTAACCTTGGCGAAGTAGGGCCCACACCCGCAAACAGACCCCGCCAAAACAACACAAACCACCAATTTCCAGCATCTTCCCATAATCCGCTCCATACCACAATAATCTACTACCAATTCTACCAACCCGCAACTCGAAACTCGTAATCCGCCCCCGATATGTCTCTTGCGTTACTGTTTCAGACCCGGCAGCTCTCCCGCAAGAAGTCTCCCCACAGGCCTTAGCGTATCAAACTGCATCAGGATAATTCTGATAATCGCCGTCATTGGCACCGCCAGAAACATACCCACAACTCCCCATAGCAGCCCCCAGAAAGACAGCGCAAGCAATATTACCACCGGGTGCAGCTGCAGTCCCTCACCCAGCAACTTCGGCTCAATGACATTTCCTATGCTCATCTGGATTGCCCCCGGCACCGCCACCACGGCAAAAATAAGCCACGCATTCTCAAACTGCGCAACCGCAATCGGTATCGGCAGCAGCGTGGCAATTATTGAACCGATTGATGGAATGAAATTCAACAGAAACGCGAAGATTCCGAAAACACCCGCTAACTCAAGTCCGAACAGCGATAATGTCACCCAAACCAACAGGCCCGTTGCCATTGAGATTACCGCCTTTGTTCCGATATACTTCCTTATCTTCTCGTCGACGTCTGCGTAGATGCCCGAGCTCACAACTCGCGGGTTCCGCCCAATCAAAAGAAATATAAGGAAAATCACAACGAATAATACCGCCGACGAAAAGCCCATAATTGCCCCAAAAGTATCCCCGACCAGTTTGGGGATTCGCTTCTGCAGGTCGGAAATAATCCTACCCTGGTCCAGCTCAATCCCCCACTCCTTTATGTCCGAAAACACCTGCCTGACAAGATTGACCATACTGTCGCTGTAACGACCGGCCGTAGAGACTATCGCCTGAACCGCCTGGTTTACAAAAACAAGGATCACCCCAAGAATCACAAGAACAATAAGCAGAGTAATCCCCACTGCGATTGGCCTGGGGACCTTCAGCCGAATCACCTGCAAATCCAGAATAGGCGAAACAAGAGTGTACAGCAAAAAAGCTAACACAAACGGCACAAGAACAGGCCGTGCGTAACGCAATGTTACCCCCAAAGCGACCACCGCAATCACCATAAGCGAGCCCGTTGCAAGCCATGTCTGCTCACTGCTCATATCTGACTTCATTATCTTCCCCTTTCACAAACTTCAGCCTCACATGACCTCAAGCAATCGAGAATCTTTAAGACCAGGATACGGAACTTGCCGACCATCTCAAAACATCCTAACACACGTTCAAGACCCGCACCACCCCAAAAACCCCCATCTCCCTCCAACCGAACATCCTCGTAGCGACACCGAAATCTCATTGTTGTTTAGCACCTACCCCGCGCGGTGGGGGTCACCCCAAACTAATGCCATAATGCCTCCTGCGCCTCAACAGCCAAATCAGTCACTATCGCGAGCCTTTTACCCAACACCGCCAGTTTCTTACGCTGTTCATCATTGAGACCAATTCGCTTTCTTCCTGACTTTTCCCGCAGTATCTTATTTTCTTCTTTTCAAATACTCTTTTTCCTCTTGTTGATGCCGCTTTACCCAACCAGCTGCCTCGCGAGCGTGCTTTGGCCTAACTGCCCTTGCACTCGCCTAACGCGGTAGAGTTGTAAGTTCGACGTTGGATGTTCGACGTTCGTCCCTCCCCTTCACTCTTCTCCCTGTGCCCGCCTTGCCCTTCAGCCGGACGATTAACTCTGCGGACGCTGGGCTTTCTCCACGTTCAGCTCCAGTGATTTGTTAGCGCACACCTTTTTTACGAATTACTACTCTAGGAATTTCAGCTAGTTCTGACTTTCCATGAACCGCCTCAAGAATCTCACGCTTGTATTCATATTCTTTCTTCAGTTCATTAAATATCTCACCGAGGATGACAAATGAATCATGGTTAACCTTCGAAAACTCCTTGATCTTGTTTTTTACCACTTGCCTTGTAATGCATTTAACTTCTTCAAGTAAATCCCGTTGCCCTTCAAATGGATCCTCTAAATTTGAAAGAATGGTATAGAGTTCAAGTTCACGAATATCATCTTCAAGGAATTGTTGTTCATGAATAATCATATTTCTGTCACGATAATACTTCTTAATGACTTTTCGCAATGCTTTCAGTTTATCAGGAATGGATGAATCCCGAACGTGTGAATTACTTATTATTAACTCGTGAGAGATCATATGGGTGGGATTGTACAATTCAAACACTCTATCAACGAGTATTGTTAATCTATCATACATCGATTGAGTTCGGACAATATAGTTCTCAATGCAATACAGGAGATGGCCCTGTCTTACTATACCCGCTTTCTTCATTTTTTGGGTCGGTGAAAATGATGAAAAGTAAAGGACGGAATGCTCAAGCTGTCGGCATATTGTAAGAACGTGAGACAACGTTTTTGCCACAGAAAGGCAGTAGTATTCTGCTTTTGAGGGGGTGCGTTTATATTCGGCTTCGGTCTTTAGGATACTGCGCGGTTTCGAAATTACTGCTGTTATTCTTACGCCGTAATGTAAAGCCGATGACGCGAACGGATGATCACTAAGAACTCTGTACGTCGAGTATTTTTTACTTTGCTTTTTCGTACTCATTATTGATCGCCAACGGCGGCCATCACTAACACTAAAACCCGAAATCTCCTTGCATCTGGCGCATGCCCTTGTTATCTTTTCTCTAGATTTCTTTAACTAAGCCTATGACCACACACAACGCTTTGAATCTCCGAGACCACTTCAGATTCCGGAGCGCTTTCTTGACCATTTTGTCCGTTATCTCTTTCATGGCCCAACAGCCTAATCTACAACATTTATCCGCCGCTCTGCCAACTTTTCACGCCATAAAATAACCAATTCTTTTCACTCCGTCAAAGCAAATCCTCACCCACCTACTCTAACAGTTATTCATGCTCTCCTCTTGTTTCTTCAAGCTCTTTCTTCTTGACCTCCCACGCCTCCTCAAAGCTCCTCAGAGCATTCGTATCCGCGTAGTGTAAGTCCGTCCCTAACAACTCGTTCAGGACTCGGAATATTACACCCAAGACATCCAGATTCTCCTCCAGTTCTATCATTGAGATGAGAGCAGGTATTTGGTCGTGCATCGACCGCTCCTTTACCGTGTAGACGGCCATTTTTCTCCTATGTGACCACCTATGTTTAAGACTCTTGACGACGCTGCTATCCGATACGCCGTCCCCATAATGCCGCCTTCTCGCATCCTGCATTATGAAGAATTTATCATATATCCTCCTTGCGGTGTCACCCGCAAATCTCCCTCGTTCGGTTTCCTGCTCCTTTTCGGCAATCTGAAATAGCTTGACCCAGGATTCCTTCTCTCCATGCTGTGCCCTAAGAAGTGTCAATAAAAATTCTGATTCAGTTTTCATCTCGTTAAGTGTTTCCTCTGTTTCTTTCTCCAAGCCCTCCACCCTCTTCTCTGTAGTTTCCACAATATGTTTAAGCCTTTCTTGAATTGTTAAAAGTGCATTATCCAAAACCCCCATCTCCTTCTCGACACCACTAATCACCGGTGTGACTTTTTTATCGATTTCCTTCTCTATGAATTGATCGGCCACTGCGTCTATACGCTCCATCGCCTCCTCGCGCACCAACTGTTGAATCTCCTCCTTATCAAACTCTCTTTCAACCCGCCTTTGTACTTCCTGCCTCAGCATACCCACTTCTTTCTCCAAGCTGGATTTCATCTCTTCGGCTTTCTGCTTCAGCATACCCACTTCTTCCTCCAAGCTGGATTTCATCTCTTGGGCTTTCTGCTTCAGCATACCCACTTCTTCCTCCAAGCTGGATTTCATCTCTTGGGTTTCCTGCCTCACCGATTCTCTAGCGTCACCCAGAGTGTTCCACGTGAGAATAGTCACGGCCGCAATACCTGCTGTCATAATTAGGCCCAAGATCCCCGCCAACAAATAATAAACCCGATGAACATGTTGTATCTCCTTATCAACTCGGTCTATAATCTTTTCGTAGTGGTCTATTTCTCGTGCCTTTTCAAGTTTTGTGCTTTCCCCCTTCTCCTCTGTTCCATCCTTTTTGGTATCTTTCTGCGCTTTGCTCATCTATAGACTCCTTCTACAATACTCTTGGAAATCCAACTGCACACTATACTAGCAACGAACCATGATTGCCAATCCGCACTCAACAAAAGGCCACATACGAAAGCAAAACCACTAAAAACGCAGCTTGTTGATTACCGCCCCAGTTGCCCGACCTCTGCTGCACTTATTTTTCACGCCAACAAATTACCCCAATCTCCCCATCCCGTCAATCCAATTCCCCACCCACTTTACCGCCCTAATTTATCGCAAGGCTATTCCACACAATCAGCGTCGAATGCATTGGCGCAGTCGAGCCAATCTGCAGCAAAAACGGCGAAGTCCCTAAAATCTACATAGCAGTCCCTGTTCAAATCCCCGACAATTGTCCTTTTGCAAACTGAGGCGTGCCTAAGTGAACCAGTGGGGTTGCCGTAGTTATAATTGTAATAACATATGTGCGGAAAGTCGTTACTGTCCAGGGCCAGTGATGGATGCTGGTTAGCTGGCTGAGTATCCACATACTCAATATCCCACTCTAATCCGTTCCAACTTGCGTACCTGATGCCGGAATTAGACCCTGCGTTATATATATAAGCAATTCGCGGGTTACCAAAAGAATCGAGCGCCAGAGAAGTATATATGCCCACATCCCCTTCGCTGTCCACTGTTTGGAGATTCCATGAAGAACCGTTCCAGAATGCGTATTTTAAGCCTATGCCATCCGAATGGTAGCTAATATGTGGATTATTGTTACCATCGATGCTTAGGGAGCAATTCTGGCCCAAATTACTGCCGCCATCCACGACCTCTGTGGTCCAGCCTGTGCCGTCCCAAGCAGCGTACCTGAGGCCGCTCCCCTCTCTATAGCTGATTCGAGGATTGTCGTTGCTGTCAAACGCCAAAGACGAGCGATCGTCGTTGACGACCCCCACATCTACCGTGTTGATATCCCATGACGAACCGTTCCAATATGCGTACTTCAAGTCTTTATTGGTCTGGTCGTAATAGCTGATATGCGATTTATCGTTGCTGTCGAGCGCAAGTGAACTCCTTTTGCCAACACCACCATTGGAATCAACAACCTGGAAATTCCACGACGCTCCGTCCCAATAAGCGTAACTTAAGTATGAACCACAATAATTGTAGTAGCTAATGTGCGGACGGTTGTTGCTATCGAGGGCTAACGACGGATATTGCGCACAGCTTGTCACAGTCTCGATAGACCAATCAGAACCGTCCCACACTGCGTATTTGGTACGAACTGCTCCATACTGGTAGTAACTTATATGTGGTTTGTCGTTGCTATCAAGCACGATTGACGGCCTCCCCCCAACCCCGTTATTAGCTCCACTGTCTACCGTTTGAGTGAGCCAAACGTGCGCCGAGGAGTTCTCGGCCGAAGCATAGCTCGTACTAACGAAGACGGCAACCAAAAATATCAGAACGAACTTCATCCTTAATTCTTCTGCAGATATCATAATTTCACTCCTTCATTACCACGCCAAGCTGGCTCGTTGATTTCCGCCCCAGGTGTCTATCGCTTGTCTCAGCTTTCACAAAATACTCTATCCGGAACTTTCCATTTTGTCAAACCCTAAAAATCCCCGCAATCTGTGTAATCTGCGTCTAAAAACCAATCAAATCCGAGGGTATTCTAATGGCAGGCGCCAATTTTCCAAAAAAATTTTACTCCTTTTCTAATAACCAGTTACGAGTATCGAGCGTCGAGAATCGATGGTCTTTTCGCAACATCCGCGCGAGTTGCTCTACTAATGAGTGGACACTCTGTCCGTCCGCTATTTGAAAACTCAATATCGAAGACCCGTCCGCCCCAGCCGTCCCTCTGTGCACTACTCCAGCTTGATCCGATGCAAACTAAAGTTTACCTCCGTGTTCTCTGCGTGCTCTGTGGCAAAAAAACGCTTTGTGGCTAACCAAAAAATGAAAAACGAAACCAATCTTGCCCGCCCTCGCAGCGCAGCGAAGACCCCAGACTCCGATCTGGGGCCCAGAAAGGCGAACTCCTAACCAAAAAATGTCAAACGAAACCAATTTCCCTCGCCTCCTGCGGATTCATAACCTCAATGAAAACAACAAATTACAACAAAAATTAAACAATGGACACCTGGTCAAAACGAAACCAATCTCGAAGACCCAGCCAACAAGACCCCAGACCCCCGACCCCTAATTCCCCCCCTGTCTTTGTAC
>CAZENQ010000008.1:48940-62561 GCA_964513655.1 uncultured Pirellulales bacterium | reverse complement strand
ATGGCACCCTCGCTGCCGCTTAAATGTGTCTTGCTTTTAAGGGGTCACTACGGGGGCGGATAGGAAAATCAAAGATTAAAAATCAAAATGCAAAAAGCAAAATTACAAATAAAAATAGGAAAATGGGAGTGAGGAGCCAGGAGTAAGAAGTAAGAAGTAAGGAGTAAGAAGTAAGGAGCAAGGAGTAGAGAAATAAAGGGCGAATAAAACGAACCAGGAGGGCAAGAGAATAGATTTGCGGTATTGTTTACTGCGGGCCCTTCGGCAAGCTCAGGACAGGCGGGTCGGCAGGGGCTTATACGCTGAGGGACTGTGATGTGAACTGCGATGGTGTTGTGAACGTGGCGGACCCTTCGACGGTTCGACCGCGCTCACCGCAGGTAGGCTCAGGACAGGCAAGATTGCGAACGCGATATGGCGGGGGATACCGCTCCCTAGGGGATAAATAGCGCGGAATTAAGAATTAAGAAGTATGAAGTAAGAAGGGGTGGGCCGCTGGGGCGGAAGCTAGTACGTAGTTCGTGGTTCGGAGGGGTGATATTAGTAATCTTTGAAATTTGCCATCCACGGAGCGGCGTTCAGCCAGAGTGAGCGGTCGGCACCGCCGGCTATAGTATATCTGTTGTCTGTTTTGAACTCGCGGTGCCATTTGAGGGTGTAGAGTTCTTTTAGGCCAAGCTTTCGGACGGAGTAATCAACAAAGGCGCCGTTTATATGGCCATTGTGACGGTTTAGTATGAAGCGGACAAACGCACTATTCTGCTGATGACGATAGTCCTGGTCCTCAATAACGGGCGGCGGATGGTGGTCCTGTGGCCAGCCATCAATCCACTGGTCGTCGAGAATCAGGGGAATGTTGCCTGCGCCAGAAACAGCGGCGTGCCTCCATGCCAGACGGCTAACGTTCTCTGATCTATCTGGGCATCGATTGTGTTCCACCCAGCCATTTATTCCGTAGCTGCCGTAAACAGAACCCGGCGGTCCGAGCCAGCCCTGTGCGGACCAGGCGTAAAATGTGGCCCCAATTTCGCCCCGGCCTATGTGGAGACCAAACTTAGTTGCCACCGGGCAGAGGCAGACATCCGGGTCCGAGTAGTAAGGTTTGAGGGCCTGTGGCCACCAGTTACTCGATGCACAATCCGGCAGACCCCAGTAGCCTTCCATGAAGTAGCCTTCGTTGTCATCGGTATACATGCTGAAGCAGGAGGCGAGTTGCTTTAAATTTGACTGACAGAGGACGTCCTTTGCCTGTTCCCTCACACGCGCAAGCGCCGGCATCAAGATGGACATAAGTAGGGCGATGATGGCTATTACCACCAGAAGCTCGACCAACGTAAATGCTCTTTTCCTGTTCATTCGAGGCAGTTCCTTATTTTCTCAACTTATGGCCACAACTTTAAAGATGCGCGCAGGGTGTATTTTGTTCCCTTCGGCTCGGTCTTTTTTTTGTATTTTATCAGGTTTTTTACAATATCTGCAATTATAACGTATTTCGGCGTCTAAGTAAACGTCATTTTACGGATAAATATAGTCATTTTGCGCAACGCAGGCAGATGGAGTTATTTTCGGCCGTAGAGTTTGCGATATGCCACGGGGCTCATGCCCTTTTCGCTGCGAAAATAGCGAGCAATGTTCTCAACACCGGTGTATCCGAGGGCGAACGCTATCTGTGATACAGAGAGATTGGTCTCAACCAGCATGCGGGCAACCTGATCAACACGGGCGCGTTTGATTTCGTTGAGAACCGAACGGCCGAGTTCCCTGCGAAAGCGCTGTTCCAAACTACGGCGTGAGACCGCCACCGCCTCCACTACGTCACTTACCTGAATTATTTCTTTGGCATGCCGGCGGATGAAACGCACAGCCTCAACTACGCCGCGGTCTTCCATCGCCATGATGTCGGTTGATTGTCTGGTCACAACGTGTGTCGCATGAACAACGATTGTCCGGTTGGCCATTTTTATTCTTTTGCGTGACATCAGTTTGCCCAGCAGTTCTGCAGCCTCGTAGCCCGACCTTTGGGTGTTAAGGGCTATGCTTGACAGCGGGGGGCTGGACAGTTCACAGACAAGCTCATCGTTATCGACGCCGATGATGGCTACCTGCTCTGGGACATGTAGTGCCGCGATTTTGCAGGCCTCGACGACGTCCTGGCTTCGGTCATCGGTGCACGTCATCAGGCCGACCGGTTTGGGCAGTGACTTTAGCCAATCTGCCATAAAGATTTGTTCATCCTCCCAGGAACGGCGGCCCCGTGGCTTTGGCTGCTTGTAGACGTGTGTCTGGAAACCGGCCTCGTCAATTCTCCGGCGGAAGCTTTCGCCCCGACTGCGGGCCCCAAACATATCCTCAAAGCCACAATAGGCGAAATTTTTGAAGCCTCGGTCGAGCAGATGTTCAGCGGCCATCCTGCCCATAGTGACAGTATCACCGATGATATTGGCCACACCCGGAATCCGCTCTCTTATATACGGGGAGGCGATGGTAGGCAGGCCCATCTCGATTATATCCTCGGGTTTTTCCTGTTCGACCATGATGATTCCGTCGGCGTCTAATTTCTTTTGGCGGGATAATGCTCTTACCCACTGGGCGGGATGCCTGTAGTAAGGGGGCTTGCGGTAGAAAATCCAGGGACCGTGGAGGCGCGAATATTTGGCAATGCCTCGTAAGAGTCCGCGACCGTAGGCCCTGGAGGTCTCGACGAGCACTATGACTTTTCGAATCTTTGCCATATCCTGATTTATACCCCTGGAATGCATTGTAAAGCAATTTAAATTCGGAGAAATTCTGAGCCTGGCGCTGCCAAACGGTCCGGACCACAGCAAGTCATGGATGATTCGGCCAGGTGTGTGGGGTTAAAATTTGCGCGAAATGGTAAAATTTTGGCGCGAAATAGGGTTTGCAACAATGGAAAAAAACGGTATAATAATGAAAATTAGATAAAAATAGAGGAAAAAAACGAATCGAACGGAACAGAATCGCGGTTCGGAGCATCTATATGAGTGCATAGCGAGGCTTCGAATGGACCAAGGAGAATTGTATATGAGTCGAACAAGAGGATTTACGTTGGTGGAACTGTTGGTGGTAATAGCCATTATCGCGTTATTGATGTCGATATTGATGCCGGCGCTTGCGCGCGTAAGGGAACAGGCTAAGACGGTCCTGTGTCAGTCAAATCTCAAACAGATGGGCGCGGCCTTCGATATGTATACCGGCGATAACAACGGCTACTTCCAGCAGGGCTATTGGGGCCTGGCGGATTGTACATCGAGTAACTGGTGGATACACGCTGTCAAGCCTTACTACGGTAACCCGGACGTATGCCTGTGTCCGATGGCAATAAAATTAGGGTACGACGCCAACCCGGGGTACTATGGTGAGGTCGGCGCTACGTTTTTGGCGTGGTCAGCGCAAGGCTGGTTAGGGACGCCGGGTTCTGCCTGGGGCAGCTACGGACTAAACGGCTGGGTAGAAAACAATCAATGCCCAACCGAAAGTGCAAACACGAGTCGCCGCAGATGGAGGCACACGGCTGTCAGGGGCACGAATAACATACCGCTGCTCCTGGATGCACCGTGGATTGACTGCTGGCCACAGCATCACGATCCGCCCGCTGAATTTGATGACCAGGACTGGCGCCACGGCAGTCACATGGCACGCTTTATGAAAAACCGACACAATGGCGGTATACAGGGCGTGTTTATGGATTACAGCGTGCGATGGATAGGTCTGAAGGAGATGTACACTTTGAAATGGCACCGAGAATTTGACGTAGCCGGCAGGTGGACACTGGCCGGCGGCGCAAGCAACTGGCCCGACTGGATGAAGAACTTCAAAGATTTCTGATTGAATGAATTGCGCGATTTTTTGGGGGTTGTTTGGGGCAGGCAGGAGCCTTTGGACCGGCGGAAGCTGATGCTGGTTACTCTGCAGCGGAGGACCGGTTTTTTTCCCGGAGCACTTCGTTTAGCTTGTTGCGGACTTCGGTCCAGTCAGGTTTCAATCGCAGTGCCTCGTTCCAATGGGCAATCGCGCGGTCAATCCTGCCCTGTTTGTATAAAACGATGGCGAGGTTATCATGCACATCGGGCCGGCCCGGCGCCAAGCGCAAGGCTTCGGTCCAGTGCTTGACGGCGCGGTCAAAGTCACCGAGTTTGAAATACGCGACCGCGATATTATTATGCACATCAGAGCGTTCGGGCCTTATAAGCAGTGCAGCAGTGTAGTGTTTGATGGCTTTATCATACTGCTGCAACTGGTGGTATGATGAACCCAACATTCTGTGTGCTGCGAAGATAGGGTCGAGGGGGTAGAATGCGAAGTTTTCCGAGGGCTGAGCATCCTGCTTAGCTACCATTGCCAAGTACCTGGAATTGTGGAGGATGGATTGTGCGAATTGACGTTTTTTAAAGGTGAGGCGGCCGAGTTCAAGGTATGTATGCGGCAGGTGCGGGAAGTCCCGGAGCATTTTGTCACAAATTGTCTTTGCCTGGTCAAAGCGGTCGTACATTACCAGGCGGCTTATTTGGTTCATATACTCGTTGTATGCGAGCAGGTCCTTTGGATCCGGCTTAGTCCGGTCAAGCTCGAGAGTGGTGTCTGCGGGGGCAATGCCGACGTAGCCGAGACTTTCGAGACGCGTTCTGGTTTGCTCGTCCAGCTCAGTCTTGGCGTCGGCTGACTGGACGTCAAGTAATTGGCTCATCATTTCCTGCAGCCGGCTGCTCATTAGCCGCGCGCGATTTTGTTCTTTCTTGACCAGGTTATTTTCTTCGAGCGGGTCGTGGGTCAAGTCGTATAGTTCCGGCCTTGTGGTTTCGATGTATTTGAATCGCTCATCAACAAGGCCCAGTAGAGGATTGCAGCCGTATTTGGTGCCTTCAAACGATTCGCAGTAAACGTATCTATTATTCTTAACGGGGATTTTGCCAGCAGAGAAAGCCGAGAGGTCTTCGCCTTGCACATGCGGGGACAGCTCAATGCCAAGATAGCCCAATATGGTGGGTACAACATCGACGAGGCTTACTATGTTGTCAACCACTTTGGATTTGCGGCACTTAGGCGGTCTGATGATAAAGGGCACTCTTACGGTGGGCTGATAAATATAATAGCCGTGGTAAGCTTCACCGTGGTCTCCGAGTGCCTCACCGTGGTCGCCGACAATAATAATCAGGCTTGAGTCATACAAGTCGAGGCTTTTTAGTTTGTCTATCACCTGAGCGATACAATGGTCGGTATAGGCAATCTCGCCGGCATAGAGATTGTCGGCATATTGCGAGGCGAAGGGTTCCGGCGGGATGTAGGCATCATGGGGGTCGAAGTAATGCAGAAAGAGAAAGAAGGGTTCATCGGTGTGCTTCTCGAGATAGGAGCATGCGAAACGAGAGGCCTCTTCTCCGCGTCGCTGCAACGAATCGTGCGGCCCAATCGGCTGGACAAACTTGTCGTTGTAGGTGTCGAAACCCTGATGAGTGCCAAACTTTTTGTCGAGGACGAAAGAACTTACTATGGCGGCGGTGGAATATCCGCGGGTTCGAAGAATCTCGGCGATGGTCGTATTGAATTCGGCAAGTATATTTCCCAGATTGTCGTGTACACCGTGGTAGAGGGGGTAGGTGCCGGTGAGCATAGAGCAGTGGGCCGGAAGAGTAAGGGGAATGGGTGTAAGGGCATTCTTGAAGACGATACCCTCTTCGGCGATGGCATCGATATTGGGAGTGGTTTTACGTCCAAAGCCATAGCAGCTGAGGTAATCCGCCCGGCAGGTATCGATGCTGATGAGGATGACGCGGCGAGGCCTTTTTGGTGAAAATGTGGAGCCGTAAAAAAACCATATAGCGGCGACGACGGCCACCAGCAGAAGTCCCAGCAGTATACCGCACCAACGCGGTAACGGCTTTTTCTTATTCAATTCCATATGGCCCTATACTATCAAATCAATATCAAATGCGCCAATTTAATATGGGAAATCAGCTTTTATAATGTGTGTGAACGGGCTTATGGCTTTTTGCAAGGCTGCTATCGGGGATTTTTGTTGCCTAATATGTGGGCGAGGGGTATTTTAGTAATTTTTGAATTTTTGGAGCCACTCGGGCCACTGGTTGGGAGTAGAGCCGCCAGCCAGTGTCCACCTGTTGGTTACGTCAAACCCTCGATTCCATTTCAAGGTGTACATTTCCTTCAGCCCTATCCATCGGACAGAGTAATCAACGAAGGCGCTATGTATTCCGCCCCTGTGACGGTTTAGCATGAAGCGGACAAACGCACTACCCGGCTGAGAACGGTAGTCCTGGTCATCATATTCGGGGGGGTCATGGTAGTCCCTGGGCGCGCCATCAATCCACTGGGCGGTGAGAAGCAGGGGAATGTTGCCTGAGCCTCTAACTGTGTCGTGCCTCCAGAACAGACGGTTAATGTTCTCTGATATAGTCGGGCATTGATTGTTTTGCATCCAGTGATTTATTCCGTAGCCGCCGTAAACAGAACCCGGCTCTCCAAGCCAGCCCTGTGCGGACCAGGCGTAAAATGTGGCCCCAATTTCGCCCCGGCCTATGTCGACACCAAACTTGGTTGCCATCGGGCAGAGGCAGACATGCGGGTCCGAGTAGTAAGGTTTGAGGGCCTGAGGCCACCAGTTACTCGATCTACAGTCCGGCAGACCCCACCAACCTTCCATGAAGTAGCGCTCGTTGTCACCGGTATACATGCTGAAGCAGGAGGCGAGTTGCTTTAGGTTTGACTGACAGAGGACGGCCTTTGCCTGTTCCCTCACACGCGCAAGCGCCGGCATCAAGATGGACATAAGGAGGGCGATAATGGCTATTACCACCAGAAGCTCGACCAATGTGAATGCTCTTTTATTGCTCATTCGGGACAGTTCCTTATTTTCTCAACTTATGGCCACAACTTTAAAGATGCGCGCGGGGGGTATTGTGTTCCCTCTAAGTCGGTCTTTTTTTTTACAATTTCTGCAATGATAACATATTCCGGCGTCTAAATCAACGTCATTTTGCGCAATGTAGGCAGATGGTGTTATTTTCGGCCGTAGAGCTTACGATAGGCGAGGGGGCTCATACCCTTTTCGCTGCGGAAATAGCGGGCGATGTTCTCGACACTTTTTTATTCTATCAAATCAATATCAAATGCGCCAATTTAATATGGGAAATCAGGTTTTGTGGTGTGTGTGAACGGGCTTATATAGAGGATTTTTGTTGCCTAATCTGTGGGCAGGGGGGATTTTAGTAATCTTTGAAGTATCTCATCCAGCCGTCACCGGCGGCGTCGAATTCTGCGGGTGATGGGCCGCCGTTTAGGTTGAACTTTCTATTCCACTTGAGCTTCCAGAGCTCCTTAAGCCCAATTTTTCTGACGGAGCAGTCCAAGAAGACACCATTTACGTAGCCATCGTGGCGGTTGATGCAGAAGCGGACCATGTAGCGGGCCTCCACGGGCGGGGCGGGCATATCAGAATAATCCGGGGGGACATCGTAGTGCTCGGGCCAGCCGTCAATCCATCTGGCGTCCACAAGCAGCGGTATAGAAGCTCCACCTCTAACATTGACGTTTCTCCACCTTTGGGAGTAGTCGAGCCACTCAAATTCCTCCGGCTGGTCTTCCACCCAGCCATTCACTCCGTAGCTGCCGTGGCCATCGGTTCTGAGGGCCTCGGAACCGGCCCAGGCATAAAAGGTAGCTCCGCGGCCACCAGTCGGGTGGAGGGGTTTTGAGGCCTCCGGGCAGAGTCGGACATCGGGGTCCCTGTAGTAGACCTGCAGGGTCTTCCTCTCACACCACCAAACACTGTTCGGCCAACCATCCGAGGGACCTGCCCAACCCCTCCAGAAACGGCCGTCATAATCATCGGTGTACATCGAAGAGGCAGTACATAGCTGCTTGAGGTTGGACTGGCAAAGAACAATCTTTGCCTGTTTCCTTGTCTTTGCCAGTGCGGGCATCAGTATCGACATAAGCAGGGCGATAATAGCGATTACCACCAGAAGCTCGACTAATGTGAATGCTCTTTTGCTGTTCATGCGGGAAAGTTCCTTATTTTCTCAAAATAATGGCCACAACTTTAAAGATGCGCACAAAGGGTGTTGTGTTCCCTTCAACTCGGTCTTTTTTTAGCATTTTATCAAGTTTCTTACAATTTGCAATGATAACGTATTTCGGCGTCTAAGTAAACGTCATTTTGCGGATAATTTAAATCATTTTGCGCAATGTAGACAGCAGGTGTTATATTCGGCCGTAGAGTTTGCGATATGCCACGGGGCCCATGGGCCCTATACTATCAAATCAATATCAAATGCGCCAATTTGATGTGGGGAAATCCGGTTTGATGGTGCACGTGGGGGGCTTATGGCTTTTTGCAAGGCTGTTATCGGGGATTTTTGTTGCCTAATCTGTGGGCGAGAGGGATTTTAGTAATCTTTGAATTTTTGGAGCCACTCGGGCCACTGGCTGGGAGTAGAGCCGCCAGCCAGTGTCCACCCGTTGGTTATGTTGAACTCGCGGTTCCACTTGAGAGTATAAAGTTCTTTTAAGCCAAGCCATCGTACGCTGTAATCAACAAAGGCGCCATGTATTCCGCCCCTGTGGCGGTTTATCATGAAGCGTGTCATATGACTGCCGTGTTGGAAAAACAGGTCATCATATTCGGGTGGTTCCGAGTGGTCCTGTGGCCAGCCATCAATCCACTGGTTGTCGAGAAGCAGGGGAATGTTGCCTGCGCCGGAAAGAGCGGCGTACCTCCATCTTAAGCGTTTGGTGTTCTCTGGCTCGGATTCGCATTGATTATTTTCGACCCAGCCATTTATGCCGTAGCTTCCGTAAACCGAGCCCTGAGGTCCGAGGAAGCCCCGTGCGGACCAGGCGTAAAATGTGGCTCCATGGGTGCCCCGGCCTATCTCGACACCAAACTTGGTTGCCATGGGGCAAAGGCAGACATGCGGGTCCGTGTAGTAAGGTTTGATGGCCTGGAGCCACCAGTTATGCGATCCACAGTCCGGCAGACCCCGGTAACCTTCATTGAAGTAGCCGTCGTTGTCATCGGTATACATGCTAAAGCAGGAGGCGAGTTGTTTTAGGTTTGATTGACAGAGGACGTCCTTTGCCTGCTCCCTCACGCGCGCCAGTGCGGGCATTAGTATCGACATAAGCAGGGCAATAATGGCAATTACCACCAGAAGCTCGACCAATGTGAATGCTCTTTTATTGCTCATTCGAGACGGCCCCTTATTTTCTCAACTTATGGCCACAACTTTAAAGATGCGCACAGAGGGCATTGTGTTCCCTTCAATTCGGTCTTTTTTAGCATTTTATCAAGTTTCTTAACAATTTGCAATGATAACATATTTCGGCGTCTAAGTCATTTTTAAGGGGTAATTAAGGCTTATTGCTGCCTAATTGGTAGTTTGGTGCGATTCGTGCGCAAAATGGTAAGATTTTTGCGCAAAATAGGCTTGCGTTAAATTAGGTAAAGGTGCTATAATATCGCAGTTGTAAAATGTTGGGCCTTACGTAAGATGATTGTTCTTACTGTGCGCAAAATGACGGAAATTATGCGCAAAATAGGCTTGCATTAGAATGGCAGGAATGTTATAATGTTTTTTTATAGAAGTACTATGCTATGAAGGTTTTTTGTTTCTGTGAGGCAGGGTTAAATGCCGCTATTTTGAGTTTATTGGGCAGGTGCGAATTGATTTAGTAAGGTATGCAAAGGTTATTCGCACTCGTTGTGTGAAAGTTCGTACCTGTTGAAATTATATTGTTTTGGCAGTGGAGCCAAGAAATATTTTAATGTTTCCTTTTTTAAGGAGGAGTACCATGTCTAAAAAATATTTTTTAACCTTTCTTATTCTGGCGCTCGGTCTTGCCGGCATCGCTTCTGCCCAGGGTGATTATGAAGGCAGAAAGTCGTGGTGGAGCGACCGAGGGACCGGGCATGACTGGAGTGACCCGAACAACTGGTGGACGGCGGACCACTACGATGCCGCCGGAGTCACGACATACGTCAAGGTGGAGCCGAATGAAGTTCCGGAAGGGAACACGCCTGCGTACGTTGGCAAGGGCGACGCTCACCTACCCTATCCGGGTGATTTGAACTCCACCCCCCCGCTGAACGACCCTTGCATTACCTCAGGGACGTTCAATCCGTGGCAGATATCGATCGGCGGCGGTTACAGCCTTGACCCGGCCTTTGGCGGCTCGGTGATTCATTATGATGACCCGAACTGGGACCCGGACCCGAACCATACTCTGTATATGAGCGGCGGCACGGTTAATGTAGGTGAACCGGTGACGTTGGAAATATACGGTGATATCTATCCGTGGTATCCGGGTGCCTGGTACGGCCGCTGGTGGGGTTATAGCGGTCACGTCTACATCGGAACGGTAGGCTGGCGCGCAGGAGCGATACCTACGCCGGTTCTTGGTCCAAATGAACCCAGCGGGACACTGGTTATGAGCGGCGGCGAGCTGAATGTCGGCGGTCATATGGAAGTAGGTGCGTGGGAGGAAGCCCACGGTACGCTGGACATGACCGGCGGTACGATTAACATCACGCAGGGACTCTATTGTCCGGCGAGCCTCTGGGGCAACAACATATTGACGGGTCAGGTAAACCTGCACGGCGGCACGATAAACGCCCGCTACTTTCACATGATTGGTCCCGGCCAGGGCACCGGCAACCTCGATATTACTGAGGGTAAACTGGTCCTGGCACGCAATGAAGTAGACACGATCGAGAATTATGTTGCCGGCAACGAGGCCGGGATGTCCATTACGACGTACGGCACGAGTCACGGTCAGCTTACGGGCGGCGGCCAGCGAGCAGCGCTGTCTGTTGACTATGACGTAGCGAATGAAGCGAAGACGACGATATCAGCGGCACTTACGGACCCGTGCCAGGCATGGGCGCCGAACCCGCCGGATGGTGCGGCGAATGTAAAAGGCCCGCCGGCGAGTTTACAACGGCCGATTCTGAGCTGGTCGGCCGGCGACGACGCGAATACGCATGATGTTTACTTCGGGACGAGTTTTGCAGAGGTAGACGGCGCGGATACAACATCTACGCCCACATACATAGGCAATCAGAATCTTGGCGATGTCAACTGGACGGTCAATACCGACCTTCAACCGCTGGCGAGTCACTACTGGCGAATCGATGAGGTGAATGTCGGGACGGTCAAGGGCCAGGTCTGGGACTTTACGGTTGCCAACCTCGGCAAGGCGTCTTATCCGAGCCCCGCTGAAGGTGAGGATGGCGTCTCGACTGACGTGATTCTTGGCTGGACGTCAGGGATTTTTGCAACGAGCCACGAGGTATACTTCGGGACGAATCGTGACGATGTGAACGATGCGACCACGTCGGTCGACCCGAACAATGTATACCAGGGCCCCCAGGCAGGAACTACGTTTGATGTCAAGAACTATGACCCGAACGCGCTTGAGTTTTCGACGACCTACTACTGGCGGATTGACGAAGTCGATGGAGGCACCTATCGAGGCAATGTCTGGAACTTCACGACGGCCGCGTATCTTACCGTGGACGACTTCGACTCTTACGTGAGTCAAACCGAGCTGTGGAACGTGTGGGACGATTACTGGGTCAACGGCAGCGGCTCGGGAGTCTCCGTTGAGAAGGACCCGGCTTACGTTCGCGATGGTAACTCGCTAAGGTTTGCTTACGAGGGTATCTTCGCCATAAAGGGCCAGTATGTCGGCTCTGTAATCGACGCGGACATTGTTGATTTGGAGATTGGGCCGGACTGGACGGTCAGCGATGCGAGGGCATTGGTGCTGTACTTCTACGGCCAGTCAGGCAACGATGCCACTAATCTCGATGTTATGTGGGTCGAACTGGAAGATACGAGCAGCAACAGCGGCTATGTGTTGTACGACGAGGACCCGAACGACGTGAAGGAGGCCGAGTGGCACGAGTGGAACATTGACCTTGCAATCTTCGACGCGTGCGGCGTGAGCCTGGCGAATGTGGACAGGGTCCACATCGGCTTTGGCAGTGCTGCCAAGGTAGGCGTAAATAAGGCCGGCGGCTCAGGTACGGTATGGTTCGACGATGTCCAGGTATGGCCGCAGAGATGCGTACCCAAATATGCCGCAGTTGCCGACTTTACCGACAATTGCATCGTGGATGGCTATGACCTTGAGATAATGGTCGAGGACTGGCTGATGACGGATTACAACACGCTCGGCTATACTAGTGCATTAAAGGGCTTCCCGCCGCCGGGCGACCCGAACTACGATTTGGCCTGGGTGACCGGCAAAATCGGGACCGGAGCCCTGCATCTGAATCTCGATGACCCCTGCGAGACGGAAGTCTTCAACGGCGATGATTATGTCAAGATTCCGCCTCTTAACCTCAACAGCAACACCGTGACATTCACGACGTGGGCAAAGAGCAGCAGTATCCAGAGAGATGATGGCGGCCTGTTCTTCTGCTCGCATCTTGACGACGGTCCCGGTACGACGCAATCCGGCTTTGTTTTAGGTCTCGGCGGAGACAACTGGTTGAATTACAACTGGTCAAACGACCAACCTACCTACAGCTGGGACCCACAGCCGGACTTCAATCTGCCCAATCACGAATGGACCTTCTGCGCACTGACGATAGCAGCTGACCGTGCGAGGATATTCATCAAGAAGGACGGCGAGGCCATGAGGTGGGATGAGAATCTTGTATCCCATGGTCCGGAGGCGTTTGGTATTCCGTCGCGTATTGGCGACCATAAGGGCAGAAGGTTTAGCGGCGCGATGGATGATTTCCGCATCTATAACAAGACGCTTGACCCGTGCGAGGTCCAGTGGCTGGCTTACCAGGAAGCTATCGGGCAGGTGCCCGACGCCAATTATCTGTACGCTCACTACCTGTTTGATGACGGCAGCGGTCTAACGGCCCTGGATGACGCCGGTGATATGTTGAATTACTGGCCGGTGCCTTCGCAGGCCAATATATGCGGCGACTCGGCCGAGGCACCGTACCACAGGTATGTCAACCTGAGGGACTTCGACTGCCTGGCGCGTGACTGGCTTGTGGATATGCCGTGGCCACGGCCGTAGTGTGGTTGCTACAAGGCTATAGTTTGTAGCCGATTGAGTTTGCAGCTATTCGGGGCCTATACTGATTAGATTCGGTATAGGCCCCGCTTGTTTTTGGTTCGGCGGTTCGGGGATTTGGCATTTTGGGTGAACATTTCCTGTGGTGCGTGTCAATCGGCCTTATGGAGAAAAAACGGCCGCTGGGCCGGGGGAGTGGCTAAACTTATTGTCCGGGAGGACTTCTGACAGCTTGTAAATGCGGGAGCTAAGCATTCCGGGCTAAAAATATGCGAAATTTTGCCAAATTTTTCTTGACATGGCCGTAATCAGGTGTTACAAATAGAGTTGTTGTAATCTGTGGATTTTGGCTTTTTAAATTCGAATAGTCTATAAGCCCGGAACAACGAATTTTCCGGCAGAGGTGTGGAGCGGGAGCTCAACCGGTGAGGAGGCAATATCAAATTCCCGCCCCGGAGGAGCACTATGCGATTGAGATGCAGGAGCGAGGGAATAATCAGGCACTGCAGACAGGCGAAAATGAGGTGTGATGGAGGTTCCTTGGTCT
>CAZENQ010000008.1:0-48930 GCA_964513655.1 uncultured Pirellulales bacterium | reverse complement strand
ATAGGAAATTTGGGCAAATTTTTCTTGACACAGCCGTAACTAACTGTTAATAATAGGGTTATTGTAATCTGTGGATTTTGGCCTTTCAAACTCGGATAGTTTTTAAAGCCAAGCAGAGCGAACTTTCTGGAAGAGGCTCGGAGCGGGAGCTCGGCCGCTGAGGAGGCATGAATAGACCCCCGCCCCGGAGGAGCACTATGCGATTGAGATGCAGGAGCGAGGAAATAATCAGGCCCTGCAGACAGGCGAAAATGAGGTTTAATGGAGGTCCCTTGGTCTTGTTTTTTTTGCGGTTAGAAACAGGAGCGAATTATTAATGATAAATATGCGAAGGTTATCCGTGCTTGTTGCACGGAGGTTCGTGCCTGTTGAGAATAAAATAACTGGTGTTTTGGCTCGGAGCCAAAGGAACAATTTATTAAAGTTTTATTTTTTAAGGAGGATTGTTATGTGTAAGAAATTTTTATTGTTAGTTTGTTTTGTTTTGGTAGCTGGTTTGAGCAGCTTGGCACAGGCGGCAGGGACACCGATTGATGTGAACAACTTCAGCTTTGAGTTTTTAGCCGACGGCAATCAGATCTACTGCCATGGCGGAATAGAGGAGGATGGAGATTACCCGGGCCTCATGGGCTGGAAAGTAGACGGCACCGCCTATTGCGGTGTTGACCCATATTGCCTGGGCGATACCGACTACGACCCCAACGCCACCCCAGAAAATATCTGCTACTCTGAGCAGTGCTACACCGATAACCATGACGGCTGTCACTGCTGGCCGGCGACGCACGGCATTGTGTATTGTTACCTGCAGGCCACCAAGCCCAGCGCGCCGACCTTTCTTTATCAGAACCTGGATGGGAACGACTCGGACGCGGTAATTACCGCGGGCAGGAAGTACAAACTTATGTGGGACGCGATGAGTGAGATTTATGGGGGTGTTCTCGAGACAGCATACAGTGTCCCATCTTTTTATTACGGCGGCGACCCAACTGCCGAGAGTAACGTAGTAGCCACCACGTCATATCCTCTTCCTGTATGGATAGGCGACTTAAATGAGTGGGAGCATGAGTGGGAGCCCAACCTGACCTTGAACTGGGTAGCTACGGAAGGCCATCCTTCCATTGGTGAAACGCTTGGCCTCAGGTGGTTCTCCCCCAGCCCGGGCGGGGCGGTAAGGGCATACACCTTTACAGAGTATGTCAGGCTGGAATGGGTATGGGCGACGGACGCTTATGACCCGGTTCCTGAAGACGGGGCCAAAGACGTGGCCAGAGATGTGAACTTAGCGTGGACGCCCGGCCTGTATTCTGACAGGCACATAGTTTACTTCCACACAGACTTTGACAAGGTCGATACTCTGAATGAGGACGCGAACCAGGGCATACAGGACGTATGCACGTTTGACCCGACTCCTTCTGGCGGGCAGTTTGATTTGGGTAAGACCTACTACTGGCGCATTAAGGAGGTCAATGATGGCTTCGTCAATCCTGGCGGAGGCATTCCGGATCCGCCGTGGGAAGGCGATGTCTGGAGCTTTACGGTTACGGGTTATGCCATGAATCCCAGTCCGTCTGACGGCCAAAAGAACCTGCCCTTTATTGGCACGATTCTGAGCTGGACTCCGGGGACGGATTCGAATTCGCACGATGTGTACTTTGGCACCGACGATACTGCAGTAGAGAGCGCGACGACGTCTTCGTCGGAGTTTATGGACAATAACGATACCAACAGCTACAACCCCGGGGCCATGCTGTTCGGCCGGAAGTATTACTGGCGCATTGACGAGGTCAATGAGACTGCGGGTACTTTCGTCAAAGGACATGTCTGGAGCTTTACGATAGCCAAGTATTATCCCGTGGACAATTTCAACACCTACGTCAGCACCAACGAGGCGGAGCCGCGGCTTTCTGGCGTATGGAACGATTACTTTGTCAACGGGACCCAGGCGCAGGTCTTCCTTGAGAAGGATGCGAATTTCACCGAAGACGGCAACGCGTTGAAATATTTATACGAGAACAATCTCAGCCCGTACTATGCCGAGGCCTACGCGGATATCACTGATTTGGGAATAGACCCCAATTGGACAACCAACGGCGTTGAAGCATTGCGCCTGGCGTTTAAGGGCGAAGCCGACAACGCCATTGAACCAATGTACGTGGCTTTGACCGACGGCAGTAACCGCACCGGCAAGGTCCTCTACCCCGACGCCAATGAGGTGAACAAGCAATGGAAGGGCTTCCAGGAATGGAATATCGAGCTGAGTGAATTTGTCTCGGCGAACAGCGTTGACGTTACCGATGTAACCAGGATTACGCTTGGCTTCGGCGACAAGAGTGCCGGCGGCTCAGGATACGTCTACTTCGACAACATCATGCTGTATCCGCCGCGATGCCGGCCCGAGATGGCTTTTGGCGAGGGCAGCTTCGACTGGGACCCGGCCTGCGAGGTTGACAGTGATGACCTGGCCTTGTTGGCGGAGCGTGACTGGCTGATGAGCGCTACAGGCAATGTTACGGCAACAGAACCGAATTCCGCTTTACTGACTGGCTGGTGGAAAATGGACGACGTCGCTAAAAGCCCGGATGTTGTAGACAGCTCCGCCTATGGCTACGACGGGCAGATTGTTGACCCCGGCAAATCGCCGGGGTATGATGCGTATAACCATCACGACCCCTGCTGTGTTGAGGGGACGGGCTCATTGACCTTTGACGCGTTTGATGACTACGTTAATCTGCCTGCATTTAATCTTGATTCGAACACCGTGACGATATCGGCATGGGTAAAGCGATTAGATCAGCCACTGGAGATGTACGCGGGCTTTGTCTTTTGCTTCTATGACCCGAATGACCCCTGTGACCCGAACGCCCCCGGTACGGGCGCCGGTCTTGGCCTTGGAAGCGGCGGAACGTATGGTTTCAGAGACTGGGAACCCTGGGAGATTAACTACGAGCTGTGCTACTTCTGGACTGCTGATTTGAATGATCAGCCGATTGATTGGACGTGGGATTTTCATACCGGTCTGGTAGTTCCTCCTGAGGAATGGGTCATGGCTGCCCTTGTCGTAGAGCCGACAAAAGCAAGCGTATACATGTACGACGGAGAACTGCAGGTGGCAACCAACTATGCTAAGCACTATGCGGAGCTGTTCAACGGGCCAGCTCACATAGGCGAGCAGATGCAGCATGAGGACAGGTTCTTCGGCGGCAACATTGATGATGTCCGCATCTACAGCTATTCCCTGTCGCCCGCAGAGGTGTTGTATATGGGACTACAGGGCGCCGGCAGCCAGTATCTGAGTCTGGAAGCGTGGCGTACCGACGCAGACGGCGACGATATTATCAACTTCGTGGACTACGGGATAATGGCGGACAACTGGCTCGAGGAGCTATTGTGGCCGTGATTAATCCGTGTTGATTGAAGGCTGTCGTCAGCCGCTGATTTTGCAGCTATTCGGGGCCTATACTGATTAGATTCGGTATAGGCCCCGCTTGTTTTATATTGGGTGGGGACTTCTGGGGGGCTTTGCGGTGAGTCCCGGCTGCGTATGGGGATAACCGCACAGATGTAGAATGACAAGCGGCGTGGTAAAATAGGTTTGACGGCGGCTTATGGCGTCGCTATACTACTTGGTTTAATATAATCGAGGCAGTGTACTTACAGGAGAGAAAGATGGACAAGGGCAAGATTATCGCTGAAGGTATAACCTTCGACGATGTGCTGCTGGTGCCGGGCAAAAGCGATTTTGTGCCGAGTCAGGCGGATACCCGCACGCAATTGACCAACAATATCACGATAAATATCCCGATTGTCTCAGCCGCCATGGACACCGTTACCGAAGCGGCGCTGGCAATAGCGCTGGCGCAGGAGGGGGGGATAGGGATAATCCACAAGAATCTGTCGGTCGAGGCACAGACGCGGGAAGTGGCGGAGGTCAAGCGCTCGGAGAACGAGCGTGTGCTGGACCCGGTAACGCTGTCGCCGGCAGAGCCGGTCAAAAGAGCAAGGGAGCTGATGCGTGAGCAGAATGTGGCCGGGGTTCCTATCGTCGACGGTAAAAAGCTGGTCGGCATTTTGACGCGGCGGGACCTGAAGTTTCTCAAGGACTACGACGTCAAAATAAATGACGTAATGACAAAGGAGAACCTGATTACCGCGCCGGCCGAGACAACACTGGAAGGGGCGAAGGAAATCCTTCGGAAACATAAGGTTGAAAAACTGCTGCTGGTCAATAAAGAAGGTGAATTGGCAGGTTTGATTACTATGCGGGACATTGACCGGGTCCAGCAGTATCCGATAGCGGCCAGAGACAAGCGGGGCAGGCTGCGTGTCGGTGCGGCGGTGGGGGTCGGCGATTATGAGCGAATCGGTGCTTTGATAACAGCGGAGGTCGACGTTGTCGTGGTGGATACGGCCCACGGCCACTCGCAGAACGTTATCGATACAGTCAAGACAATCAAAAGCAAGTATGATATTGACGTGATCGCGGGCAATATCGCGACGGCCGAAGCGGCGGAGGATTTGATAGCCGCGGGCGCGAATGCCGTCAAGGTGGGTATCGGTCCGGGCGCAATCTGCACCACGCGAGTAATATCCGGCGTGGGCGTACCGCAAATATCCGCGATTACCAACTGCGCCAAGGCGGCAGGGAAACACAATATTCCTGTTATCGCGGACGGGGGGGTAAGGCACTCAGGTGATATAACCAAGGCGATTGCGGCCGGCGCCTCAAGCGTGATGCTGGGCTCGCTGTTTGCGGGGTTGAAGGAAAGTCCGGGCCAACTGGTCATCTACAAGGGAAGGCAGTTCAAGGAGTACAGGGGCATGGGCTCGTTAGGGGCGATGGTCAAAGGCTCCGCGGAAAGATACGGCCAGAAGAGTTCAACCGGCCGGGAAAAGCTTGTCCCCGAAGGCGTAGAAGGGCGAGTGCCATACCGTGGGGCGCTGGGCGATTTTATCTATCAGCTTGTCGGCGGACTGCGGGCCGGTATGGGTTACTGCGGGGCGCGAAATATTGCCGAGCTCAGGAAAAAGAGTCGATTCGTCCGCGTAAGCGCCGCCTCGGTAAGCGAATCGCACCCACACGATATACAAATAACCAAGGAGGCTCCGAATTACTCAGCGAGCGTACCTTTTGAAGATTAAGTTGCGATTTACAAACGAAAAAAAATGCTTTCTCAACGGGCTTGTTGAGTTTTGTTTATGAGTCGTGAGATAATAGCGATTCTGGATTTTGGCAGCCAGTACTGCCAGTTGATAGCGAGGCGGGTCCGGGAGCACAACGTATATTCTGCCATCTTTCGCGCCGATACAGCGGCGGAAGAATTATCCCAGCTTGGTGTTAGGGGCCTGATATTGTCCGGCGGGTCTGCCAGCGTCTATGACGAGAACGCACCAAGGTGCGACGAGAAAATCTTTGAGATGGGCGTGCCGATTTTGGGTATCTGCTACGGGATGCAGATGGGCTGTCAGATTTTAGGTGCGGAAGTTATCGCGGCCGAGAGGCGCGAGTATGGTCGAACAAATCTATCTATAGCTGACAAGAACGACTTGTTTGCGAATCTGCCTGATTCAACTACGGTTTGGGCGAGCCACGGCGACCAGGTCGGCCAGTTAGGTAACGACTTTGTAAAGCTGGCTGAGACGGAGACGTGCCCGTATGCCGCGGTGAGACACAGAGGCAAGAAGTTCTTTGGCGTCCAGTTCCACCCGGAAGTTGCGCACACGCCGAAGGGCTCGGTAATCTTGAGGAATTTTCTGTACGATATTTGCGACTGCGGCGGCAACTGGAAAATGAGCGACTTTGTGACGGCGACGGTTGAAGAAGTTCGCGGTAGAGTCGGTGAAGCTTCGGTTATATGCGGTCTGAGCGGCGGGGTCGATTCATCGGTGGTAGCCGCGCTGCTTCATAAGGCGGTTGGTGACAGACTGGTTTGTATCTTTGTGGACAATGGTCTTTTGCGACAGAATGAGCGCGAGAATGTGGTGTCAACTTTCCGAGACCATTTTCATATAGATTTGCGGGTTGTTGACTGGTCCGAGCGGTTCCTGAAAGGTCTGGCCGGTGTGTCAGACCCTCAGCAGAAACGCAGGATAATCGGAGCGGAGTTTATCGAGGCCTTTAAATCCGGGGCGTCGAAGATTTCCAATGCAAAGTTTCTCGCTCAGGGGACACTTTATCCCGATGTTATCGAGTCGGGAGCCAAAGACGGCAACCCGGCGGCAAACATAAAATTGCATCACAACGTTGGTGCGCTGCCGGCCGAACTTGGCTTTGAGTTGATTGAGCCGCTGCGGGATTTGTTCAAGGACGAGGTGCGGGTCGTTGGTGAGTATTTAGGGCTGCCGGAGGATATTGTCTGGCGGCATCCATTTCCCGGGCCCGGGCTTGCGGTCAGGATAATCGGGGAAGTGACGCGCGAAAGGCTGGAACTGCTGCGTGCGGTCGATGAGATTTTGATAGATGAGATAAGGTCGGCGGGGCTGTACAGGAAAATTTCGCAGGCCCTGGCGGTGCTTATGCCTGTCTCGACGGTGGGGGTGATGGGCGACGAGCGAAGCTACGAGAACGTTATCGCTATCCGGGCGGTCGAGACCCCTGATTTTATGACTGCAGATTTTTCGCAGATTCCGTATGAGGTGCTCGGCGTTATATCCAACAGGATTATCAACGAGGTCCGGGGAATAAACCGCGTCGTCTATGATATCTCGAGCAAGCCCCCCGCAACAATCGAGTGGGAGTAAGGGACATTTAGCCTTCAGGGTGACATTCACAACTGTCATCTAAACGCATTTTTTGACAAAAACACCGCAATCTATTTTAGTCCCCACCCTGTAATAGCCGTAATATACAGTAACGCAGATTAGTTTTTGGGCTGCGATAAACGAATCTGCTTTTCGTTTTTCGATACGAAGCTGAATACGTTTGTGGATTTTTTCAAATGAGAGCATTTTTACGGAGTGAATACTGGCCGGTGCTTTTCTGTGCGGCTTTGACTTTAGCCGCCGGCTGTGCTACGGACCCGGACAGATTGAGTGCGGGCGAAGTCTTCGATATAACCTACCATAACCTCTGGAACGATTTGCCCGACAGAATCATCTCGGACGCGAACGTAACATTCACCAGGTCTGACAACATAATTGCTCTGCTGCTGGCAGGTGGCGCCAGCATAGCCATGCACAATACCGACGCCGACGACGATATTGCGGACTCCTTCGACAGGCGCGTTTTTAACGACTTTACGGAAGAGTCTCTGGACCATATCGGAAATCCCGGCACGCACTTTGCCGCCGCGGGTCTTTGGTATATGTGGAGCCTTGGCGGCCACGACCAGTTCAATCAGGACCGTGCCTGGACGATGCTCAGCGCGCTGAGTGTGAACGGTCTGGTCACTGTGGGTCTGAAAGCCATCAGGGACAATGATACTCCTAACGGCAAGAGTTGGGCCTGGCCGAGCGGCCATACCTCAAGCTCGTTTACGGTCGCATCGGTGCTCGACGAGTTCTATGGTCCGAAGGTGGGAATCCCGGCGTATATCGTTGCTACGCTTGTCGGACTTAGAATGATGGATACGGGCGACCACTGGGCCAGCGATGTTGTCTTTGGCGCGACCTTAGGCTGGATCGTCGGCCATACCATCGCGGGCAAGCACAAACAACTCGAAATTGCGGGATTCAAAGTCCTGCCATATTTGGCGAACCATGAAGGCCCGGTAATCGGCGTCAATCTGGTAAAACGATTTTAGCTTCCTGTTTCCGACGCTTTTGACTGCAAATCACAATCCGCAAAGCCAATCATCTGAGAAAAGCTTAAGGTCGATGCCATCGATAGTGTCGTTGTCATTCACATCATAAATATCATTGTAATCGGGATGGCCTGAACTCCTCTGCCAGGAACGAGCCAACCCGGTATAGTCAAGGAAGTTCACCGCTATATCATTATTGAAATCGCAATAGAACTGGTGCGCCCCCACATCGAACCCACGGGCGCTCGGGACGGTGTAGCCCCAGAAGTCCCTGCCGCCGTTGTCGGCGACGCCGGCGCCGGCGCTTATGCAGGGCGAGCCGGCGAGCAGTCTATAGCCATTAAGCGTATCGATTCCGCCGCCGCCGCTGTTGGGATTGACCAGCATCGGGTCGGCAGTGATAGCGTTCGGGTCTGACGGCGGGCTGACGTGATTGCCATACCACACGTTATTCGCGAAGACATTGTTGGCGCTTGAGCCGAATGCATAGCTTGCTTGCCCATCGACATAGAAGATATTATTGTGGAAGTAATTGCCGCTTGCCCACGCTCCCCCCCAGCTGTAGCCAAGATCAAGCAATGGAATATCGAGGCTCGCGCCCAGATAGATGGTGTTGCCGTAGACGTAGGTATCTTCGCAGGCGCCGATTATGCGGAATGTTGCTGGAGAATGGTCTGAAACTCCCCACCCGTCATTCTCGGTGATATTGTAGCGGACTATAGTTCCGATGGTGCCGATGTTCCACGTTTCTTTTGCAGGAGAGCAAACCAGCATAAAGCCCACTTCGTTGTCGTGACTATAGTTGTACTGGAAGATATTGTTCTGGCTGTTCCAGTCGGAATCAAATCCCCAGCCGTCCCAACTGCCCAGTATGTCGCGGGCTTCATTGAACTGGACGATGGTATTATCACAGCTCCACGGCCAGATGCCGCAGCCGCTACCGTACAGCTGAACGGCCCCGTCCAGCACGTTGTACTCGACCAAAGCGCCGTCGCAGCCGATAGGCACAATGCCGTGAAGACCTACGTCTTCCACCAAATTGCCCCTGATAACCACATTCAGGCTGGGGTACCAGTTATCGCGCGCCCAGTATTCGCTCCAGCCCCATATCCCGTCGAGGTCGCACCGAGCAATATGACAATTTTCAATCACTAAACCGTCAAACCGCGAATAAACGCTGCTACCCTCATTAAGCCAATTGATGCCATCCCCGCTGTTATTAGCGTGGCCTGAGCCGTCGCCCCTTATATCGTGAATATAAAGGTTCTTCAGGTGAATGTGGTGGGCCGTACCGAAGTTGTTGATATGAATATAAACTCCCTTTCCCAGTGGCAGGGCCGCCGAGGTCCAATTCGTAATCTCGAGATTGTTTACTTCCCAGTATTCAATGTTGTACAGCAGCACCGCCTCCGCGAACAAACCATTGGCGTCGATGCAGGGCTTGTTACCGTCGCCGTACATATCGATGACGATAGGATCGCCTTCCGTGCCGGAGCCCTGGGGATAAAGCTGGCCGATATATTCAGTGCCTGCCTTAAAGAGTATCGTATCGCCCGCTGAAAAAACGATGCTGTTTACCTTGGTAAGGCTCTTCCACGCCTGGCCCGGTGAGGTTCCTGAGTTGGCATCGTTGCCACCCACGCTATCGACATAGTAACTAGTTCCATATGCCGCCGTACTTAGAGTAAGCAGCAAAGCAACCGACATCAAATGTACCAGCTTCTCAGCCATAATACGCCCTCCTTAAAAATTAAAACCCTAAAACCCGCCTTGGCTGATAATCCTTGCCTCTTTTCCACACGTTTTACTGCCGCTATGGCTCCGTTTGCCAAAGCCATTTTTCCACGAAAATGTCAAGGTCAAGCATATCAATAATGTCATTGTCATGCAAGTCATAAATATCATTGTATTGCGGGTGTCCGGGTGCTGTCATCCACGCATCGGCCAGTAACGCATAATCGAGGAAATTTATGTCATCATCGCCATTGAAATCGGCGGCGAAATCTAAATCCAATCGAACGTTGTCGAGGAAAATCCATTTATTAGTATCCATATCGCCGGGCACAGGGGCGTGCAACTGTATGCCGAGCTTCTTCCCGAGGTACGGCTGACCTGCTGCAGCGGTAAATGATACCGAAAGGTCATTGTTCCACGCGCCGGTCGACAAGGGTATCGTGCTGCTTGCGATTTGAACGTGACTGTTGCTGTCGTTGACGTAAAACTGGGACGGGACAATGTCAGCGCCGCTGTTGCCGGTTTGTGCGTCGAAAGTAAACGTGTACTGGCCGCCCTCGATGATTTTGTCCTCGAGCGCCTGGTAGAGATAGGTGTTGTTGGTCTGCATGTAAGAGTAGCAGTTGCCATCGGGCGGAACAGGCGAGCGGCAATCGACGCAGGCCCCCGGCGCGCCGCAGTAAATGTCGACACCGACCCAGGTATTGACGCTTGTCCAGCCGATTCCTACCTCGCCCGTGTGGCAGGTTATATATTTGCCGCTGCCATCCAGTTCAAAGCTGGGATTGACCACGGTAACCGGTTCTCTTACACTTATATACACCGCGGCCGTGTTGCTGTCATATCCGCCGGCACTGGCGTAGTAGGTGAAGCTGTCGGTTCCGGCAAAGCTGTTGTTCGGGTCGTATCGGAACGAGCCATCTGAATACAAGGTCAGCGAGCCGTTGTTAGGGCCGGAAACGAGGCTTGCAGACATAGGAGAGCCACTCGGTGAAAAATCGTTGGCTAGAACACCTGAATTGGCATTGACAATCAGGATAGTGTTCTGGATGACACCGTAGCTGTCGTCGTACGCTATTGGATGAGCGTCCAGCGCGTCTATAAAGACCGCGGCGATATTGCTGTCGTATGTGCCGTCGTTGGCGTGGTAGGTGAAAACGTCCGTCCCCATAAAACCCGTATTCGGCTCGTATACGAACGCACCGTTGGAATCAAAGGTTAGCGAGCCATTTGTCGCCTGTGAAACAAGTACTGCGCTTAGAGCGCCGCCGTAGGTAATGTCATTGGCGAGAACACCCGAATTGCCGTCGACGCCAAGGGTGTTGTCGGCGACGACGCTGTAGTTATCATTGAGCGCTACCGGTGGGTCACACGGGTCATATTCATGTATGCCCATATCGTAATCCGACCCCTTGGGAATCGCATGGCCGTAAAAGTCTCTGTCCCCCGGGTCAAGACCGAACTCAGCCAATAAATCCAGAGCATTGTCGATAGCGGATGAGCCCGGCTGGATTCTGTACTCTGCCAAAGTCGCAATCAGCGTCGGGTCGGTGAGTGTCGCGGTGGCAGGGCTTATCAGTTGAGGGTCCCCATAAATGCCGACAATTATGCCGCTGACCTTTTCCTGGCCGGTCGCGTTGCTCCAGTCCGTAAGATTAGTGTAGCCGTCCACGGAAAACCCCGTGCCGCTCGTTGACCAGTACAGATTGCCCTGGAAGATTCCCTTACTCGCGCCGCCCGAAATCTGGCTGCCGTCAGTAATGAAAATATTGTTCCTGAACCGCATGCCCGACCACACGCCGCTCCAGAATGTTACGGCGTGACCCCCGCTCATGTCATTGTAGACTGTGTTGTTGTAGATGTCGGCATCGTTCATGTCCGTCTCGCCATCGGCGGCCCAGACGGCGATGCCTACCTTGCCGGTAGTAATCCCGTCGTTCTGGGTGATATTGTAACGAATGATGTTGTCGTACCACGGGGCCGCACCTGAGTACTGAAACAATCCGCAGCCGGGCCCCTCGTTGTCGTGCGAGTAGTTGTACTGGATAATCGAATTGGTCACGCCGCCGTCAAAATCAAAACCACCGCCGTCCGAACCGGGGCTTTTGTTATGGTGCGCAATGCAGAACTGGATAGTAACATCATTAGCGTTGTATGCCCATATGCCCACCGGCCCGTTGCCGGTCCGGGGCATGTCCCAGCCGTTCTCCATCGCCTCACAGAATTCGATGGTGCAGTTCTCCACGGCCCCTACGAGTATCCCGTTGCCGCTGTGGTTGGTCAGGTTTGTCGGGTCGCCTGGATTGTTCTCAGCGACACAATAGCCGATATAGAGGTCGGTGGACAAGCCGCTCCAGCCCGAAGTGATTCCCGCAAAACCGTTGTCGTGTGCATAGACGTTGGTGAAGCGGACATGGTCGCTGGCAGTAGCGTGAAGGCCGGACTTTTGAAAACCGCTGACATCAATATCGTTGACCTCTACATGCTCGCCGTTAGAAATCTCAACACCGTTTTGTGTATTTCCGGTCAAGCGGCCCGAGCCGACGAAGTTAAGGTTCTCTATAATAAGGTAATCGCAGCCGCTCGCCGAAAGTGCCTTTCCGTTGACGCCGTTGATAGTCGCCCGGCCGGTGCCGTAGGACGTTATCTCGACCTCATTTCCGCTTGTGCCGCTGTCCGGAGCATTTAGCGTAATAGTCCCGCTGAACGTTTGGCCTGCCTCGAACATTACCCTGTCACCGGGCGAAAGGTTCTTGGTATTTACCTTGCTGATTGTCTGCCAGGCCGTCGCCGGCGAGGTGCCCAAGTTAGCGTCATTGCCGGAAGGACTGACATAGTAATCCGTGGCCCGCGCGGCGCCGCTCAACGCCAACAGCAAAACAAGACACACCAAACACTTCAGTTTTATATACATCCCACACCTCCTTATGGCAGTTAATTCGAATACTGATGGGCGCCAATGTCAAGAGCATTCACATCAGGTAGCTCGTTGCCCCAGAAGTCCATCCCGCCATTGATATAGTTGGGATCATTGTAGTCGATACCGGTATCTGCGCCGGCCGAGATGCATGGTGAGCCGGACTGCAGCATATAGCCGCCCAGCGTGTCTATTCCATATCCACCGCTGTTCGGGTCGACCAGATTCGGGTCAGCAGTAATGGCATTCGGGTCATACGGAATTTCCATCAGGTCGGTCGGCGGATTGTTGTGGTCGCCGTAGTACACATTGTTTGAAAAGACGATGTTTGTGCTCGAACCGTAACCGAGCTCGTCGTCATAGGTTCCATCCTCATTTCTACTACCATCAGGGGCATTGCTGTAACGGAGAGCGGCTCCACTGTCAGCATAGAAAATGTTGTTGTATAAACGAGTATTGTCTGGCCAGCCGTCCCAGTAGCCAAACAGAGTCAGGGGGATTTCCGGGCCTGACCCCACATAGATGACGTTGTTGTAAATACAGGTGTTCTGGACGCCAACGCCTGAGATGTGGAAGGTCCGCTCGGCATCATTCTGGCTGATGTTGTAGCGGATGACGGTTCCGACTGTACCAGCCATTGAAGACGTAGCAGCAGGACCGCAAACAAGCATAAATCCGCCGTCGTTATCATGGCTGTAATTATACTGAAATAGTGAATATCTGCAGTTGTAATCGGAATCGAAGCCCTGGCCGTCCTTCGCTCCTTTTACATGAGAGACTTCATTAAACTGGATTACCGTGTTATCGCAGCTCCAGGGCCAGATACCGGCCGCATAATCATCACACCTCTGCCGGCCTCCGTGCACCACATTAAATTCCACCAGGCAGCCTTCGCAGCCCCATGGCTTGATGCAGTCACCACCGCAGTCCTCTATAACGTTGCCGCGTATAACCACGTTCAGACTCGGGAACCAATTGCCGGAGCGGTTAGTAAATGAAGACCGGCCGCATATCCCGTTGCGGTCCGTCCGAACAACATTACAGTCCTCTATCAGCAAACCGTCAAAACGCGAAGGCGTCGAACCCGTGCAATCCCAGTAAATGCCGCAGCCCTCTGTAGACTTATCGAGACTTCCATTGACGTCGTGCACATAAAGGTTCTTCAACTGAATGTGGTGCAGCGTGCCGCAATTATTGGCCGAAACCTTCACGCCCGTACGCCAGTTTTCGCGCGTCGGGCCCAGGTTGGTAATTTCAAGATTGCTTACCTCCCAGTACTCGACGTTCTCCAGCAGCAGCGTATCCAGCACCAAACCTTCTCCGTCAATGCGGGGCTTGTTACCATCACCGTACATGTCGATGATAATGGGCTTGCCCGACGCGCCCGAGCCCTGCGGTTTAAGCTGGCCGGTATAAGTGCTCTCCGCCTTGAAAAGAATCTTATCACCCGGCATAAAAGTCGTGCTGTTAACAGGGGTAAGGCTCTTCCAGGCCTCGCCCGGGCTCGTGCCGCTGTTGTTGTCGTTTCCATCATTGCTGTCGACATAGTACAGGCCCCAATGCCACGTGTCCGCCAGAATACCATAATCCTTGAAATCGACCTTATTGTCCTTATAGGCTTCCGCCACAATATCACTGCCGCTGTTTAACCAGTCGGCGGCTAATGTCCTAAGATCATTTGAGTCGGCCACACCATCGCAGGTAAAATCGCCCGCAGCTCTGACGGTAAAGCTCCAGATATCACCCTTCTGGCTGCCTGGGCCATTGACGCCGTCAACCCGCCAGTAGTAAGCTGTGGAGAATTCGAGACCGCATGGGTCATAATCATTGGTATCATAACTGTTGGTATCCTGCCTCAGCATGTACTCGCCGGAACTTGTAGTGGCATTGCTCACGGAGCTGGAATCAGTGCCGAGGTACACATCGTGTGCGTTTGCATCAGGCCCCGGCGTCCAGCTAAGTATCACATCGTAAACGATATTTTCTCTCGCATCGGCCGGATTGGGATTGTCCGCTAACAACGGGGTGTTTACGTCGAGCCTGACGTTATCGAAACCCACCCAGATACTCCCACTGTAGGTCGAGGTATTAATGAAAAGGACTCCCAGCTTCTTGCCGATAAACGAGTCACCCGGCCCAACCGTATACGACAGTTGATATTCGTCACAGTCCATATCAACATCGCTGCCTGCCACCGACGCAATCTCAATACGATTAGCGCCTTGCTTGTAATACAGCCAGCCCTCGTATGTCGCCGTCGCCGACAGCGACGGGTCAGACCAGGTCTTAAATGCATCGAAGGTCAGCGTGTATTCATCACCCGCTGCAATCGTGTGGTCCGTCAGCTGGTATCCCGAATTGTTTTTCCCTAAAAAAAGACTCTGCAAACCATCGCAGTTGGCCGCCTCAATGCCGAAATCACTGCCCTGGACACTCCATCCAGTCGGTACCACGCCATTCTGATGGCCCACCGGCGGGTCCTCAAAGCCGGGATTCACCACCGTTATCGCTACAGCCGTGCTTGCTGCCAGCCCAAAAAACGACGCCAAACAGACCAAAATCACTGTTTTGCTGTCCATACCACTCCTCCAAATGGGTGCTGAATTAACCAGGTCGGCTCTCTATGAGGACAAACTCGGCAGGACAAAAGCAGGCCTTGTCACCCTCATCTACTCCTTAAATATATGCATCCCAGTTTACCTGATTTTGAGAGAAATATCAAGATAAATCTGCTAAACCAGCCGTCCGAAAATATCAGGCGTACGGCAGCGCAATTTCGGCGGTTTTTGCCGGACGAGGGCCTTTTGCCCTCGCCGGGGTCGGTCAATATTTCAATTCGCCTGTCAGAACCCGGCACTGATGCATTCGTGCGCGCCGACATTTTGAGTTGACTGCCGGCCAGTCCGTTCTCTATAATGCCTCAGCAGAAAATCATGCAAAAGCCCCAAATTTGATGATGAAGAATCGGCAATCTGGCGTGGAACAGGAAGTGAAATCGCTCACGCGAATACTTGACCCCCGCAGTTCTGTTTTTTGTTCGGTGGCTTTGGTCAGTGCGATATACGTGCTAACTCTTTGCGTTCTTGAGAGACAAGGTTTCTGGAGCATTGACAATGCCAATAAATTCCTTCAGGTCCAGGCTATCACCAAAAGCAATTATTCCGACTATTCTATCCCCTGGTCCGGAAGAACCATCGACCCGGACTTTGAATACAACCCGTTGATTCCTCCGTTCTCTCAGGTAAAAGACCAAAAGCTGTTTTCTCCTTTTTCAATCGTCTTTGCCACCGTGTCTTCTGTTCTTTTCAGGCTCTTCGGATTTTCAGGTTTGTATGTTCTGCCTATGGTCTGTTCGGTGTTGACCCTTGCCGGGCTTGCAAGAATAGTCGGGGCGATAGGCCTAAAGACATCCGCCAAACATACAGTGGTCCTGATAGCCGGTCTTTGCACACCTATATGGTTCTACAGCGTCACCTTTTGGGAACATATTGTCGCGGTTTGCTTTTGCATTTGGGGCGTCTATTTTTATTTGCGGTTCCTGAAGAGCGGTTTGGCTAAACAGTTGGTCATGGGCAGTATTTTGGCCTCGCTCGGTATATATTTCAGGGACGAGCTGTATCTGTTCTGCGTGGTGCTTGTTTGCGGCGCCCTGGCCTACAGTCCCGGCAGGAGGCTGAAAATCGCGTCGCTTGGTGTTGCCGGCATGATAGCCGGCGTTATACCCCTTTGGTTTTTCCAGTGGGCGGCCATGGGAGAGCCCTTTGGTTTTCATCTCACAAGCCATGTTTTCTCCGACGCCGGAATCGCGGAGTTTATCGTCAAGAAACCTGCGGTTGTTTATAATCTGTTCCTGGCTGCGAATCCGAAGGTGTGGGTCTCGTTGGCAGTGACAGCTCCTTTTGTCGTTGCATTTTTGATAAACCGCCGGTTTTCGAGATGCGCGTTTATTTTGGCCGTGCCGCTTTACAGTCTTATAGCAATAGTCAGTTCCTTTTTTGCTTTGTGCGGCTATTTTACATCACCCAGTCCCATCTTTTGGATGCTACATTCATGCAGTTTGTTTACGGCGGTCCCGGTATTGATATTGTCTTTTCTGCGGCTTAAGGACTCCGGGGATTCTGTCGCTGATTCAGCGCTGATAAAGTGGATATGGATTGTTGCGCTTGTGTATGCCGGCCTTTACGGCCTAACTGCGCCCCACTTGGGCTCAAGGGGCATCCATTGGGGCAACCGTCTGCTTCTTGTTCTCTATCCCTTGTTTGCGGTGCTGGCAGCCGTAAACCTTGTTCAGTGGTTCAAGTGCTTCAATCTAAGTATCAGCTGGCGCACATTCGCCGTCGCATTGGTAATTTTAATAAGTTTTGCCGCCCAGCTTTATTCCATGCGCCTGCTGCACAAGAAGAAAAACTTTTCATACCGCCTGAGTCAGGAGATTCAAAAACGTCCTGAGCAAATCGTTATATGTCCCGTGTGGTGGGCCCCCCAGGAGCTGTTCTCCGCATTCTATAACAAAAAAATCTTCCACACTAAGTCCCGAGAGCACCTTGAGCAGTTGGTCATGAAACTGCGCAGCCGCGGGTACGATAAATTTCTCCTCGTAACAAAAGTAGCCGAGGCAAAAAGAAAGCTGGCCGTTGCAAAAGTCGATGACGGGGGTTTGGGCTACTATTCCCTTACATTCTTTGTTATAAAGGCCCGTGATTCTCACCAATGGTACTTCAGCCAATAACGTGTTGCGCCGGGACCCGGTGCAAAAATAAGAGAAACTAAACACGTTAATCACGTGTGCCATGTGTATCGTAACGCTCCCCCAGCTAAGTGTTCAATCTTTAAGGCCAAAAGCCGGGCAAAAAAGGTTTGAAAATTCATTTTGCGGCTGTAGACTGTCCGATTGTATTAGAGTCAGGGCTTTTTGAGTTTGCGAGAGAAATTATGGCGGAATTTAAGATTCAGCCGGCACAGAGGATAACGCGTCTGCCGCCCTATCTGTTTGGGCGACTAAACGCCCTAAAACTTGCCAAGCGTCAGGCTGGTGCGGACATTATCGATTTGGGTATGGGTAATCCCTCCGACCCGGCACCGCAAATCGCTATAGACAAGTTATGCGAGGCCGCTAAGGACCCGCGCAACCACCGCTACAGCGCATCGAGAGGCATCAAGGGCCTGCGAAAAGAAATAGCGGACAAATACGCCAAACTCTGGAATGTCGAGTTGGACCCGGAGACAGAGGTCTTGGCCTGTATCGGCTCTAAGGAAGGTTTCAGCCACCTGTGCCTGGCGATGCTTGGCCCGGGCGATACAGCAATCGTGCCCGACCCTGCCTTTCCAATTCATAATTACGCCGTCGCGTTGGCCGGTGCCAACGTAATTTCGGTCCCGCTCGGCTGTGACCAGAAGTTTATAGACAACATCGCGATGGTATGCGAGAACCTCTATCCAAAGCCCAAGTTGCTGATTCTCAATTACCCCCACAATCCGACCGCGATGACGGTTGATGAGGGCTTCTTTGAGCCTGTCGTCGATTTGGCCAGGCGCTTCGGCATAGCGGTCATTCACGATTTCGCCTATGGTGAGACCTGCTTTGACGGCTATAAAGCGCCGAGTTTTCTTTCTGTGAAAGGCGCCAAGGATGTCGGCGTTGAATTTACCACGATGAGCAAGCCCTACAGTATGGCCGGCTTTAGAATCGGCTTCGCGGCCGGCAATAAGGATATGATTGACTACCTCGCGACGATAAAGGGCTACTACGATTACGGCATATTCCAGGCCGTCCAGATAGCCGGAATCATCGCCATGCGCCACTGCGACAAGGACATAGTCGAGCAAAACAAAAAATACCAGTCCCGCCGGGATGTCGTCTGTGACGGCCTTGCAAGAATCGGCTGGGAGGTCGAAAAACCCCGCGCGTCAATGTTTGTCTGGGCGAAAGTGCCCGCCGAACACCTAAAGGGCAAAGACACTATCGATTACGCAATGGACCTGATGGAGTACGCCGAGGTCGCAATCGCACCCGGCAGGGCGTTCGGAGAAAACGGCGAAAATTATATGCGAATTGCCCTCGTCGAAAATGAGCAGCGCCTCCGCCAGGCCGTCCGCAATATCAGCCGGTTCGTCCGCGAAAAACCCCTAAAAAAGCAAAAACCAACCTAAGCAGCCCAGCTCGCCGAAAGTGCGTGCCGCTATCTGCTTTCGTCCATCATTCCATAAGGGCCATTACATAGTCGATGGTTTCCATAATCAGCGGATAAACCTCATTCTGGCCTTCGCAGGTTATTATCCAGTCATTCTTGTCCGGCTCACCGCTCTCTACACACCCGTCCGTCTTCGCCAAAATGTCGTTTTCCAGCTTATTCAGCGCAGCCTGATACCGACCATCGTCAATCATCGCCTGCGCTGCATCTATCTTGTTTAGCAGGGCGTTCATCATGTTTTCGTTCTGAAGGCTGTTCGAATCAAGCGCCACCTCAACGGCTTCGGCGAGCGTTACTTGAAGCGAGGATTCCACATTCGACCACTCACTTTCCACCCCGCACGCCCGTCTCGCCTTCACATTGTACCAGTACCGCCGACCGGCTTCCAATCCAGTGAATGTGTAGTTCGTGTCCATAATCCAGCCGCTGTCATAAACAACGCCGGCGAAGTTCACGTCGTTAGCACACTCAGCAAAGTAATCATTTGCATCATCCACCACACCCCAGAAAATGGTGTTGGTCGTTCCTGTCGTCATATCCGGCTCACTCTCCAACACCGGCGCCCCCGGCCCGGGACACTGCTCCCACTCCAACCTCGGATAATCCGGCACGCTGCAGAACTTCCATATCGGCGTATTAAAATCCCAACCGGCTCCTATAAACGTATTCGCATCCTGCATCTCCGCCGTGGTTTTGCCGGTTACGTTTGGGTCATCACCGTTGCCAATACCGTTCACATCCGGATTAACATCATTGTCCCAGAAACAGCTGGTATAACTACCACCGTGGTTGTAACCAACCAGACCGCCAACATCATTTTCTCCTGCAACATCGCCTGTCGAATAACAGTTGGATATGTCACCACAAGAATTATATCCTATAAGACCCCCTATGATCTCTTGCCCTGTAACAATGCTCCCCGAAAAACAGTTCGATATGCTCCCGCAGGAACGAATGTGCCCCACTAAGCCGCCTACGTCTTGAACTCCTGTAACGACACCTCTCGAGTAGCAATTCAATACTTCGCCTACCCTATACCCTACCAGACCACCAACCGCACCATACTCTCCCCTGACACTACCTTCATAACCACAGTTGGACAGCATACCATAATCACTGGATCCCACCATGCCGCCTACAAAACGGCTACCCCCACTAACATTCCCACCCTCTACACGGCAACCGCTAAGACTTCCGCCCTCCGAATATCCCACTAATGCACCTACATAACTTCCATCACCTGCATTCACATTTGGGTCAATCAACATCAAATCTCTTATCTCCGCTCCCTCACCCACATAGCCGAAAAGCCCTATGTAATCTACGCCGTTGCTCTCGTATGTAAAGTTTGATATCGCGTGGCTGTTGCCATCGAATACCCCGTTAAAAGGAATCCGATCATCAATCCCGATGATGTAAATACTCGCCCCTGTATATTCACTCATATCAATATCCGCCATCAGCCTGTAATGCTTATCGAGATTACGGATGGAACAAAAGTAACTCGCGCCTATCACATACATGCTCGTCGCCTCATAAATCAGATATGGCTCTTCCTCCGTACCGCAGCCCAAATCTATAACTTCACCGACCTTGCCCTCCCACAAAAGCTTTGGATAATCATTGCCATCGTCTATGGTCCATGCCCCCTCTCCACAACCCCAGAATAAATACGTGCCCTTGCTCTGCATCTGCCTCGTGGTCAAACCAATACCTCCACGTACATACTGCGTTGTCACTCCGCTGCTATTCACGTCCCAGTAGCTGTCCTTGATGAACTGCCCCTTATAAGTTCGCCCAATCAACCCGCCCCCATTACTTGCCGCTGTGACGGTGCCTGTCGCATAACAATCAGTAATACCACCACTAAAAATATATCCCACCAGACCGCCGACACTATAATCGCCCATAACACCCGCCGTAGAATAACACTTGGATATGCCGCCGTCTCTTTCGATCCATCCCACAAGACCGCCGACAAAACGATTGCCCTTTACAATGCCACCCTTGACACAACAACCTGTAACGCTGCCTTCTGCTAAAAACCCGATCAAACCCCCAACACACTCTCCTGTACCTGCCTCAACATTAGGGTCTATCAATCCGACATTCTTTATCTCGGCGTTCAGGCCATCGATATACCCAAAAAGTCCAATACGCTCAACACCGTTAGCATCGCATCTAAAATTCGATATTGTATGACCTCCCCCGTCAAAAACACCCGTAAAGGGACTATTGTCATAAGAATCTAAATATTGTCCGATGATGTTATGGCTTCTCCATATATATCCGCTCATATCAATATCTACCATCAGCTCATAGTGCTTGTCATAATTCCGTTGACTCACACCTATGACATACATACTGCTGGCCCCATAGAGCAGATATGGCTCTTCCTCCGTTCCACACCCAAAGCCTTCTATAACTTCACCGACCTTGCCCTCCCACACGAGCCTTGGATAATCGTTACCGTCATCAATAGTCCAGCCCCCGTCACAACCCCACAAAAAAAACGTGTGTTTGTTGTACATATCTGCGGTAGTCAAGCCAATTCCTCCATAACTTGTATCTATGCCGCTGCTCTCTACGTCCCAATAGGAGTTTATTACCTCGCCACCGGCATCATTATTTCCCACCAGACCGCCAACGCTCCATCCTTGCCCTGTAACAACGCCCGTTGAATAGCAATTTTCTATCGTGTCTAGGTTGCCTCCCGTCAGACCGCCGACAGAATCTCCTCCCCCTGTAACATCTGCCCTCGAATAACAGTTCCTTACACTACAACCATTGCTTCCCGTCAGACCGCCGAGCCAACCAAGCCCTGCAATATCACCTGTCGAATAACAGTCAACGATTTCGCCATCATAACTGCCTCCAACCAAACCTCCGACACCGTATACTCCCGAAACACTGCCGCCCTCGACATAGCAACCGATTATTGTTCCACCCCCAACATAACCGACCAGCGAACCAACACCGTTGCCTGTACCAGCGTTGACACTTGGGTCTCTTAAGCCCAAATTCATTATCTTCCCACCACTGACGTACCCAAAAAGACCGACGTAATCCATCTCGTTGGAATCATAGGTAAAACTGGCAATTGTGTGGCCGTTGCCATCAAAAACGCCAGCGAAAGCATTCACATCATTCCCAATGATGTTGAAACTCGTCCCCGTATAGCTGCCCAAATCAATATCGGCCATCAACTCAAAATGCGCATCCCAGTAATTCGCATCCGCCCCGATCGCCTGCATATCATTTGGAGTCCATATCTGATACGGGTCCCCCGCAACGCCATTCCCATCCCACGGCTGACCGTAAGCTGACTGAAAGCCCCAGTGGCTAACTGCGAATAATATCGATATTGCCAGCCATGCTTTTAGATTTGCTCTGCTGTCCATTTTTGTCCTCCTGTCATGGTTAAATTTCTACCCGAACGCGCTCATATCGCGTTTAAGCCGTAAAAACCGCATTTTGAAGGGAGCCGATGCCGGCAAATCGGCAAAAAAACAGGCTTTTGCTCCCCTCCAGGCGTAATACTTACGTTAGCCAAATTTTATATAACTCACCGACGAATGTCAAGGAAATTATCAGACCTTCTTTTCCAGATTCAGCAATAACCCTTGTGCCGTCTCGTCAAATAGTCGTCTGCGGCGAACCCGGCGATTCGCCGCGCCGCCCGCGAACAAAAAGCTGGCAAGATAATTTTTTCCATAAAAAAGGCTTTTGTAAAAAAAAATTTGCATCCGGCCAATAAAATCGCCTGTTACCACCATTTCAGCGGCCCCACGGCGGGGTGACAACTTTTTTACAAAAACTTTCAAAAAACCCAAAAAAAGTCTTGACATTTGTATGCAAATTTGGTTTAATACCTCTATCAGCTTGGGGGCTGAGAAGACGCATCACTATGGGCAATTTGCTTATTGCTTTTTAGTGGTGTTTTTTACTCCTTGTGAGAGTTTATCTTTGCACATCATTAAATGGGGTGGAGAAAGCTCAGAGAAGTTGAGATAGTTTGTATCTTGATATAGAGCTTAGCCGCATTTTTATGCGATAGTGCAATAGGGTAGTTGACCCGAAAGCCAAGCTGCACAAACTTTTTGCGGATGAACTGTCCGCCGGAAGAGAAAACTCACTGGTTAATTGCGCAGACTCTCTGCGCGCATAGAGCGACGCAGAGCAGAAATATAAAAGTTGAAAGTCTTTACAAGTTAATAATTCGATTACGACAGGAAAGATGATTTGGCACTAATAGCTTCTTTTCTCCTCCTTAGCTGGGTTTGAGGGACCTACACAAACGAACCCAGCACAAAAATATGCACGGCCTGGCCGTGATTAAGAATAAGAAGAAAAATGACAAAAAAATTAAAATTATTGACTTTGTGCCTGGCGGTCATACTGGCGGCAGGCTCGACGTCTTTCGCGGCGCTGGAACTCGAGGTTCCTGAATGGCGCGGAGACGATGGAAGCACCTTCCAGCAATGGAGCTTCTCGAACGACTCGCTCGAGCCGCTCCCTGACGACCCCTTCGACAATGATTACGGTCCGCCGGAGCTGAGCGTAAGGCCAATGCCCGGAGCGGACTGGCGTTCCGACACGGGAGCCTGGCCGCTTTCGGGTCAGATTGACGTATACATTCCCAACCGTCCGCAACCGAACGATAAAAAAGAAATCTTGCTTCAGGTAATATGGAAGACGGAAGACCTGGACCCGAGTCGCACTATGCCGGACCAGCCGTGGGTCGCTGTCCTGCCCTTCTCGCAGATGGATATGTCTCGCAACGATACAACCGAAGCAGGCTGGACCCTTTCGGTGTTCCGGATAAACCTGTACCCCAACCCGCCCGAGGAGTGGTTCACCATCAAAGGCGACATCATCGTCGACCATCTTGCAATCGACACCCGATGTTTACCCGAGCCCGCAACGGTTGCCCTGCTCGGACTTGGTGCGTTGGTGGTTTTTAGGCGAAAAAGACTGCACGCGTAAGGCGATGCAGAGCAAATAAAAATTGAAGATTTTGAGTGTTAATCAGGTAGGGCAAAAACTGATTCAAAAATGACTTAGGACTGATAGCTATCTTCTCTTCTCCTTCTCGCTGGGTTTGAAACGAACCCAGCAAGAAAGTAACCACGGCTTGGCCGTGATGAATATATAGAAAATTAAATAAGCAAAGTGAAATGACCGGATTGGCAACAAAATTCAGGGTGCTTTGTCTGCTCTTTGCAGTCGCACTTTTTGCACATAATGCGGGGGCGACACCGGTACCTGTTGGCTGGAGTTCCCACGACAGCGATACGGCAGTATTCACCATCGGCAGCGGTTCCACCACGGTCAGCAGCGATGTCTACTACGGATATGCCTCGGGCCCGTATCAGGACAAGTATGTATATGCCTACCAGATAGCGAATGTGGATTGCGGCCTGGGCCTCAGCTCTTTCTCGGTTTCGGTAGTGATATCCGACGGCGCCAGTGCATACGACGCCGATTTCGAGGAACTTACGGGCACCGTCAATCCTGCGTTTTGGGCAGCGGTCGGTAATCCCGTCCAGAGCGTGGACGCCCTTTTCACTGATACGATTGGCACTGGCGAGAGCTCCGCGAGATTGTGGTTCGTCAGTGACTATGCATCCGGTTACAGCACCAGCGCATTGCACTGCATGTCCGGCGGCGCCTCCTATTACGCAACGTCAGATGTGCTCTCGCCCGTACCCGAGCCGGCAACGATTTTTCTGCTTGGAACCGGTGCCTTGGTGGCTTTGAGGCGAAAAAGACTGCACGCGTAAAAGCGACGCAGAACAAATAAAGTTGAAGCTGTTTTTGAAAAGTTAATCTTCGAGTTGTGAACAACAAGGACTGATTTTTATCTGTTTGCTAACAACTATCTTCTCTCCTCCTCGCTGGGTTTGAAGCTCGTTATTACGAACCCAGCAGGAAAGTATCCACGGCCCGGCCGTGATAAAAATAACGGGACGAAGAATGATATCGATGGGAAAATTTAGGTTTTTGGTTCTGCTGCTTGTTGCGATACTGCTTGCGCAAAACGCCGAGGCGGTCGTTGTCGACTTTGAGGATATGGTGCTCGGCGCCACCTACAATGTCGGCGACAGCTTCACCACATCAGGCGTCGTCGTTACCGCCGAGCAGTTCCAGTGGTCCGGCGGTACCTGGTACGCCGGCGGCTCTGCAGCGGTTCAGAACAGTGCTTACGCTGGCGGCGCAGGCTACGAGGTCTTCGCCAACAACATCAACCTCAGCTTCGATTTCGGCTCACCCTGCGACGGCGTGTCACTGATGTACGCCGATCGTGGCGGTCCCGGCGGCAACATCAACCTCGAAATCAACGGCAGCTTAGCGAATGTCGACCTCTTTTCGAACCTCCCGACCAGTCTTGGCGGAGTCTCTGTCTTCACAACTCTTGGCGACACCGGCGCGCTGTTCGTTATCGGTGTCGTCGGTACTGTCAATTCGTTCAAGATCGGCGGCCAGGAGCTCTGCATCGATAACATTGTGGCATCTGTTGTCCCCGAGCCGGCCACACTAATGCTGCTCGGTGCCGGAGCGTTTGCGGTTTTAACTCGTAAAAGGCCCAAGTCACGGAAGGAGTCTCTATGAGAACGATACCTCTGACAATTAAACACGCACACGACATTGCGAACCTCCATATTCAAGGTATTAATACAGGATTTATCAGCTCACTGGGCGTTGATTTTGTTACGGCCTTGTACGAGGCAATCGCCAAAAGCACCTCGAGCTTCGGTTATGCCGTAGAGGATAACGACAGGGTACTCGGGTTTGTAACGTTTACCACCAATCTCAATAAACTCTACAAGTCAATCATAGCCAAGAAAGGCTGGCGGTTTGTCCTGCTGCTGGCCGGTAAGATGTTCTCACTTGATAAAATAAAAAAGGTCTTCGAGACACTGTTTTATCCCAGCAGAATAAAAAAGCAGATGGACGTACCCTCGGCGGAGTTGCTTTCAATTGCCATCAATCCTCAAACATGCCGCCGGGGACTCGCGACACAGTTAGTTAAAAAAGGTTTTGAATACTGTCAAAAAATGGGACTCGATAGAGTCAAGGTCCTTGTTGCGGCGGGCAATGAAGCCGCGAATAAACTCTACTTAAAATGCGGTTTTAAGGTGGTCGGGCAAATCGATAATCATGGGATTACCAGTAATATCTACGAAGCGCAAACCAGCAAGGCACTCAGGGAAAACCTCACCGCTGATGAACCTTCAAGGCCTTCTCGGGTGCCGGACTTTGTACAGGAAAAACACGTACCTGCACCAACGCCGGAGCCCGTCACCAGTACTGTCCTCGGTGCGGGCAGCTTGATAACTCTTACCCGCAAGAGGCGGTCTGTCCGGAAGAGACGGTCTGCTTGACCGGCTTGGTGACAAAACGAATACTACAAAGCAAGTTTTAGTTGAATAAGAAAGGCAAAAGATGAGAGTGATGATAGGAAAAACGGGACTTCTTAGTCTATTGGCTGTTGCAACATTACTCGCACAAACTGCGTCTGCCACGCTTTATTTGCCTGAGAGCTCACATTATCAGGGCGAGACATTCTATAGCAACGACTTTCTCCGGGGCCGTATAGATTATGCCGTCTATGATACCGAGACTTACAAGGACGAATTCATCGGTGCCGATGGGTACGAAGCACCCGGCTCAGGCCGATACATTTACGCCTACCAGATATTTAATGATTATCCAATGAGTGTGGATTCCGTCGCCCGTTTTTCCTTATTAGGCATAGGCGGAGCCCCCATAGACGGCATCGACTCTCGCGATGATGGTAGTGACGGGATAGCGCCCAGCGACCAGTATCCAGAGGCGGTTTGGGAGTTTAAAGCCGAAAATGGCGACGCCCTTTTACTCGTCGGTGACCATTCTTGGCTTCTGGTTTTGACAAGCGACAACGACTGGGTCAGGGGTGACTATGAGATAGAACCCGCCGGAGGGCTTCCCGTTTGGGGGGATGAACCTCAGACTCCTGAGCCGGCTACGGTAACGCTGCTTGGTATCGGCGGGCTGCTCGCTTTTATAAAAAGAAGAAGATCTGCTTAGTAGTGCAGATTTGTTTGCATTATTGCACTTTACGATGGGAATGGGGGATGTTGAAGCACAATAGTTCAATTTTGGTCGGAGGGAAGCTGGCAATAATATTGGCGGCACTTGTTTTGTGTGCCTCGCTCCGACCCGCTTATGGCCAGATAAACGACCCTGCGCTTTTGCTTCAACAATCACCGGCTGACGGCGGTACAATCACTCCTGCCGTGGGAGTTCATCAGCTCGAGCTCGGCAGTGAGATTACCTTGACAGCAATTCCAAGGCCCGGCTATCAATTCGTTTACTGGATGGGTGATGTGGGCGAGCCGACGGCAAGCAGAACCACCGTATATCTCGATGCCCCGAAAATTGTAATCGCCGTTTTTGAGCGGGCGGAATTCGAGTTGTTGTTTGTGGAAGGACCCTCACACATTAGGCCCGGCGGTGGTTTGGTACGCACTGCTGCAGGAGCTGCGCAGGGTGGATTCGGCGCACCGGGCGGCAAAAGACCAAGCAAATGGAGATGGCCGAGCGAGCCACCTCCTGATGATGATGAAGATGAGGAGGATATAGGAGAGGACTTTCCCGTTCCCGAAGGAGGAGATGATTTTCCGTCTCCGGAGATACCGGAGCCCGCAACAGTCTTGCTGCTCGGCTTGGGCAGCTTGGTATTGCTCAGGAAACGCCGAGCGGGGCAGAAAAGATGCAATCATTGAAATTGTGCCCCCCTCTCTTTAGCGTCTGCCTTGGCAATGCTAAAGAAAGGCCAGAAGGCAAATTCACCTTCTGGCTTTTTTAACGGCTTCACCCATCTAATCTTTCACGCAAGGGGTAAGGTCTAAGCGAATCCCTGGCCTCTGCCAGCCAGCTGCTCCACGGCTGAGCGTCCTTGCCATAGTCCCGACCGCTTATCGCGACCAGCGCGCTATGGGCATCCTCCGCAAGCAGAGCCCGATTGTCATCAAGATAAGATATCAGTACCGCAAAACCGTCGCTGCTGCCGCACCTCGCCAATGCCCTGCCAATTGCCAGCTCTAACATTGCTCGCCGCTCATGGATAAAGTCCGCCTCGAATCCGTCCCTTACAACCAGATTGCGCAAGCAGCCATGAGCATGAATCTTGTTCAAAGCGGCAACCGCCTCTCTATCACCCAGTAATTCCGCACCGTAACAGACGCTGTCGACATAATAGAACGTCCCCTTATAACGGTCCCTGAAATCCTCCTCCGTAGGTGACAAGAGTTCTGCCACCTTAGCCAAGACAGCAAGTGTCCTTCTGTCTCGGGTCATTCCCAGCGAGTATATCAGGTAAACAACGTCAGGCATGGCGCCTTGGTCCGGCGGAAGTTGTGTATAGAGCACCTTCGAAGTCCGCGCCGGCAAACTCCCTCCCGATAAATGCCTGTCAATCTCAGCTGCCAGCGCGGCCGCGCCGGCCGCAGACCCGCACATGGCAAGTGCCTGAGCCAGACGAACACGGAGCTTTTCATCCGCGCCCGACAGCGCCTCTGCCAATATAGGCACTGCCCTGTCACAATTCCCTCCACAAACCTCGGCAATAGGTATCTTCTCCCGGTATACTTCGCCCATCTCCATAACCGAGTAAGCATAAAGCGGCTTGTCGGCTTTAATAGATTCCACAAGCGCTTTCAGTTCCGCATCACTGTACTTTTTCCCTTCTACCTTACGCTCCAGCACCTCTCTTGGTAAAACCCCCATCTTGACCAGTCTGTTCTGCAACTTGGCCAGTTTGATTCGCCGCGGAGCAACCTTCTCTCTTACCGCTTGTGCCGCCGCCAGTGCCACCACACCGCCGAGATTCTCTAAATCGGCCTGCATCCGAATCGCCGGCAGGGCATCATGCTTGGCCGATAGCGCCTTGCCGGCCACCAGAATACCCTCCAGCCTCTCCGGCAATAGCGCTCGATACGGAATCTCCACCTCCATGTTCGGCGGTATTAGCCCCATCCGGAACCAGTCCGACCCGGTCTTGCCTTTAAGGTCACAGTTGCTATAGTGAATATTAACCATGTCCGGCCACTGCCTCCGCCGAAGCTCATCAGTCAGCGTCAGCACCACACCGCCCTGTATGTGCCGTGTCTCTCTCGACGCAATGTAAATCCCGTGGTCGTGCAGGTTCCTGCCGCGCCGCCGACCCACAATAACCGCCCGCGTGTAATCTTCTATATTCGAAACATCCACCATACTCGTAAAGTTGTTCTGCGTCCGTCCGGGCTTGACGAACTGAGCCAGAGAATACCACATGACAACATGGTCGCGCGCGGAGCCGTATGTATACTTTGCCCCGGCAAACGCAGCCACGTCACCGTCACCCGTTGCGTCAATAACCACCTTGGCCAGAATAGCGAAGACGCCGAACTTACTTGCCGCGACCACGCCCCGCACCCTGTTCCCATCTACTACCGTCCCTATGGTGATGGCGTTAAAGAATATCTCGACCCCTGCCCGCCCGGCCTCCTTTAACAGAGCGTACATCTTGGCCTCTATGTTCCAGGTGGGCCAGGCCTTGTCCGCCTTGTAGTTTACCGCTTTATGCTCGGTATCCACCAGTTGCTTCACACGCCTGTTAAAGCCGATGCGCCGGCCGAACCAGTAGCTGTCCACGCCCCCAAGTGTACCCGTGCCGCCCAGCCCGGGATTTAGCTCCAACAGTACTGTACGCATCCCTTCGCGGGCGCTTGTTATAGCTCCAATCGCACCGCTGGTACCTCCACCCACCACGAGAACATCACAGGTCCTAATCACCGGGACCTCCATAGAGCCGACAAACTGCTGCTCATAAGAACGCCCGCGCTGCGGACTCTCCTGTTCTTTAACTTTCCCGTCAGACGCTAATTCCGCGGAGCCTCGTTCGGATTTCCCGGCCGCACCCGAAGTTATCTGGCCCCATTGACCGGCCAGCCTCTTACCGAAGGCCTCACCTAAAAGTGCAGCCGACACCGGCTCGCCGAAAAGCATCATCTCAGAAGATTTCAGCCGGGCCGCTTCCTGCAGACACCACAGGTTTCGCACCGGACCCGCAAACCTCGATATCGGCAAGTTAACCCCCCGCAGGTCCTTGTCGGTAACCTCGACACCTGCTGCATCGTAGTCTGACGCCCACTTTGGCACAGAACCCGCCAGCCGAGTAGTATGCCGCCCGTATAGCTCGTACGAACCCGCCGCCCAGTGTGCGTTTTTGAACGCAGCTACATTATTCACCAGGTACGAAACCAAACGGGCGCTTCGCTGCCGCGCCTCTATCTCCCTCTCCATCAGACTCGTCAAATCCAGCTTCTCACCCAGTGCAAAAACTCTATGCAAATCCATAGAAAACTCCGCGTAGATATGACCCTTGCTCCGATAGCCATCATGGAACTCGACCTTATCCCCGGCTATTCCAATACTCTCCGGAACCGACAGGTTCTTCTTGCCAAGGCCTGCAACACCGTCAAACTCAAGGGTCCTCTTGAAGCTGAACATCTCCGACTTTGCCGGTTCGAATTCAGCGCCCGCGACCCTCGCCACTGCCGCCGTCTCCGTAGCATCGATAACTGCCTTACCGACAACAGCCTGCCTGCCCGACTTATTTCCTATCACCAGCCCAAAAATAGTTCCATCTTCCACCAGAACACCTACAGGCTGGCTGGCATAAATCAATTCCACCCCGTTGTTCAAAAGCACATCCTCCAGTGCTCGCTTCACCGTATCCGGCTTCATCGCAGTCTCGCCGCCAACCGCCTCTGCGCCCATCGCATCCAAACATGCTGCAATCGGCCCCGGCAGAGGTTTTTTTCTTGCGAGCCCGCCTAAGTTTATCCACGGCCGAAGCGTCGCTGTCATTTCCCTGCCGAGATACGTTCGCGGTTCAACCAGAACTACCTTCCTGCCCGCCCGCGCAAACTCCGCCGCCGCCGCAACACCTGCAAACGACCCTCCCACTATTACAACATCGCCCTTTCGCAGAATCGGCACATGCGAACGGCTGAACCGGACCTTCTGCGCCTCCTTTGTTTTTCCTCCAGGCTCAACGAAACCTCCTGCAAAATCCCCCATTACGAGCGTCGCCACTGACCCGCCTGCCACCCCCCTAAGAAAATCACGACGCGATATGCCTTTCTTTCGTCTGCTCTCTTTCCCCATACTTACTTCCGGATTGCTTTACCCGTCATAACAAAACCATACTTACGCGCAAAACTCTGCCGCTATAATACCAAAAATAAGGTTAAACACACGCTCTTTTCTATCAGAGTAGCGTTATATGGTGTGAGAGGCTTTGTAATTGCCGATTCCGGCTTTTCTAATTAAAACCTGTATATCCGCTTATATTCCCTCATCAAATTTCTCACCTGGTCCAGATTACCCTCTTCTTTTAACCGGTCCAATTGGTCAAAAAAATCTTGCTGAACCAATGGAACATGGTCTAATACTGTGCCTATCATATATTCGACAAAATCAAGCTCGTTGGTTTTTAAGTACAATGTATGAAAGAATTTAACAACCCATCGCTTGAACATGGTAGGATTCGCTCTAAAGCCGAATTTAGTAGGATTCGATCCCCATATCCTGTATTGGTCAACAACATACTTCGCACCATAGATTTTAGTGGTAATTTCGCCCGCTTTTAATAATTGGCGCCCTGGAAGCTTGCCATTCTCAAATCTCAAAGTATACCCCAACAGGTCTGTATACTTTAATCGGGCATTTATACGTCTCAGAGCCCTTTTAGATGAACCAGTTTTATCTTTCTGAGCTTGAACCATTTTACCTGCCGGTTGTAATTACAGACTGCTTAAGTACGTGTACCAGAAATCCTGAAAAAGTCAAGCCCCGATTTGATAATTCTTTGCCTCGCGCCGTCCTCCCGGACGCTGAGCGTGTCAAATTTGCACCACCACAGGCGTCTCATGACTTTCTAAACACTGCGACGATGTTTTCGATCTCTACGACGAACAGACGGTTGTCGCCCTCGAAGTCGACCGGTATGGCACCTTTGGGATTGAACAGTACCTTATCGTATTGCTGCAGTGGCAATTCGGGTGTGCTGTCGACCTCAGCGGAAATTGCAACTATTCGCCCGGTTATCGTCGGAATCTCTATATTGTCCGGCAGCTTGATACCCCCCTTGGTCTCTTTCTTGTCCTCGTCCTTCCGGATGAGCACACGCTTGCCTATCGGTTCGACCGTCTCAAGCGGCTTGGTTTCGATTTGCTCTTTCTTATCCATTTTGCGATCGTTTCCGCAAAAATAACCTGCTCTATTATACCACTATTAATACCCCACGGAAAGCTATTTTGTTTGTGACTTCTTGATTCTGAAGGTTTTTCAGACCCGTGATGGCGGCTGCTTAGTAGCCATATAGCCATTATCTTTACGTCGGCTGCCTTTTTGCCTTTCGCCCCTTCTTTCTGCCGAGGAGCAAATCGGCCTGTTCCCACGTCTCAGGCGGCCACTGCCCGCCCTCCTGCAGTTGCTTCAGCTTGTCTAACTGTTTGTGACTGATAATCGTCCGGCACTTCGGAAACTTATTACACCCCAAAAACGGCCCCCGCTTGCTCTGCCTGATTACCAATTCGCCCTCCTTGCACTTATAACATTTAACTCCTGTCGGCTCAGCCGGCGGCGCAGGCGGAAGGGCATTGCCCTCCTTGTCTAATTTAAGAGTCGTCTTGCAGTTCGGATAGTCGCTGCAGCCCAAAAACGGCCCGAATCGTCCGCTCTTATTCAACATTGCACTGCCGCACTTCGGGCATTTATGCTCACTTACCTTTTCCTCCACCATCTTGCCTTCTTTGTCGCACGGGCACCCGAATTTGCACTTCGGGTATGCCGAGCAGCTCAGGAACTTCCCGTTCTTCCCGAACCTGTAAACCATCGCCTCGCCGCACTTGGGACACGTATATTCGCTCGGCGTAACTTCCGCCTTGGCGTGCTTCATCTCTTTCGTCGCCGTCTCCAGGCTCTCCTTAAATGGCCCGTAAAATTCCTTCAAAACACCGAGCCACTCCAGGCGCTGCTCCTCTATCTTGTCTAACTGTTCTTCCATATATCTCGTAAACGCAATATCCATTATCCTCGGGAAGTACTCGTTGAGTTTGTCGGTAACCACCTCCCCTAAATCCGTGGCAAAGAACCTCCTCTTCGTCTGCTCGACATAACCGCGGTCCTGTATCGTGCTTATGATTGCAGCATAAGTGCTTGGCCGGCCGATGCCCTCCTTCTCCAGAGCCTTCACCAGAGATGCCTCGCTGTACCGGGCGGGCGGTTTGGTGAAATGCTGTTCGGACCTTATATCAACCACCGCCAGACTCTGCCCGGCCTTCACCGCAGGCAGCTGCTGTCCGTTTGAACTCGTTGGCCAGATTTTGCTAAAACCGTCAAAGACAAGTACCCGCCCCGTTGCCTTATACCAGCACTTACCTATCGAAGTCTCAGCAACGATGTCCAGGTTCGTCACGTCCCATCTCGCCGGCTTCATCTGACACGCTACAAACCGCCGCCATACCAAATCGTACAGTTTAAACTGTTCGTCGCTGAGAAATGATTCTATGTCCGGCGGCGTCAAATCAACGTCCGTCGGCCGAATCGCCTCATGCGCCTGCTGCGCGCCTTTCTTAGCCGCATAAACCCGCGCCTTCTCAGGCAGATACTCCTCGCCGATGTGCCTGCCGATATAATTGCGCGCTTCCCCTATCGCCTCGCTCGAAAGGTGCGTGCTGTCCGTCCTCATATAGGTAATAAGGCCCAGAAAACCCATCGACCCCACATCAATACCTTCATACAATTGCTGCGCCACACGCATGGTCCTCTTCGTGGCAAAGCCCAACTGACTCGCGGCCGCCTGCTGAAGCGTCGAGGTTATAAATGGCGGCGACGGCTGCGAGACCGATTCCTTCTTCTCAACATCGGCCACCTTGAACTCCGCGCCCTCCAGCGCTGCGAATACCTTCTCCGCCTCCTTCTTGTTAGATGCTTCGAACTTCTCCTCCCCCACCTTCGCCAGTTCCGACTTAAACGCACTCCGCTCCGCCAGCCACTTGTTCTGCTCGGCTACTGTGGGTGGTTTTTCTTCCTCTGTTTTAGGTGTGACGAACTCAAGCCATTCGCCATGATAATCACTCTGCAAATCGGTGGTAAAGACCGCAGGGATAAGCCAGTATTCATCCTGCTTAAAATCCCTTATCTCCCGCTCCTTCTCGACCACGATCTTCACGGCGACCGACTGAACCCGGCCGGCGCTCAAACCCCTCGCAACCTTCTTCCACAATAGTGGGCTTATCTGATAACCCACTATCCTGTCCAGTATCCGCCTCGCCTGCTGCGCCATCACCTTGGCTGTATCTATCCTGCCCGGCTCGCCAAACGCACGGTTTATGGCCGAATGCGTTATGGCATTGAAAATCACTCGGTAAGTCCGCTCCTCCGGTACCCCTAAAATCTGCGCCAGATGCCACGCGATTGCCTCGCCTTCCCGGTCAAGGTCGGTCGCCAAAAAGAGCTTATCGCATTTCTTCGCCGCCGCCTTTAGGCTTGTCACCGTGCGCCTCTTGCCCGGCGTTATCTCATACGTCGGCGCAAAATCGTTCTCTATATCTACGTTCAAACCCTTCGATGGTAAGTCCCTCACATGACCCATCGACGCCTTCACTTCATACCCCGAACCAAGGTACCTGTTTATCGTCTTGGCCTTCGCGGGCGACTCAACAACAACCAGCGACTTTTTCGTACCCGTCTTTGCCATAAAACTTGGTCACCAACTAATGAATCACTATCGACCAATCGGCGATTTCGGCAACAGAACTTAAAAATGCACAAATATCTGTGGCCCACAAAATTGTCAAGTAAAATCAATTTCAAACCCCTCCGGTGCATCCCTTCTTTCGCATTTCCAACGCCGTCAACGGTCGTTTTTTCAGCGCCAACCCGTGATTTCACCAGGATTTTTTCCTTGCATTTCGACTCCCTTTCTCGTATAATATCTCCACAACTGGCTACCGGAGAAAAAAACGAAAATTAACGCAGCAGCAAGCCGCTTTTGCGCATCTTACAAGCCGAAAGCAGGCTAATCATAACGAAAGGGCTAATTATGAAACCAAAAATAAAATTCAGCCTTCTCTCCCTCGCAGCACTTCTGATTCTCTGCATAACTTCTCAGACACTGGCAAACTCAGTTAATTCAAATTCTATAGTTAAAGATGGCATAGAATACTACGTCCATACCGACAAGGCTGTTTACATTCTGGGCGAAGATGTGGAGATGCTCTATAAGGTGACTAATCTGAGGGACGAGGACGTAACATTTGCTTTTAGCATGTCGCCGGAGTGGAACTTCTGGGTGGAAAAAGATGGAGAGAATATATGGACAGCGGTGGAGGCTTGGTGGATGTTCGGAACTGGGTTTACACTGGCCTCCGGCGAGTATAAGGAGTTTCCTGATTACGACCCTCCCGGTATATGGGATATGTCAGACCGTGACGGTAACTTGGTAAGTCCGGGACAATACACTGTGATTGGTGGACTACACGCCGGTTCGGGCCAGTACGAGAACACGAAGGTCTCCGTTACCATCGAGATAATGGCACGGCAACCGAAGCTCTACTATGTGGACGCTGCCGACGGAAACGATAACAACGATGGTCTGAGTCCTGAAACAGCCTTCGCCGCCATTCAAACAGCCATCGACGCCACATTTGATGGCGATACTGTTATCGTTGCCGATGGCGCGTATACCAGCGAGCCCGACCGTGGCATCGACTTTCGCGGTAAGGCCATCATCGTCAAATCCCAGAACGGCCCTGAATCCTGCGTAATAGATTGCCAAAACCTCAGCCGTGGCTTCTATTTTCACAATGGCGAAGATGCAAACTCGGTGCTGGACGGTTTTACAATCACGGCTGGTTACCATATGAGTGCTGGTGGTATCCTCTGCTCCGAGAGTAGTCCGACTATTAAGAACTGTACAATTAGCAATAACACGGCCAGCTCAGCCGGCGGAATCCTCTGCTTAGACAGCAGTCCTGTTATCACCGACTGCATCATAACGGGCAACCACGCCGACGCAATCTCAGGCAGTGGTGGCGGAATTGAATGCTTGGGTGGCGACCCTCTTATTACCAACTGCGTAATAAGTGGAAACTCGGCCAACTGGGTCGGTGGTGCAATCATCTGCCGATACAGTAGTCCAACGATTACGAACTGCACCATCACAGGCAATTCGGCTACCACTGGAGGGGGGATACACTGTTATGAAAGCAATGCTGCTATGACAAACTGTATCCTGTGGGACAACAGGGCTGAGACTGGCTCTCAAATAGGCCTAACAAGTACACACTCGCATAATCCCTGCACACTTACCCTAAGCTACACTGACCTCCAGGGTGGCCAAGATAATGTGTTTGTCGGCAGCTGGTCTACATTGAACAGGGGACCGGGCAACATCGATGCCGACCCATGCTTTGTCACATGTGGTTACTGGGACCACAACGGTACACCCAACTATATTTGGGATGACTCCTGGGTGGATGGCGATTATCATCTTTTGGAAACCTCCCCGTGCGTTGACGCCGGCGACCCCAACTATAGCCCCGGGCCGAACAAAACCGACCTTGATGGAAATCCCCGCGTCACCGGCTACGCAGTCGATATGGGCGCTTATGAGTACCCCCTGCCGCTCGTCGCACAAATCAACATCAGACCCAGAACCATCAATCTGCGAAGCCAGGGTAAATGGCTCACCTGCCACATCTCCCTGCCCGACGGCTACAACGCCGCCGACATCGACCCCGACACCATCCTTCTCGAGGACGAGATTAAAACTGCCTCATTCCGCATCCATAGCGGGGCACCTGGCGCCGTAGCCTTTTTTAGCCGCCGGAACCTCCAGGATATCTTGGGCTCCGGCCGCGTCGAGCTGACAATCACCGGCCGGCTCACCGACGGAACAGAGTTCATGGGGATAGATACAATAAAAGTGATAGACAACCCGCCTCCAAAACCTGCCCGGCCGCGGAAACCGAGAGTAAATCTCAGGCCATTACGCAGAACCAAAATTGCAATCGGTTAACCTCTTCCCAAAAGCTCATCCAGCATCGGCTTTAACTTCCGTATGGCGTTGCCGCGGTGGCTGATTGCGTTCTTTTCTTCACGGGTCAGCTGCGCAACGGTTTTATCCAGCTCCGGCACAAAGAATATCGGGTCATAGCCGAAACCATTTTCCCCCGCCTCCTCTTGGCCTATAAGCCCCTCCAATCTCCCTTCAACCTCAGCCAAAACCTCCTCCGGACTGGCTAAACACAAACAGCATACAAACCTCGCCGTCCTCTTTTCTTCCGGTACCCCTTCGAGAAGTTTTAGTACCTTTGCAATATTCTTATGGTCTATCAGAGTCCTGTCCTTGTCCTTCGCACCGGAAAATCGCGCGCTCTTCACCCCCGGCTGTCCCCCAAGCGCATCAACCACTAACCCTGAATCATCCGCAATCGTCCAAAGACCACTCGCCCGCGCATACCCCGTCGCCTTCTTCTGCGCATTCTCCGAAAAAGTCTCCCCGTCTTCCTCAATCTCACCAACATCTGGAAAATCACTAAGACCTACCCACCGAATCCCCCCGCCAAGCATAGCCCTCAACTCAGCTAATTTCCCCGGATTGCCGCTCGCAACAAGAATCTTTCTGCTCTTCCCGGACATAAGACACAAAAGAGAAATCCCCTTAGTTCTCGTTAAACACACCCTTATTGAATTCTTCTCTATACATATCCAGAAGATCAGGGGCCATTCCGTTGTCTACCGACATTTCCAAATAATACTCATTATCCAGCCTCTCCTGGGTTACTAAGGTACTCAGTGCGCAGTTATACAGTATTATGTCTTTTGCCTCTTCGTGGTCATAACCGTCCGCCAGTAGTCTCTTGAAAAGATAATCAAAAGTAAATCTGTCGAATACTTCGTAGTTTTCTTTGATGTAGTCTGGAGGATATTCGTCGTCCATCATTCCGAATACCTGCGGTTTAGATTTATCCTGCTCACGTTCACATCTTCATCCCTCTGCTGGAACCCAGTTGCCGTCTATTCCCATAACCAGTATAGGGCAGTCAGACTGTAACTCCTCGATAGTTTTCCTGCACTTTTCGTATTCAGGCATGGTGGAATATTTCCTGTTTATTGCTTCTCTATTTATTGCAACAATCAGAATTCCAAGTTCAAGAGTTTGTTTCTTGTGTCCTATTAAAAACTTTACAATGTCCTTATGTTCGTTTGGCCTAAACTCTATTTCTATGAATATTCTTTTTGCGCACCCCTTTTGGCCTACCTCAACATCCGGCGTCTCGCGCATCGCCGGAGAGTATCCGTCCATATATAAGTAGGATCCCCCGCTCCGGAAGAGTAATTTCAAAAGAGTCTCAAGTTGCTCGGCTAAATCCATCTGAAAACCTTTATCAATGTGACAATGAACAAATGTTTTTTTCTTCATGGCGTTTTTCATGTCCACCAGAGAAGTACCGTAGGCGTTTAGAATCTCATCTGCATTCAACCCGGAGGGTGATGTGTAATGTTCGACATTGTTAATTTTGAAATTCACGCCTTTTTCTCCTGTGACCACGTTGGCAGCAAAAAGCAGAACTAACTCAGCAATTTCTTTAGCAAAGCCCGCTGGAAGGCCAATCGATTCTCCGACTGGTCAAATATAATCGAATTGGCCGACTCGGCAACCTCATCCGTAATCTCAAGCCCCCGATTGGCCGGCAGACAGTGCATAATCTTCGCACCCTCGGGCGCCGACTTCAGCAGTTCCGCGTTGACCTGAAAGCCCTCGAAGTCCTTAATCCGTTTCTGCTTCTCCTCTTCCTGCCCCATGCTCACCCACGTATCCGTATATATAATATCGGCGCCGGCAACGGCCTGCGTAGGATCGTTTATCTGACTCACGCTCCCCGCTGAAACCTCATTTGCCTTTGCTATCGTCTCAGCGTCCAACTCGTACTCGGCCGGCGCTGCAATAACCATTTTCATACCGAGCTTCGCGCACGCGAAAGCCAGCGACCGCGCAACGTTATTGCCGTCACCGATAAACGCAATCTTCACCCCCTCCAGTTTCTCTGAATGCTCTTGAATAGTAAGCACATCGGCCATTGCCTGACATGGATGCGACCAGTCCGTAAGAGCGTTGATTACCGGCACCGTCGCGAACTCCACTAATTCGGTGACCGTGTTGTGCTCGAACGTCCGCGCCATTATCCCATCGACGTACCGGCTCAGCACCCTCGCGATGTCCTTGACCGGCTCGCGCTTCCCGATCCCGCCGATGTCCTCGGGCTTAACGTAAATCGCATTGCCGCCCAAATCCGTCATTGCCACCTGAAAGCTAATCCGCGTCCGAAGGCTCGGCTTCTCGAAAAGCATCGCCAAAACCTTCCCGCTAAGGCACGTGTCCCGGCTGCCCGCTTTGTACAACCTCTTCAGTTGCGAGCTTAAATTCAGCAGCTCGCCTAATTCCTCTGCTGAACATTCACTTATCGAGAGAAAATCCTTCATTTCGCGCTCTCAGTCAAAACACCATCAAAAATATCAACTGCCTCGTCAATTTCTTTACGCCCCGCGACCATCGGCGGCATAAACCGTATTACCGTACCCTGCGTGCAGTTTATCCGTAGCCCTTTCTCCAGACACTTATCCACTATCTCCGCCCCCGGCCCCGTCAGCTGAACGCCAATCATCAGTCCGACGCCCCGCACATGGTCTATAATCGAATGTTTCTCCTTCAGCTGGCTAAGTTTCTCTTGCGCGTATTTCCCAGTTTCAACGGCGTTTTCCAAAAGCTTCTCTTCCTCTATCGCCTCGATGACCGCGACCGCCGCCGCGCACGCCAGACAGTTACCGCCGAATGTCGTTGCGTGCTTACCCGGAACCAGCGACGCCGCTACCTCTTCTCTGGCCATCATTGCTCCTATTGCCATACCTCCCCCCAGCGCCTTTGCCATTGTCATAATGTCCGGCTCAACGTCAAAATGCTGGTACGCGAACCATTTGCCGGTTCGGCCCATCCCCGTCGTAACCTCGTCGAATATCAGAACCGCTCCATTTTCATCGCAGAGTCGCCGCACCGCCTGCAGGTATTCACTCCTGGGAATATTTATCCCACCTTCGCCCTGAATCGGCTCGACCATGACCGCGGCAACCTCACCACTGAATGCCTCCTCCATTGCCTCAATGTCATTAAATGGCACATAAACAAAGCCCGGCAGCAGAGGCAGCAGACCCTCATGGTGCTTTGGCTGGGCCGTCGCCGTCATCGTCGCGAAAGTCCGCCCGTGAAAGCTGCCTTCGGCCGTAATGAACTTGTATTTTTCCTCCGGGGTATGCAGCCGTGCTAACTTCAGCGCCGCCTCATTCGCCTCCGCACCGCTGTTGCAGAAAAAGCTCTTGCCCCCGAACGCCCGCTCACTCAACAGCTTCGCCAACTTGCCCTGCGGCTCCGAATACAGCGTGTTATCTATATGCAGAAGCTCGCCCGCCTGCTTGCGTATCGCCTCGACCACCTTCGGATGGCAGTGACCTATCGCGCTTACCGCCCAGCCGGGAAACATATCCAGTATCTTGTTACCGTCCGCATCGAAACAGTAGCACCCCTGTCCCCGGACAATGACCCGCGGCAAACGCGGATAATTCCCGATAACATACTTATCAAACAAATCTATCGTCTCCTCTGTAGTCATGTCCCTTTACCTTCTAAATTCTTAATGATCTGCGTTCCAACGCCCTTATCGGTATAGATTTCCAACAGCAGCGAATGCTCAATCCGCCCATCGATAATATGCGCCTTATTAACTCCGCCGTCCAATGCCGTGATACACGCCTCGACCTTCGGCAGCATGGCGTCGCCGATTATCCCGGCAGCAATCATATCCTTTATTTGCTTCTCATCCAGACTCGGCACCCAGCTCTCCGGGTTGTTGACGTCCTTTCGTACCCCGTGTGTGTCGCTTACTACTACAAGCTTCTCCGCCTGTAGTGTTGCCGCGACCTTACCCGCCGCACTGTCGGCATTAACATTTAGCTTGCCCCCGCTCTTGTCCTGTGCAACCGACGCAATGACGGGTATAGTACCGTCAGCACACAGCGTCTTCAGTAGATGCCCGTTCACCTCGCTTACCTCTCCGACCAGGCCCAAATCCACCTTCCGCCCGTCCTCACCCTCTAAGCGCAGAGTTTCCGCAAACAACACACAACTGCTTAGCGAGTGCAGCCCCGTCGGGTAACAGCCTAACTCTTTGAGAGCCTCACAGATGGGGACATTGATTGCATTCACAAGCGTGTGCTCTGCTATATTCAGCGCCCGCTCATCCGTATACCGCAGGCCCTGTACCCACACCGGCTCTAAACCCGCATCGTTCATCGCCTTCGTAATCGCCTTTCCCCCGCCGTGAACGATAACAGGCTGCATCCCCACCGTCGCCATAAACGCGATGTCGGTCAGCAGCTTCTTTTGCAGACCGGCATCGTCAAGGACGCTTCCGCCGAGTTTAACCACCACGATTCGGCCGCGAAACTTCCGAATATACTCCATCGCCTCAATAAGGGCGCCGGCTTTGGCAATTGCTTCTTCCAACTGTATATCCTCTAACACAAAGGCTGAACAAGCAGACAAGTCTATTACCGCCGCGCCAATCCGTCAAGCTATATTTGCGAACCACGCTCACCACAATCCCTCCCCCTGCCCCACGAACATAAAATTACGCTATGCGTACTTTTTATATATAATTACAGCTATCATGAAACGATTAAAAAACAGCAAAATAATAGCTATTGTATTAGCGCTGTCTGCCGCTGCCGCTTTAATAGAAGGGTGCCCCAAAAAACAGGAGCGAAAAAATATGAGCACTTCAGATGAGTCACGCTTCGAAATGGCCACGTTTGCCGCCGGATGCTTCTGGGGCGTGGAGGCCGCCTTTGGCAAAATAAATGGTGTAAAATCCACAACCGTCGGCTACACGGGCGGCCATCTCCAAAACCCCACGTATCAGCAGGTCTGCTCGGACAAAACAGGACACGCCGAGGCCGTACAGATAACCTACGACCCCAAAATCGTCTCCTACGAAGAACTTGTGGAGGTCTTGTGGGAAATCCACGACCCGACCACTCCCGACCGCCAGGGCCAGGACGTCGGCTACCAGTACCGCTCCGCCGTTTTCTACCACAGTGAAGACCAGCAGCTCGCCACCGAAAAATCAAAACAAAAAGCCCAATCCAGATTCGCCAAACCGGTCGTAGCCGAAATCACGCCCGCCCCGGCCTTCTATAAGGCAGAAGAATACCACCAAAAATACCTCGAAAAAAAGGGCCGAAATTCCTGCATACAACCTTAAATTAACCCCTTTACAGCCCAAATCGCCCCTAAGAATGATGGTTTCTTGGTTTTTACTTAACCCAGCCCAGGTTTGTGCCGATGCTAAATCCGAAGCTGCAAAAACCGCATTGGCCTAAAGAAGGAAAGCGGAAATGGGAATAATCAACCACGCTGACAATATCATCCTCGTTGAGTTGCAGTCCGAGCCCAAAATCAGACCCGAACTCGACAAGGCCATGGAAATGGTCCGTCAGGAAACCCACTGCGACGTAATCGTCGACCTCTCCAGGGTCGACATACTGCTTTCCCTGAGCATCTCCGGCTTTGTACAGCTGCATAAGCTCCTGACCGCCTCCGGCCGAAGACTCATCTTCTTCAACGCCTCCGAACTGACCAGAAATATCTTCAAACTAACATGTGTCGATTGTTTCTTTGAATTCGTCGAAGACTTGGAGGCGGCTACCGCCCTCTTGGAGACACCCTCCACCGCATAATTCCCGCCTTACAATTCTTACCCTCCGCTTAATTGACTAAAGGGGCCATGGGAGCCATATAGTGTGACTGCACGAAAGGATATACATAAATATCCTTGTCGCGGCTTCACAAGCTTACTATATCTAACCGAGTCCTCTCACCCGCGCACCTTTTGGGCCATTTTGTCTGCGCCGGCGGCGCATCAGTACCAGACTCCCCAGGCCAAGCAGCGCTATCGTTGCCGGCTCTGGGGCGCTGATGTAAGCACCGTCAATATCAGCGGCGGTGGCAAAGTTACCTTCATTGAAGTATAAAGTTGCGGTATCTGTCCCCAAATTGTACTCCACCAGGTCTCCCTCGCTGAAACTCAACCCACCGAGAGTCGCGTCACTTGTAGTTGAAAGGATTATATTGCCGCTGCTAAGGATATGTACTGCATCGACGTTCTCATTTGAGGTCGAAAACAAGGTCCCGTCGAAGTAAAGTGTAGCCGTATCTGTCGACGGATTGTACTCAACAAGGTCATTTGACCCAAAGCTCAGTCCGCCTAACGTGGCGTCGGCACTGGTTGACAGTATTACGTTATCGCTGCCTGTGATGTAGGCCGCGTCGATGTTGGGCTGAACACTGCTAAACAACGTCTCATCAAAGTACAACGTGGCTGTGTCCGCAATCAGGTTGTACTCAACAAGGTCACCTTTGCCGAAGCTAAGCCCCCCTAATGTGGCTCCGCCTACCGTTGACAGAACAATGTTGCCGCTGCCCAGAACATGCACCGCGTCGATATCTGCAGGGCCTCCAAAAAGGCCTCCGTCGAGGTACAATGTTGCCGTGTCGCTTGAAGGGTCATACTCCGCCAGCGCGCCCTTGCTGAACGTCAGCCCGCCCAACGTCTCATTTGCGCCCGTTGAGAGGATAATAGTCGCACTCACCGGAGATGCCAGTAGCGCCGACAACATCAGTGCTGTAAAAATTACCAGAATGGGCTCTACCGGCTTGCGCCATTTGTTGTCGCCCTTGCGTGCCTCGCGTTCCGCTTCCTCCCGAATCTTGTATGCACAGTCACGCAGCACCTCGGTAAGTTCGCTGCTGGCCTCGTCGTCTCCCTGGGCCTCTTGGCTGTTGGCAAGGCCCAGCAGCTCCTCGGCCATCTTTAACGCCTTCGATATATATTCGTTCCTGCTGCCGCTCATTTTTACGCCCCCAATTCTGGTTGATTCTCTTCGTTTCCAGTATTACTTAGTGCAACGGCCGTGCCAGCTCCCCCGCTAAATCCTAAAAAAACTTTAACCTCCTTAAACTCAACAACTTAACGAAATAAAATTCTTTCCGCCCAATCCCGCCTGATGTCTCATTTCACCGTCCTTAACGATACACCGGCATGCTGCCCCCGTACCTTGCACAAAACAGACCTTTACACAGGGCTGTTGCAACCTCTTGGAAATTAAGCTCTTAGAGATGAATTTACTTTTGAGACGCCAAACTACTTTGTCTCATTTGCCCCAAATGAGACAAATAAGGGCAATTGAGACACTTTTGAGACACCTAAAGGTCCGATTACAGCACCGTCACTTCGCTTACCTTCTCGCTCTCTTCAAGGAACCGATACAGCGTCGCCCGGGAAACCCCAAGCAGACGGGCCGCCTCAACCTTATTGCCCCCCGCCTCCTCCATCGCCTGCCGCACACTCCCTGCGTCCAGCTTGCGCTTCCGCTCTTTCTTCCTTGTCTTTCTCGGCGAAGTTTGTGCCGAAATCTCACCTTCAACAAGCTTTAAGGGAAGATGCTCCGGTAATATCACCTCTGCCCTGCACTTCACCAGCGCATAGCGGATAGCGTTCTCAAGCTCCCGCACATTACCGGGCCACTCATAATCCATCATCGCGCCCACCGCCTCCGCCGATAGCACAACACCCTCTCGACCGGCCTCTGCTGACGCCTTTCTCAACAGGTGCTCTGCCAGGACCGGAATATCACTTCGTCGCTCACGAAGGGCCGGAAGATACACCGGAACCACGCATAGCCTGTAAAAAAGGTCCTCGCGAAATCTTCCCGCTGCGACCTCCTCGGCAAGATCCTTGTTCGTTGCGCTTATAACTCGAACATCTACCCGTAGCGTATCCTCACCGCCAACTCGTTGAAAACTCATCCGCGCCGGCGCGATCCGAAAGCTTTTTACTTTATCATTGTCTCCCACACGCTCCAGCCTGCCCTCTTGCAGCACCCGAAGCAGCTTGACCTGCATCGCAGCAGGAAAATCTCCAATCTCATCTAAAAATATCGTCCCTCCGTCTGCTAATTCGAATCGCCCCTTCCTGTCGCAGACAGCGCCCGTAAATGCGCCTTTGATGTGCCCGAACAACTCGCTCTCCAGAACCCCCTCCGGCAGCGCGCCGCAGTTCACCGCCACGAACGGCTTGCCCGCCCGCCCGCTTTCATTGTGAATCGCCGCCGCGACCAGCTCCTTGCCCGTACCGCTTTCTCCCTGTATCAGCACCGGCACATCCACCTCCGCAACCTCCTTGATGGTCTCAAACACCTCTAACATCTTCCTGTCATGCCCAACAATACCGGCAAACGACTTCTCCGTCTTCAGACGCTGACGCAATTCGCTAAGCTCATCGATATCACTCTGCAGCTTCTGTCTTACTACCCGGAAAATATCCGTTTGAGTAACAATCCCCCGCAGTTGATTGTCCTCAATAACAACTAATCGCCGGATATCCATCCGCTCCATAATCCAGCTCGCGCTATATATCGAACAGTCGCCCGACACACTCATCGCGGGCGTGCTCATCACCTCCTCCACCTTGACCGCCCCGGCGTCCTTCCCCAAACCAATAACGCCTCTCAGAGGGTCTTTTTCCGTCATTACGCCGACAACCTCATCTCCTTCCACCACCACAATACATGATATCCCCCGGCCGGTCATAACTTCCGCCGCCTCCGCTACACTCGCTCCCCTTTCTATCACCACCACATCGCTGCTCATTACCTCTGCCACGTTCCGCCACATACCGTACGATGCCGACGCTCGCAGAAGGTCGGTCTGCGTGACCATCCCAAAAAGCCTGCCCTCCTCTACTACCGGCAGCCGCTTGATCCCCTTCTCACCCATCAACTTGCTCGCCTCAAACACGGGCAAACTCGAGCATACACTCTCCACCGGTGACGACATTATCTCCGCTACATTCCTTCTTGCGAAATCCTTTTGCCCGCTTGCAACCTTCTTCAAAAAGTCTTTCTCGGTAACAATGCCGACCAAGTCCCCGTCGTCCAGGACTACAATACACGAAATCTTATTCTCAGACATGGTCTTTGCCGCGCTAACCACGGTATCGTCCGCAGAGATGCTTATCACGCCTCTGCTCATCACGTCCCCCACCTCCAGCCAGACCGGAAAAGACCCCGCCAGACCGTCAGATGAAACCTCCTTCACCTTCGTCTCGACTGACTCGCTTACTGATGCCTTCTTCGCCATTGACTCTTCCCTTCGTTTGTCATCTTTTTTAGCAGCGCGCTACTCGACTACGGACTCAACAAAAATATCGGCTCAATCCGCTCCTCACTTTTTCCCATAAACCCCCGCAATCCCAATTCTTTCCGCCCAAAGGCCCTATACTACCCTCATGCACCTTCGTAATTCACCCGCCTGTAATCTGCACAGACCATTGCTGCGAAAACTTCTTTTTTCGGACCTGGCACCTCGCTCCAAACCCAAGGGCCCCCGAATGCTAAAATGGCCCAAAAATAGGCGCAAAATACGCAAAAAATACGCACACCGCCGACACAGAAAGCCCTGTCCTTAAAATGTCCTCGCCATAACACCTTGCTTGTCAACTACTTACCATCTACTGCCAATCCAGAGCCGCTCTCCTGGCACAAATATTGCACTTCCTCACAATAAAAACGTAAAAAGAACCGCTACCAGGGACACCTTTTTAACCTTGATTGGCTGCTTTGTCGAAACAGTGAATATGAGTTCACGAAAAAACAAAAGGCCCAACACCATGATTACCAACATACAACACGAGTACAACGACCATATCTATACCACCTGGCAGAAGCTCTCTGGCACGGCCAGAAACATCTTCAGGCGCAATCGCAACCACGAACGAACCTACAGCAGAATATCAAGACAGTCCATCCGCTTCCTCCAGCAAAAACTAAACACCCTCGAAAACCAGGAAAACCACAGCCCCCCTTCATCCTGACCACAACCGCCCCGCTCGCACCGACTTGCGGGTTGTCATTCCCGCGAACGCCGCAATCCATTTCTATTTAGCCCCAAGGCCTGTCCTTGGGGTCACCCCAAAAACGCCTGCCGTCAAAGGCGTTCGTATTTAGCCCGGTTCTCTGGGCCGGGGTGCATTCGCGAGCATTACCTTCCCTTCTTCCTTTCTCTCGTCCGCCATCCCCAACCCCTAAATGAAAGTCCGTTTATCCCGGCACTTGCACCCGCTTCCCGCACGCCGGACAACGCCCAACCTTCCCCGCATGCGCCCGCGGAACCTTCACCCGCTTCCCGCACACGCACACAAAACGGATAAATTCGTCCTTCCGCTTCTCCACCGGCGCCGCCGTCTTAACCTCCCTCACCATCTCCCTGACAGGCGCCGACGCCTCCTCCTCAGCCTCCAACTCCTTAGCCAGCACCCCATACTTCCCAAGGTCCCCCCGGTATTCCTCCCGCACCGGCTGCTTCCGCTCCGCCAATATCTGAAGAATAGACTTCTCCCAGCGGTCCATAACGACCCACCGCATCTTCAGCATCAATATCGCTAACAAAAACCCCGCCGCAAAACCGCCACCGTGAGCAAAGTACGCCACACCACCTCCCCCTCTCACCATCCCCCATATATCGAACGCCAGCCAGAACAAAATCAACCAGTACCCTGACACCGTAAACGCCCGAATATAAGGCCGTAGCATAAACGGAAAAAGCCACAGTATAAAAACACAGCTCACGTCATTCTGAGGGAAAAATACTAAATACATCCCCACGACCCCGTTTATCGCCCCGCTCGCCCCAACCGCCGCTCCGCCCTGAAACACCAGATGGGCCACACCCGCAATCGCCCCAAGCACCAGATACACCGGCAGATAAACTATATTCCCCAACTTCGCGCAGACCGCGTTACCGAACACCCACAAAAACAATATATTCCCCAAAAGATGCAGCAGCCCCGCGTGCAGCCAGATATGCCCGAACAGCCCCCTCACCGAAAATCCCTCCAGCACGTACGGCTCAATTAATGCCGGCACTTCCGGCTCCGCCTCCGCCGCCACCTGCTCAACGCCCTCCTCTGCCTGTTCCGCCTGTTCTGCGTACATCTGATAAAACAGATACCCCACCAGAACGAACACCCCCACGCATACCGCTATTATCAAATAGTTCGCAACCGGCCAACGGTCCTGCGGTACATCCACTTTCCACGGTATTATCAGCAACGCTGCTCCCTTCGATTAAACGCAGCCGCGCTATATTCACACCCGCCATCATACTCAACAATCCCAAAAACCGCAAATAAATCCCACAATCATCCCTTTACCCCGCCTGCTGCTATCCCCCCGTCAACGGCTTCTAATCCCGGAGTATACATTCCCGCCTCTCGAAGCGTAGCGTAGACCCCAGACGCCGATCTGGGGCCCAGAAAAGTCCTGACTACTATCGAATTCGCAAACCCGGGACCTAGAAAAAACAGCGACGCGCCAATCTCTCTCTGTCATCCTGAGCGAAGCGGTGCGCAGCACCGCGCAGTCGAAGGATCTGGCCACCGCAAAAAATTAACCTCACGCAACCCGCAACATGTAACCCGGAACCCGCAACTTCACCCCGTGAGATGACGCCAGCTTGCCCCATTGCATAGAGTCCAGAGGACTCTATTGGGGGCCTATCTAACCGGGGCCGACCTGCTGAAACGCGCCACCGTCCAAGCAGGTACCTGTTCACGTTACCCGACGAAGACTCCTTACTAATCGCGTCTAACGCCAGCTACCTTGCTGGCAACCAAAAAGCCATGTTCGCTTGCTGCGACCTCTCATCTGGCTTATGCTCCAGAGTTGTCGGCATAGGACGGAAGGTGTCCCGCGCTTTGCGGATCCCTTAGAAGTTGTCCCACTCGCTAAGAATAGCGTTCTTCCAGCTAGGGTGAAGAGCTAAATTCCGTGGACCGGATATGTTGTTGACGGGATGTATTAGTCCATATATGCTCTGGTCATCATGATGAATAGCTGTCGATGTTGTCAGAAAGTAGGGGAACAAAAATGAGAACAAGAGTAATTTCATGTGCAGTGATTGTGACGGTGATATCCGGGTGTGCTGCGGTGGAGCAGCAAGGCACGGTAACGATGCCGGTTGATGTTCGGACTGAGTTCTATATAGCCGCCCAGGGAAATGACGACAATCCCGGAACGAAAGATGCGCCGTGGAAGTCGTTGCAGAAACTCCAGGGGCTTCAGTTCAAGCCGGGTGATTCCG
>CAZENQ010000007.1:51308-67490 GCA_964513655.1 uncultured Pirellulales bacterium | reverse complement strand
GTAAAGACCACACCCTACAAACTGTTATTCGACGCGGGCAAGATGCCCGCGACACAGCACATGCTACGCGAGCCCCGAAAAGGGGTCTCTCCATAATTGGGGGAACTTGCGCGTTTGTTGCGAAATAAGTCCTTGATGCTCGATGCCCGATACTCGTAACTCGTTATTAACAAAAGAGTAAAAATTTTTTAAAAAATCCGCGGCCGGGATAAAAGCACCTGCACGGTTGATTGAAAATTTACGAGTTGCGGGTTGCGCGTTACGGGTTGCGAGTTAAAGGAAAGTGGGTCCCCTGCTGCTGGGTCAGGGAAGCGGCTTCTCGGGGACAGGCGGGGTAAAGATTTTTGCGTTGTATCAGGACAGGCAATCGTTAAAATGTGTGGTGAATAGGGAATAAATATGAACAAACTTCCTCCAGCTATATACGGATACCTACTGTTCCTACTGATGCCAGTTATTGCTGTTACGATGGCTGTCCTTATGCCAATAATACTTTCTGTCAAGAACCGTGGTGTATGGGGACTTTGGCCTGTACTGCTTGTGATTGTTGTGGTGTGCTTTATAGTTTACCGCTTTTGCAGAAGGAAAGTTAGCAATAACAAGCCAAAAGACGAGCAGGACAATAAGTAAATCGGCAAGCGGTAGAATGGGAGGACCGCCTGAGCGGAATTATGAATTATGAAGAAAAGAAACTAGGGTGAGAGGGAGAATTGGATTGTGAACAAGAAACAGACACTTATACAGTTGATTCTTTTGGCTTTATTCTTGGCTGTCTGTATAGTCTTAGCTGTTACCGGTAACGAAAGAAACATAAACTACGCTATTGTCGTGCCTGCCATCCTTATTTCTGCGATATGGGGTCTCTATTTGGTAATCAAAGTGATTATTTTAGATATCTCTGAAGGATTCGATTCAGGTGTGCGCGAGGGTCATAACAGAATTCTATTGCTTTTAAATATCGGGGTAGGTGGCGTGGTGGGTTTGTCCACAAACTTGATTGCAGGATTATTAGTTTCAATCATTTTGTTCATCTTGTATTGGTCTCTGATCGGGCTTGTTCGTTTAGTAAAGAGAATAATTAAATGAATCACAAAAAATAAGGACTTATGCTGTGAGATTGCCTCGCATGTTCAAAAGGAAATTTATTGCTGTTTTGGCAATTATCGTCGCAGTCGGCTGGTTAGTGCCTAGAGACGAGGGCTGGAATCTGAGTTCAACTGAAATAATTTGCTTTCTGTTCTGGCTTGCAGGGGCTATTTTTTTATTAAGGAGACAGCTTTGGGCGGTAGTACTTTTAACTCTGATGGCAATATACCAATTAGTTTTTGATGTCATCCTTGAAATACCAGTTTTAAGAACCACGGTCGAAGAAATGTCTAAAGAAACAGAAGTGGCAGAATCTATAGTACAAGTTTTGGCTTCTATTGCTATTGCTATTGAGGCGGCAATAATGCTATGTGTGATTTACTACGGAATCACTATTATCTTCGGAAATAAGGATGTTGAATAATGGCTCATTTAATACGTTAAAAAATATCAACTACCAAAAGACGAGCAAGAGAATGAGAATGGATGAACTAGACAAGGCAATCAGGCCGCATGGAGGATACCGGAAGCTGCGAAGTTTCCAGACGGCTCAGATGGTTTATGATGCGACAGTAATTTTCTGCGACAGATTCATCGAAAAGACCTCGCGGACGCGCGACCAGATGGTTCAGGCGGCACGAAGCGGCGTACAGAACATTGCGGAAGGCAGCATGGCTTCGGTGACGTCGAAGAAAACGGAATTGAAGCTGACAGGGGTGGCACGGGCGAGTTTAGAGGAACTGCTGCTGGACTACGAGGACTTCCTTCGGCAGCGAAAACTACGAATATGGCCGAAGGATTCGCCGGAGGCGATCGCGGTGAGAAAACGGTACCGGTCGGACAAATCGGACAGGTCAGACAAGTCGGACAGGTCGGACCCTTATTTAATTCGGACAACCGATGCAGAGACGGCGGCCAATACGCTTATCTGTTTGATTAACCAGGCCAGCTTCCTTTTGGGACGACAAATCCGGAAGCTGGAGGAGTCCTTCGCAAACGAGGGTGGATTCTCAGAGCGCCTGTATCAGATGCGCAGTCAAAGACGGCGGATTGGCAGGGACAGGCGGGGCGGCCGCAGTTAGATAGGCTGGTTGATTGGTTGTAAAAATGGGGTTGGGTTGTTATTATGTTTTAGATGTCGGCGAAGTCGGGTAAAGGTAAGGCAAAAGAGAGCTCTGTAACGGTCAATAAGAAGGCGTATCGAAACTTCGAGCTTATCGAGCGTTACGAGGCCGGGATGTCTTTGTTGGGTTCTGAGGTGAAGTCTCTTCGGGAGGGGCAGGCGGACCTTAGCGGGTCGTACGCGAGGATAGAGAAGGATGAGTGCTGGCTTGTAGGTGCGAGTATAGCCGAGTATAAGCAGGCCGGGGCGGCCCAGCATGAGCCGGCGAGAAAAAGGAAGCTGCTGCTGCACAAGACAGAGATTGGCAAGATAAGAGTGAAGCTTGAGCAGCGGGGCTTTACGTTAGTGCCGCTGCGGATTTATTTTAACGGCAGGGGCCTGGCGAAGATAGAGTTAGCTCTGGCACGAGGTAAGAGGCAATATGATAAGCGCAAGAGAATCACTGAGAGGACGCAGAGGCGAGATGTGGACAGGGACATGAAAAAGTATCGTAGAAAGTAAAAGGGCAAGAAAAGCAAATAAGGATTTACGGGAGTATTAGAAATGGCTGAAGAAAAAAAGAAAGACGAGAAGAAGGTCATAATTGATGAGGACTGGAAAGAGCAGGCGAAGAAGGAAAAGGAGGTATTAGCAGGGCAGGAGAAGGCCGAGAAGGAGGAGGCGAAGGAGCAGCCGGAGGGCCGGGGGCCGCTGCCAAAGGGTGATTTTGCGGCGCTGGTGAGTATGCTTGTTACGCAGGCGTTGTTTTCACTGGGCGTGCTGGCGGTGGAGGGTCAAGAGGGAAAGAGGGAGCCTGATTTGGAGTTAGCGAAATACAATATCGATATGTTGGAGACGCTGGAAGAGAAGACGAAAGGCAACCTGAGTGAGCAGGAAGAAAAGGCCCTTGCCAATATGGTCGGGCAGGTCCGTATGGCGTATGTGCAGGCATCGGAAGCGAAAAAATAAGGAACAAAGATTAGACATAGAAATTAGAGGGCAAAGTTCAAGATTTTGGATTGTTTTGCATTTTAGGTTGGCGTATTGGCGGGCGAGTGGATTGGCGAATATATTAGAGCAAATACTTGCGGACAAGAGGGCCGAGGTAGATGAGCGGCGGAAGGGGCGGAGTCTGGAGGAGCTGCGCGAGCAGGTCGGCTCGATGAGTAAGTGCCGGAATTTTTACAAGGCGGTTACGAGGCGCAACAGCCGGGGGCTGAATGTTATTGCGGAGGTCAAGAAGGCGTCGCCCTCGGCGGGGATTATTCGGGAGGATTTCGACGCGGTGGCGATTGCGCGGACATACAAGAAGTGCGGGGCCGACGCAATCAGTGTTTTAACCGATGAGAAATATTTTCAGGGCAGGCTCGAATATATAAGTCAGATTAAGAAGGCGGTTGATTTACCGGTTTTGCGGAAGGATTTTATTATCGACCAGTGGCAGGTTTACGAGTCGCGGGCGGCAGGAGCCGATGCGATACTGCTGATAGCGGAGGCTTTGCCCGCGGGGGAATTGATGGACTTGATGATAACGGCGGCTGAGTTAACGCTGACGGTTCTGTTGGAGGTTCACGGGGCCGATACGCTGATGCAGGTGCGCAGTGTTATAGGGTTTCCGAAGAAGGGCTACAGCGTTCTTGGGATTAATAATCGTGACCTGGCGACGATGGAGGTGGACTTGAATACGACGGGTCGATTAGCGGGGCTTCTGGATAACAAGGACGAACTGGTTGCCGAGAGCGGGATAAAGACGCGGGGCGATGTTGAAAAGCTGAAATCCGCCGGCGTGCGAGCGGTTCTTGTCGGGCAGGTGCTTTGCGAGAGCGATGATATAGAGGGGAAATTTGGGGAGCTATTCGGCTGACAGCTGATGGATTATTTGGTTTTAGCGACGATTGGTGTTGTGATGGGAGTTTTCGGGGGGCTGTTGGGGATTGGGGGTTCGGTGATTATGATACCGGCACTCGTGTTTGCGTTTGGCGAGAACCAGCATCTGTATCAGGCGTCTGCGATGATTTGTAGTTTTTTTGTCGGTGCGTCTGCTACGATTGTACATCGGAGTGAGAAGGTTTTGATGTGGGATGTTCTTAAATGGCTGATACCTGCGGCTGCAGTGGGAAGCGTTATTGGGGTGGCGATTAGCAACAGTTCGGTTTTTGCGGGGGAGAACAGTTATCTTTTGGCGCGGATACTGGGCGGTTTTATGGTTTATGTGGTAGTTTACAATTGCTTGAAATTCGGCGGGTCTGACGGTGGAGCTGACGGTTTTGATATTTCCGGTGTCCGGCGGTCGGCGGGTTTGAGTATTGTCTGTGGGCTGTTGAGCGGGGTGCCGGCGGGCCTTTTGGGTCTTGGGGGCGGGGTGCTTTTGGTTCCTACGCAGCAGCTTTTTTTGCGGCTGCCGTTGAAGCGCGCCATAAGCAATTCTGCGGCCGCGATTGCATTGCTGACTATTCTGGCAGCGGTTTATAAGACGGCAACTTTGCCCCAACACGGTATTGCGGCAATAGAGGCCCTGAAGATATCGGCGGTTGTTATACCGGGGGCGATTATTGGGGCGTTTTTGGGCGGCAGGGGGGTGCATAGGCTTCCGAGCAGGGTGGTGCGGATAGTTTTTATCGTGCTTATGGCACTTGCGTGCTATAAGCTGCTTACGGTATCGCCGGGGGTGTGATTGACTAATTACTTTTGTTGTGCTTTTTGGATTTTTGCCCAAGTGTCGCGGAGGGTTACGGTTCGGTTGAAGATGAGGTTATCTTTGGATGAGTCGGGGTCGGTGCAGAAATAACCGAGTCTCTCGAACTGGTAACGACTCAGCGGTGTTGCATCTGTCAGGGATGGTTCGACGCAGCAGTCTGTCAGGACCTGGAGAGAGTTGGGGTTTAGGTTGGATTTGAAGTCCTGGTCTTCGGGTGCATCGTCCGGGTTTTGGTTTGTGAAGAGATGGTCGTAGAGTCGGACTTCGGCCCTTATAGCGTGTGGGGCTGAGACCCAGTGGAGGGTGGATTTTACCTTTCGGCCGTCGGGTGCGTCGCCGCCACGGGTTGCGGGGTCGTAGGTGCAGTGCAGTGCGGTGATATTGCCATTGGGGTCTTTGGTTACGCTGGTGCAGGTGATGAAATAGGCGTAGCGGAGGCGGACTTCTCGGCCGGGGGCCAGGCGGTAGAACTTTTTCGGGGGGCTCTCCATAAAGTCATCGTGCTCGATGTAGAGTTCTCTGGAGAAGGGGACTTTGCGCGTACCGGCGGAGGGGTCTTCGGGGTTGTTGACGGCATCGAGGTGTTCGACTTTATCCTCGGGGTAATTATCGATGATGACTTTTAGCGGTTTTAGGACGGCCATTACGCGGGGGGAGGTTTTGTTGAGGTCTTCGCGGAGGCAGTGCTCCAATAGTGCGATGTCGACGGTGCTGTTGAATTTGTTTACGCCGATGACTTTGCAGAAGTTTCTGATGGCGGCGGGTGAGTAGCCTCTTCGGCGGAGGCCGCAGATGGTGGGCAATCGCGGGTCGTCCCAGCCGCTGACGAGGCCATCGGCGACTAACTGCAGGAGCTTACGTTTGCTCATTACGGTGTAACTTATATTCAGGCGGGCGAACTCGATTTGCCGTGGATGGAAGACGCCGAGCTGGTCGAGGAACCAGTCGTAGAGGGGGCGGTGGTTTTCGAATTCGAGGGTGCAGATTGAGTGGGTGATTTTTTCGATGGAGTCTTCGAGGCCGTGTGCCCAGTCGTACATCGGGTAAATGCACCAGGCGTCGCCGGTTCGGGGGTGGGCGGCGTGGAGGATTCGGTGCATGACGGGGTCTCGCATGTTGAGGTTGGGGTGTGCCATGTCGATTTTGGCCCGGAGGGTCCGTGAGCCATCGGGGAATTTGCCTGCTTTCATTTGCTCGAAGAGGTCGAGGTTTTCTTCGATGGAGCGGTTTCTATAGGGGCTGTCTTTGCCGGGTTTGGTGAGAGTGCCACGGTACTGTCTCGTTTGGTCGGGTGTCAGGTCGCAGACGTAGGCCTTGCCGGCCTTTATGAGCTGGAGGGCGTATTCGTACATCTGCTGGAAATAGTCTGAGGCGTAATACAGGCGGTCCTGCCAATCGAAGCCGAGCCAACGGACATCCTCTTTGATTGCCTCGATGTATTCGGCTTCTTCTTTTATGGGGTTGGTGTCGTCGAATCGGAGGTTGCACAGGCCGGAGAACTGGTCTGCGATGCCGAAATTAAGGCAGATGCTTTTTGCGTGTCCGATGTGGAGGTAGCCGTTGGGCTCGGGGGGGAAGCGGGTATGCACGCGGCCGGACCATTTATTAGTTTTCAGGTCTTTGGCGACAATCTGCTGGATGAAGTCTGACTTTTGGCTTTTGTTGTCTTGTCCGGTGTTTGGTTTATTCACTTGGTTTTATCCTGGCAAAACGGCTATGTATTCATCGAGAAGTTCAATCGTGATATTGTAGCAGATAACAGTTTATGGGATAAGGTACGGTTTTTCAAAATATGCCTTTGTGTTGGGGTGGACTTTTTCGTCTTTCAGCAGGGAGCTTTTGTCGAACCATTTGTGTTGAGAGTGCTGGTCTTCTGGGAATTCGGACGGTGCATCGGTTATTTTGATGTGGTGGGCCAATACTATGTAGTGAGTGCTGGCCTTTTGTTTCTGGGTGAAGTTATCCGGGTACCAGTGCTCGAAAACGCCGAGGAACTTAGCCTTTTCGCAGGTGAGGATAATTGCGAGTTCATCTTTGGCGATGCGGTTGAAGGCATCGGGGATTGATTCGTCTTTTAGGATTCGGCCGCCGGGGACGAACCAGAAGTCCTTAGCAGGGGCGTTTTTTCGCAGGCCGAGGAGAATTTCGCCACGGTTGTTTTCGATGATGAGGTCGATTGATACCAAAGGTGTTTTTCTGATGACCTCGATTAAATCACGGTGATTTAGTTTTAAGGGCTTTCTATCTATCATTGCATAGGAATTTAGCAGATTGTAGTTGTTTTGTCCAGTTTGGCGTTGTGAGTGAGGCACTTTGACACAGAGCGGAATATAAGGCTTGGAAAGTGTGGGTTTTTTTGTTATTATTGCGGCCGGTGTTATGAGGGTTTGAATTTAGGAGAAGACATTAATGAGCATACTGTCGTCGATTGGCAATACTCCCTTGGTGGAGTTAAAGCGGCTGAGTCCGAACGGGAAGGTTAGAATCTTAGCCAAGCTCGAAGGGAATAATCCGAGCGGCTCTGTGAAGGACCGGGCTGCGCTTTATATGATTAGCAAGGCCGAGGAATCAGGCGAATTGACCAAGGGCAAGACCATACTCGAGCCGACTTCTGGCAATACGGGCATTGCGCTTGCGATGATTGGCGCATCGAAGGGCTATCGTGTGAAGCTGACTTTGCCTGAGTGCGTGAGCACGGAGAGGCGTCATGTTCTTGAGGCCTTTGGTGCGGAGGTGGTTCTTACGCCGGCCAAGGAAGGGGTAGACGGGGCAATAATGATGGCGCATAAGCTGTTGGAAGGGCATCCTGATGAGTATTTCATGCCGAATCAGTATGTGAACCAGAACAATCCGCTGGCTCACTATGAAACGACGGCTCCGGAGATTTATGAACAGACCAAGGGCGAGATTGATGTTTTCATCACGGGGATGGGTACAAGCGGGACGCTGATGGGGACATCTCGCTATTTTAGGGAGAAATCGAAAGATATCAGGGTTGTCGGGGTTGAGCCGACACTTGGCCACACCATCCAGGGGCTTAAGAACATGACGGAGGCGATTGTTCCGGAGGTTTATGACAGGTCGCGGCTCGATGACGTCATTGTGATTAAGGACGGGGAGGCGTTTGAGATGGCGCGTCGTCTTGCATCCGAAGAAGGGATATTTGCGGGTATCTCCAGCGGTGCGGCGGTTGCGGGTGCTTTGCTTGTCGCAGAGCAGATGGATTCGGGTACTGTTGTTACCATCATAGCGGACCGGGGTGACCGGTATCTGAGCACGATGCTGTTTCGCTCGGCGTGCGCGAAGTGTCCGCCGTAGTTGTCGGTTGTGCGAGACATGCGGTTATGCAGTTCTTGACAATGGGGCGGATATAGCTTACTTTTTGGTTGTTTTCGCGTATTTTCCATAATTTGCGAGGCTTTTAATGGTAGTAACGCGTTTTGCACCGTCACCGACGGGTTATCTGCATGTGGGCGGGGCCAGGACGGCGGTATTTAACTGGCTTTTTGCGAGGCAGATGGGGGGCAAGTTCATACTTCGGATTGAGGATACTGACCAAAAGCGTAATACGCCAACGGCGTGCAAGCAGGTGATGGATGATTTGCGATGGCTTGGTATTGAGTGGGACGAGGGTCCTGAGGTTGGGGGGGCGAACGGGCCCTATCTGCAATCCGAGCGGAAAGAGAAGGGGATTTATGATGGGTATGTGAAGAAGCTGGTGGATGAGCAGAAGGCATATTACTGTTTTGATACGGCTGAGGAACTGCAGGCGAGACGTGAGGAGGCGGAGGCGCAAAAGAAAGGTTTTGTCTATAAGCGGCCGGAGAGATTCCCTGACGAAAAAGATATGGAGAAGGCCAAGGCCGAGGGCACGCCTGTGACGGTGCGTTTTGCTGTGCCTAAGAGCGGGGTGGTTGTGGTTTGTGATGTGGTGCGTGGAGAGGTGAGCTTTGATGCCGGCGAGATTGGCGATTTTATAATACAGAAGAGCGATGGGTTCCCTACGTATAACTTTGCGTGCGTGGTTGATGATTATTTGATGGGTGCGACTGACGTTATTCGGGGGCAGGAGCATCTGATGAATACGCCGGGGCAGCAGTTGCTGTGGGAGGCCCTAGGCTTTGGGGAACTTCCGAGATATGCTCATATGTCTGTAACGGTCAGCGAGAGTGGCGGTAAACTTTCAAAGCGTGAGCGGCCGAAGGCGCTTCGCAAGGCGATTAAGGCTGTGAGAGATGTTGACCTTAATAAGCTTGCGGAGGTTGGTGGGATTTCAGTTGAACAAGTTGAGAGTTTTATTGAGGGCAAAAGTTCGCCGGATATGCCGAGCATTGATTCGATGGCGAAGTACCTTGGTGTGGAGCTGCCGGAGATTAACGTCGTTGATTTTTTCAGGAGCGGGTATTTGCCTGAGGCGATGGTGAATTTTCTTTCGCTGCTTGGGTGGAATCCGGGAGATAAACGCGAGATTATGACAGTGGGCGAGCTGACTGAAGCGTTCGATTTGACGCGTCTGACGAAGTCGAACAGTCTGTTCGACAGAGACAAGCTGATTGCTTTTAACACCGAGCATATTCGGATGATTGAGCCAGAGAGACTGCTGGAGCATTTTAAGGATTATTTGAAGGCGGTTGAATCTCCATTAGTCGCGGCGGACGATGGGCTTCTTGCGAGAATGATAAAGGCGTGTGAGGGTGCGCGGACATTGGCTGATATTGAGCGCAAGAGCAAATTTATCGTTTTGGCGAACGACCAAATCGGATACGATGAGAAATCGGTCAAGAAGGTGTTGCTGAAGGGTGAGGGGCTTTGCGTACTTCGAATTGTCCGAGAGAAGGTTGCCACTATGGAGCAATTTACGAAGGAGGCAAGTGAGGACATGTTGCGTGGTCTGGCGGAGGAGAGGGGCGTGGGTTTGGGCAAGGTTGCACAGCCTCTGCGAGTTGCAATCTGCGGGACGACGATAAGTCTGCCGATTTTCGATTCGGTGGAGATGTTAGGTAAGGAAAACACCTTGATGAGGATTGATAATACGTTGAAGAAATTCGAAACGAGAGCTGAGATTTAGGGGAGAGTAAATAAGTGTCTTTACTGGTGACGGGTTCGATAGCTATTGATACGGTCAGGACGCCGTTTGGTGTTAGTGAAGACTGTATTGGCGGGGCGGCGGTGTATTTTAGTATGGCGGCGAGTTTTTTTTCTCCTGTTCGTCTGGTTGGCGCTGTAGGGTCGGATTGTCCTTTTGACCTGGCGGAGGTTTTTGCCGGCAGGGATGTCGATTTGGCGGGATTGGAGGTGCGGGAGAACAGCAAGACGTTTCGCTGGGCGGGGACGTATCATGAGGACATAAACAAGAGGACGACGGATTTGCTGGAACTGAACGTACTTGCGGAGGGGCCGCCGAGCGTGCCGGCGGAGTACAAGGACAGTGAGTTTGTGTTTTTAGCAAATACGGCGCCCGCGCTTCAGAATCAATTGCTTGAACAGGTTGACAAGCCGGTATTCGTGGCGGCTGATACGATGGACTGCTGGATTGAGGACGAAGGGGATGATTTGAGGAAGCTGCTTAAGAGAATCGATTGTCTTATTATAAATGAGGATGAGGCGAGGATGTTAGCGGCGAAGAGTAATCTGATAAAAGCCGGGGAAGAGATTATAGGCATGGGGCCGCGAGTTGCGGTTATAAAGAAAGGCGAGTCGGGTTCATTGATGTGCAAAGGAAGCGGGGAGAGATTTATTCTGCCGGCGTATCCGGCGGCTGAGGTGAAAGACCCTACGGGCGCCGGTGACAGCTTTGCGGGCGGGTTCATGGGCTATTTGGCGCAGGTTGGTAAGACGGATTTTGAATCGCTGAGAAAAGCGATTGCGTATGGAACGGTGGTTGCTTCGTTTACGATTTTTGATTTTTCACTGCAGGGGCTCAGCTCGATAGACAAAAGTGATATCGAGGACAGATTAGAAACGCTGCGAAAGGTGACGCAGTTTTAGCTGGTTGATATTGTTATGCGGTGTTTTATAGCGATAGACATTAATGAGGAAGTCAGGAGGGCGTTGGGTGATTTGCAGGAGGAGTTAGGAGAGAAGGCGGAGGTTAAGAAGGGTGATGTTAAGTGGGTCAAGCCGGAGGCTGTGCACCTGACGTTGAAATTCCTGGGGGAGGTCAAGGACGCGAAGGTAATGGAGGTTTGTGATATAGTCAAAGAGGTTTGCGGCCGGCATGAGAGTTTTGAGCTGGATATCGAACAAGTTGGGTATTTCGGCGGTAGGAGCGCGAGAGTGGTATGGGTTGGTAGCGGTGCCGGGAGTGATAGTCTAAAGCGGCTGGCAGAGGGGCTTGAGGAGCCGCTGGCCGCGGCGGGCTGGCCGAAGGAGGGGCGAGAATTTACGGGTCACTTGACTATTTGCCGGGTGAAAAGGTCATCGGCGGGCGTTAAGCTGGCCAGGGCGAGTGAAGATTATAAGGATTTTAAGGCCGGGACGATTACGGCAGGTTCGGTTTCGGTTTATCAAAGCCAGTTGACGCCGAAGGGGCCTATCTATACCGCTTTGGGAAGTTATAAGTTACAATAGGGTGAAAAGTGTAAAGTAGAAAGTGCAAAGTGCTTTAAGGTTGGCAATTTTGGTTTGTAGTTTTGGATATTTAATTGAATCGTGGTTTTTGGCGAGTAGGAGATTGTGAAAAATGGGGAAGACGAAAAAGAGTGAACCAAGCAGTAAGGAAGATGCCCTGCAGCGGGTGATCGCGCAGATCGAGAAGCAATACGGGCAGGGTTCGATTATGCAGATGGACGAGCACAGGTACGCGAGGATTGAGGGTATAGCTACGGGTGCGTTATCCCTTGATATTGCTCTTGGCGGCGTGGGTATCCCTCGCGGTCGGGTTACGGAGATGTTTGGGCCGGAGTCGTCGGGCAAGACCACCCTGGCACTTCACGTGATTGCGAGTGCCCAGCGTGCAGGAGGAGTAGCGGCATTTATTGATGCTGAACACGCGCTTGATATGACCTGGGCCAGCAAGCTGGGTGTCCAGGTCAGTAATATGCTGGTCAGCCAGCCTGACACGGGAGAGCAGGCACTTGAAATCGTGGAGATGCTAATAAGGTCTAATTCCGTCGACGTTATAATTGTTGATTCGGTTGCGGCGCTTACGCCGGCGGCGGAGATTGAAGGTGAGATGGGCGATACCCACATGGCACTACAGGCGAGGTTGATGAGCCAGGCGATGAGGAAGCTTGCGGCCGTTATTGACAAGAGCAAGACGGCCCTTATCTTCATAAATCAAATCCGTATGAAAATCGGCGTGATGTTCGGCAACCCGGAGACGACGCCCGGCGGCAGGGCGTTGAAGTTTTACAGTTCCGTGCGAATCGACCTGAGACGACTGGCAACGATAAAGGAGAGCGGGCGTGCTATCGGCACGAGAGTCAGGGCCAGGGTTGTGAAGAACAAAATCGCGCCTCCTTTCCGGGAGTCGGAGTTTGATATGATGTTTGACAGCGGAATCAGCCACGAAGGCGATTTGCTTGATTTGGGCGTGAGCTGCGATCTGGTCGAGAAGAGCGGCGCATGGCTGAACTACGGAGATATGCGGCTTGGTCAGGGCAGGGAAAACGCCAAGAGATATTTGGCCGAGAACAAGGATTTGTGTGAAGAACTGAAAAGCAAAATCCTTGCCGCCAAAGAGATGGTGTGAGTCACAGGGCGTCAGGTCAGGTTCAAGCGAGGCGAATAGACTGTGCTGAGTGCGAAGCAGATAAGAAGCGGCTTTATAGATTTTTTCAAGGGCAAGGAGCACGCGTTTGTTGCGAGTTCGCCGATAGTGCCTGTTGATGATGATACATTGCTTTTTGCCAATGCGGGGATGAACCAGTTCAAGGACATCTTTTTGGGTTTGAGAAGACCGAGCAAGCCGCGTGTGGTCAACAGCCAGAAGTGCCTTCGAGTAAGCGGCAAGCACAACGACCTTGAGGAGGTGGGCAAGGATACGTATCATCACACGTTTTTTGAGATGTTGGGGAACTGGTCGTTCGACGATTATTTTAAGGCTGAAGCGATTGAATGGGCGTGGGAGCTTCTTACAGGTGTCTGGGGTATTGATGGAGAGAGTTTGTGGGCGACGGTTTTTGCAGGTGACGAGAAGGACGGTCTTCCAAAGGATGAAGAAGCGGCCGCGTTATGGACGAAGGTGACTCCGATACCTGCTGAGCGGGTTTTGGCATCCGGCAAGAAGGATAACTTCTGGGAGATGGGTGATACCGGTCCGTGCGGGCCTTGCAGCGAGATACATATCGACCTTGGGCCGGACAGGTGTGATATGAAGGATGTTGCCAGCCATAGGTGCGAGGTCAATGCTGGCTGCAGCAGGTTTATCGAGTTGTGGAATCTGGTCTTTATCCAGTATAACCACGCTGAAGACGGTAAATTGGTTGAATTGGGCGCTAGATACGTGGATACCGGTGCCGGACTTGAGAGAATCGCGGCGGTGATGCAAGCCAAAAGCAGCAACTACGATACGGATTTGTTCATGCCGATAATCGAATGCGTCAGCGAAATCAGCGGTGAAAGATATACTTCCATGTTGAACAATCGGGTCGATAACGCCTTTCGGGTGATATCCGACCATATTCGCGCTCTGGTCTTTGCGATAACAGACGGCGGGACGCCATCCAATGAAGGGCGGGGGTATGTGATACGCCGGATACTGCGGCGGGCGGCGCGGTTCGGCAGGGAGTTGGGGATGCACGAGCCGTTTATGTACAGGCTTGTGCCGGCGGTTGTTGATTGTTTGGGAGATGCGTTTGGGGAGATAAAGGAGAGGGCCGATTATGTTTCGACGGTAATCGAATCGGAAGAGGCGGCTTTTGGCAGGACGCTTGACAGGGGGATTGAAATCTTCGAGACGGCGGCCGGGCGGGCAGCAAAGAAACGTGAGAAGACAATAGGTGGTGAGGATGCTTTCCGGCTCTATGATACTTATGGATTTCCGCTTGACTTGACACAGCTTATGTCTGAGGAGCGCGGCCTGAAGGTGGACACAGCTAAATTTAACGAGCTGATGGAGGAGCAGCGAGAGCGTGCAAGGGCGGCGCAAAAAGGTGTGTCGCTTATGGTGGCTCTGGCCGATGCGGAGCTGCCGGCGACGGAGGACCTGCATAAATACCATTCTGATGAGTGCGACAGTAAGGTAGTTGGCTGGATCGAAGGCGGGAGTTTCAAGACGGAAGGCCTTATTGAAGGGGCCGATGACATTGGGATTGTTCTTGACCGGACATGTTTCTATGCTGAGGCCGGTGGCCAGGTAGGCGACTGCGGTGTTATTGAATCGGAGGGCGGAAGGTTTATAGTTGAGGCCACTACAAAGGTGGCGGACTGTGTTATTCACAGGGGGCGGCTTGTTGAGAGCGCATTTAGTGTCGGTGAGAAGGTGAGGGCAAAGGTGAGCAAGGACAGAGACTCGATAAAGAAGAATCATACGGCGACTCATCTTTTGCAGTGGGCGCTGCAGGAGGTGGTTGGCAAGTCGGTGGCCCAGCAGGGCAGTTTGGTCGGGCCGGATTACCTTAGATTTGACTTTACATGTCCGAAGGCTTTGAGCGGCAAACAGGTAAAGAAGGTTGAGGATTTAGTCAGGGGGAAAATAGCGGCAGATTTGTCGGTAACGTGCGCCGTTATGCCGAGGGACGAGGCGTCGAAGCTGGGTGCGATGGCGTTATTCGGTGAGAAGTACGGAGATGACGTTCGCGTAGTGGCTATCGGGGCCGAGGGCGAAGAGAGAGTCGGGGATGCGTTTAGCAAGGAGTTTTGCGGCGGTACTCACGTTGACAGGGTCGGCTCAATCGGCGGTTTTAAGATAATAAAGGAGGAGAGCGTATCGGCAGGTGTTCGGAGGATTACGGCGCTTACGGGTGAGGGGCTCAATAAGTATTTCGAAGAGCGCAGCGAGATAGTCGACGGGCTGAGTGAGATGCTGAAAGTCCCGGCAGAAGAAGTTGCTGAGAGGGTCAGCCGGCTTATGAAAGAGAACAAGAAGCTGGCGAAGGAGCTGAAATCGGGCGGGCGGCAGAAGGGTTCGGACACGATGGCCGAGGCGAAGAAGCTTTTAGAGAAAGCGGAGCGGGTCGGTGGAACATCTGTAATTGTCGGGCGGTTGTCGGCGACCTCGGTGGAGCAGGGGCGTGCTGCTATCGATATGCTCAGGAAGAAGGCGAAGTCGGCGGCAGTCGTCCTGGGCTTTGAAGAGGACGGCAGGGCGACGCTGCTGGTGGGTGTCACGAGCGATTTGATGGAGAGGGGCTTAAATGCCGGTGAGATAGTTAAAGAAATTGCACCGATAATTGACGGCGGTGGTGGAGGTCGGCCTGCGATGGCGCAGGCAGGAGGGACAAATCCGAAGAGAATCGATGATGCGCTTGCCAAGGCCGGTGAGCTGATAAGAGAGAAATTTTGATGGCTTTTAGTAGACGTTTGCTTTGGGGTTTGGGGTTGTCGGTTGGCTTGTTGTGGTTTTGTGTTGCAGGGATGGTCTTTGGGGCGGGTAAGGCAAAGAAGGGGGAGGTTCCGAAATTTGTGGCGGGGGAGGAGGTGCGCATCGATGTTGACAACGAGCGCATAGGTAATGACCATTTTATGGTATACGTTCCGAGCGACTATACGGATGAGCGTGACTGGCCGGTTATTTTCTGTTATCACGGGCAGAGTGGTCAGCCGACGACGTGGCCTATGAGGCAGGCCATCCGCGGCAAGGGTTTTATTGTTATAGGTATGGGGTATGTGCCTACAAAAAAGAAAATGACCAGGGGGCAGTATATGAACCTTCTTAAACGTGAAAAAAGAAGTGTCCTGGAGGTCAAGAAATACGTTGGTGAGCATCTTAGAGTTGATGAGAAACGACTGTTTGTTACGGGCTTTAGTAAGGGCGGCTGGCACAGTGCGAATATGGTTGAGGCGAGTCCGAGGGGGTGGGCCGGCGCTGTGATTTTTGCAGCGGGGCGCAGGGGGATTGTGCAGCCGGCAAGTAAGAAGGCGCTTCGCGGCAAGCCTATATATATTGGTGCCGGTGAGAATGATGTAAACATGAAGGCGGCCAAGAAGGCGGCGGCATACTACCGTCGGCTGGGGGCGGAGGTGACGTTTGAAGAGTTTAAGGGTGCAGGGCACTCGTTTGACCCGAGCGGGTCGGAGATACTGTATAACTGGCTGGTAAGCAACAGCGCGACCAGTGATGCCAAAAAAGAACCGACTGACAAAGAGGTTGAGCGGAAATCCAAGGCGGGAAATCGACGGAGCAGTAATAAGG
>CAZENQ010000007.1:0-51298 GCA_964513655.1 uncultured Pirellulales bacterium | reverse complement strand
GTAATAAGGATTGATAGGCCTTTGGCGAGTGTTTTGATTTTGAAGCGGAGGATACAAGGTGAAGGTAATTGAAGAGCCACAGTTGGCGGTTAAACGGAAGCTGCCATGGATTTTAGGCGTGTTTTTGTATCCTATTAGCGCTTCGGGTGGGGTGCATCTCGGCGTTTTTGTGATTTTGCCGTTGATATTTTCATTTGTTGTAGGGAAGTTGGGTTCTTTTTTGGCGCCGATTCTTGGGTACGGTACAGGTTATGTTATGGCTTTTTTGACGGTGCCTTTTTATATAGTGTTTTACAGCTATGTGGTTTACTACATTACGGATTGTGTGATAGACAGCTCGAAGGGCAACTTTCGCGCGCCGGATATTACCGTGTCGGATACGGTCGATGCGGGAGACTTCGTGGGGAAGGTTTTTCTTTTGGTTGGTTGCGCCGCAATTTGCTTTTGGCCGGCGGCTGTGTACTATATCTTGAGGGAGGAGAAAGGGTGGGCTTTCTGGCTGTTGCTAGCCGGCGGCGTGTTCTTTTTCCCGATGGCTTTATTGAGAGGGTCGTTGTTTGATTCGTATGATGCGCTGAATCCAATATCTATCATCGGCTCTATAGCCAGCGCGTTTTTGGCTTACTGCGGCTTGGTATTATTGTTTTGTCTGCTTAGCGGCTTTATTGGATTGGTGCTGCCGAGGCTGCCTGTCTGGGGCATTGTTGCTGTGGCTGTGAGGTTCTATCTTGTGTTTGTGCTGGCGCACATTTTGGGGTGGTTTTACTGGTGGCATAAGGATAAGCTTGACTGGGGTTTGTAGGGGGCCGGATTAAGTTTGCTTGAGTCGGATTTTGATGCTTTTTGCGTGTGCGTCGAGACCTTCTGCTTCGGCCAGGCGGATGATGTCCTCGGCACTTTCAGCTAATTTGTCTTTATCGTATTCGATAATGCTGGTGGACTTGATAAAATCATTTGCGCTTAAGGCGCTGAAGAACCGGGCACTAATGCCGGTAGGCAGGGTATGACTTGGTCCGGCCCAGTAGTCCCCTACGGCAACAGGCGAGTAATCGCCGATAAAAATAGCGCCGGCATTTTTGATTTTTTCGTCAGCTATTTTTTTGCTTTCGGCCCCACACTGAATCTGCAGGTGCTCTGCCGCAAACTCGTTGGCTCTTCCAATTAAATCTTCCATATCTCGGAAGATAACAATGCCGCTGGATTTGTTAAGACACGCGAGTGTTTCATCTTTATGCTTCAATTGTTCAAGCTGTTTTTTAAGCTGTTCCAGAACCTGGTCTGCGATTTTTTGTGAAACGGTAAATAAATATGCACTTCCCGGCGCGTGCTCGGCCTGGCTGAGCATGTCGGCGGCGACCCAGGCGGGATTTGCTTTTTCATTGGCAATAATGAGCACCTCGCTCGGACCTGCTATTGAGTCCACCGCAACATCACCAAAAACCAGTCGTTTGGCCGTTTGGACCCACTGATTACCCGGACCAACAATCTTATCAACATGCTTAATTGTTTTAGTCCCAAAAGTCAAGGCCGCTACGGCCTGAGCACCGCCAATTCGATAAACCTCCTTGATTCCAAGTTCATAGCAAACCGCTAAGGTTACAGGGTGAATGGTGTCGTTGTACCTCGGCGGCGAGACGACAACGATTTCCTTTACGCCTGCGACCTGAGCGGGCACGGTGGTCATTATAACGGTAGAAGGCAGCGGTGCAGAAGCCCCCGGTACACATATACCAATTCGCCTGATTGGCGTGTATTTTATCTTTGTGCCGGCGGAGCATTGTTTGTCATCACCCACAAAAATTTCTTTTTGATATCTTTTCACATTCTCAACGGACTTTCTGATCGAGTCTAAAAGTTCCGGAGCAATTTTTTTATGTGCTCTTTCCAAGTCGCCGTTGCTGACTCTAAACCGGTCTGGTGTTAGTTTGACCCCATCGAATTTTTCCGTGTACTCTACAACTGCTTCGTCCCCTCTTTCTGCAACAGCTCTTATTATTTCTTCAACTTTCTGTCTGTTCTCGAAATGACTTGGGCCAAGTCCAAAGTGTGACAATCCAGCCTTTGAGAAGAAAAAATCAAATAATCTTTTTTGAAAATCAGGTTGTTGATATGAAATCAGGATTTGGTCGAGTTGGTGTGACATTGGGTTGTCCTTTTATCTTGAGAAGTTTTGGTGGCTGTAGATTCTTGTTGCGCGCTGGAACAGCAGGTAGTGCTGGTCTTTGTATTTTGTTACGATTGCTGCGATTTTGAATCTGATGGAGTCGGGGCTTGCGGCCTGTTTTTGCTGAGCGAGTTCGAGTACCTGGCACGGGAGCAGTCTGAATGAGAGCTGCTGGACATTTCGGCCGAGGGCGTCAAGGACAAAGCTGGCATCGGGCCCGGAGTCACGGATGAAACCGGTTCTGTCTGCTATGATGGAATCCTGTTTTAGTTCCAGTGGCGGTCTGAGCTGCTCAGTGCGGAGGATTTTTTTGGTTGAGAGTCTAGCTATTATTTCTTCGGGTATAGCCAGTTTGTCATTTGGTTCGTTGATGGTTAGTTTAGATTGCTGCGGTTGTGGTTCGTTGGGTTCAGCGGGTTTTTGCTGTTCGACTTTGCTGAGGGGCAAGAAGTAAACGGGGAATATGAAATTTTCGTCCTTGTATTTTGTGACCCTGGCCCAGAGTCTGTAGTTTGTATTAGAGCGTTCTTTGATATCGGCTGCCAACTTCTCCAATGTCATTGACGGCAGCAGCTGCAGGCTGGTTCGGGTTTTGAGGATGGTTGTATCGTCGGTTACGTCTGAATCGAGTTCGAGGAACCACTTATTTTCGGAGCGGGTCACTTTGCCATCAACGCCGGCCAGGACGAAGCCGTCGCGCAGGGTGGTTTTACGAGCTGCATCTGCGCCGAGAGTAGCGCAGGTTGCGAGAAACACAACAGTCAGAACCGTCAATTTGCTGCTCATTGCCGGTGTACCTATCTAACAGTGAATAGATTTTGTCAGGATGTCTGGGAGCTGCTGGGGGTCGTCAGCCTGGTGTACGCAATGGGCGGTGTCAGGGTCGTCGGTTGCCACCAAATCAACCAGAGGCTTCCAGAATCTGCCTACAAGTATAATGGGTTTGTCCGGGGGGAGAAAGCCTTTGTTCTTTAATTCCCAGACCTTTGCCAATTCGAGCAGTGTTCCTGTTCCGCCGGGCAGCACGACATAGGCCTGCCCGAGTTTTATCAGTTTATCGAGCCTTTCATCGAGCGAATTGGTAACGATTTCGCGAGTGATGTATTGGTTAGGCGTGCTTTGCTTAAAAGCGGAGCAGGTAACGCCGATGATTTCGCCGCCGGCCTCAGATGCTGCTTTTGCCGCAGCCAGCATTGTTCCGCCATATCCACCGTTGGCGATGGTGAACCCTGCCTGTGCCAGCAGTTTGCCTGCTGTGTAGGCCAGTGCATAAGCCGTGTCGCCTAGTTCTGCTTTAGCCGTGCCAAAGATAGTTATTGTTTTCTCACTCATTGGTTTTTTTGCGTGTAATTCAGCAATCCGGCTGAGAGCAGGATTTGTCTTTCCCTGTCGGAAAGGGCCAGCTTGCCGGCAAATTCAAATGAGCCGGTTTTGTCTATAATCTTGACCTGGTCGCTATGCTCTATGGCTTCGAGCAGACCGTCGATTTGCAGCTGGTCGTCTGTTTCGATTTTGTCGTAGTCGGCCGGGTCGGCGAATTCTATGGGCACGATGCAGAAGTTAATCAGGTTTGCCCTGTGGATTCGCTCGATGCTTTTTGCAATTACGGCCCGGACGCCGAGGTACATCGGGCAGAGTGCGGCGTGTTCTCTTGATGAACCCTGTCCGTAGCTTTGGCCCGCTATGATTACGCCAGCGATTGCCTTTTGCTTTAGTTCGAGGGCTCGCTGTGCAAGTGTGGGTTTATCCTGTTCGTTGAAGCAGTTGAAGACGACCTTTGCGTATTCCGGGACATTCGAACGTAGTTTCAGGAACGGACCGGCCGGCATAATATGGTCGGTGGTTATCTTGTCGCCACATTTAATCAACACTTTTGCCTGCAGTTTTTTCGGCAGCGGCGGCGGCATTTCGGGTACAACAATCGTAGCAGGACGGAGAACCTGGACCTTCGCGGCCTCGGCCTCGCTCAGGGGTTTTTCTATCATACTATCATCGATGGCGAATTGGTCGGGTGAGTCGATTTTTGGGTATTGGATTGACAGCAATTTCGGCAAGTCGCGCGGGTCGGTGATTTTTCCGGTGAGGACGGAGGCGACGGCTGTTTCGGGGCTGACCAGATAGACCAAATCTGGGCTTGTTCCGCTTCGGCCGGGGAAGTTTCTGTTAAACGTTCGCAGACTCACTACACCGTCAGCCGGTGAAAGGCCCTGGCCGATGCAGGGGCCACAGCCGGATTCGAGAATGCGGGCACCGGCAGAAATCATATCGGCCAACGCTCCATTTGCTGCCAGCATATTTAAGACTTCTCTGCTGCCGGGGGCGACTGCAAATTCGACCATGTTATTTGTGCGTCCGGCCTTTAATACCTTTGCTACCATCATTAAATCGGCGAAGCTGGAGTTTGTGCAGCTGCCGATGAGTACTTGTCCTGTTTGGGTGCCTGCGATTTCGGCGACAGTTTTGACATTATCCGGCGAGGACGGGCAGGCGGCCGTAGGCACAAGCTCGGACAGATTTATTTCTATGATACGGTCGTATTCAGCGTCCGGGTCAGCGGCCAACGGCTTGTGGTCTTTTTGACGTTTCTGGGCGGTGAGGAATTTTCTGCTCTGCTCGTCGCTGGGAAAGATACTTGTAGTTACTCCAAGTTCGGCTCCCATGTTTGTTATTGTGGCCCGCTGGGGCACAGATAGTGTTGAGGTGCCCTGGCCGAAGTATTCGATTGCCCAGCCGACATTTCCCTTTGTGGAAAGCCGGCTGAGCAGTTTAAGGATAACGTCTTTGGCGGCCACCCAGTCGTTCAATTTTCCGGTCAGTTTGACACCGAGGACTTTCGGGCATTTCAAGTAGAATGGGGCGCCTGCCATAGCCGCGGCGACGTCGAGCCCGCCGGCTCCGATGGCGAGCGCAGCAATCCCGCCACAGGTTGGTGTGTGTGAATCGCTGCCCAGAAGTGTTGTGCCCGACTTTGCGAAGCGCTCAAGATGGACCTGATGACAGATGCCGTTGCCCGCTCTGGAATGATAAACCCCTGACCTGGCGGCCACAGTTTGGAGATACAAATGGTCGTTGTGGTTCTCCGGGCCGAACTGACTCATGTTGTGGTCGACGTAGCTGACCGAGAGCTGTGTTTTAGCTCGGCCGAGGCCCATTGCTTCAAACAGCAGAAAGGCTGTTGTTCCCGTGGCATCCTGGGTGAGCGTCTGGTCAATCCGAATACCAATTTCCTCACCGGCGGCGATTTTGCCTTCAAGGCGGTGGTCGGAAAGTATCTTATGGATAAGCGTCTGTCCCAATTTTGCACTTCCTGAAAATCAAGGCACACAATCTAACATAAATGTCCGGCGAAAACAAATCTGATTCGGGCATGTTTTGTGATTTTGTAAGGATACCCTTGAGCGGATTTGCTGCTGAGGGGCCAAAATTGAAGAAAGAAAAGCGGCCTTATGCACGATTGCACAAGGCCGCTTGTAGATGAGCCAACTAAAAATATTAATTAACGGCTTTGTTCAGCTCATTCACTAAGAAGGCGTCTCTTTTACCCTCAGGTCCCTGCTTTCCGGGTTCATCGAGATCCGTGCAGTATGGCGTCGGGTCAACCTCCCATACTTCGGGGCGATCCGGCGCATCAGTACTCTCCCAGTTCTTCCAGATATTATCATTGGTGAGGCCGACGTTGGGGTACTTTGCAAATAGCACATGGCCGTCATTGAACAGGACATTCTGGCCTTCACGCTGGTGGGGTGCTGAGTTACCGGTCTTGTGTGGGTCGTAGTAATACTGGTCGGTCGTATGCCATGTTGGTGCATCTTCGTGCGCGTCGCCTTTACAGTCTTGGCCCTCGAGATAAGGCCAAGCATTCTTGTCCAGGTAAGGGTTTCTGTCCGCACAAAGAGGGCTGGCAGGGTTACTTCCCGGACCGAGAGGAAAGCCCGGTTCGTCTGTAGTAGGATGATAATAAGGCATATGATAGGAGTAGGAACAGTACTGGCCCGCAACGAAGAGGCTTTTCATGTCATCCCTCTGGCCGAAGTCCCACACCATAGTAACGTCGTCAACTTCCGGGTCGAGAATCCCCGGATTCACATCAGACAGTTTAAATGCCTTTGTCCCGATGTCGCCCTTGCAAACAAACTGTTTGCATGTCACGTCGGCATACCTTACCAGGAGATAGAAGCTGGCCGTGATTGTTACGTCGGAGCCTGGCTTGCCATAGTGTCTTCCACTCTGATCAGCCCAGCTCAGTAACTCGCCTTCCTTGCTCCAACTGCTACTTGGCCAACCTGCCTTTGGATATTCCTCCTCGTTATCGTTGGTGTAGATAAGCATTGCCTTGCCGATGCCGGAGAGGTTCGTCCCGCAGACCATTCGATAGGCGATCTGCCTTACTTTTGCCAGAGCAGGCATCAAGACGCCCATGAGCAGCGCTATGATCGCGATTACGACCAACAGCTCAACTAATGTAAAAGCTCTTCTTTTCATGATTTTTCTCCTTTAGTGTTTTCGAGATTCGCGGCTCCAGCCGCTCTTAAGCCCGCTTGGGGTATTTTTGATAAATGAGTGCAGCTGACTATTGAGCCCCATTTTGCGGTAAACCGCAAGGTGGTGCCCCTGCCTCATAGAACCTTAAAAATACGGTTTTTGAGCGAATCTCCTTCATTTCCTATTTATTTTGCCTAAGAACAACTGGTTTAAATTCATCAATTTGAGTTTTTTGCCAGTATAAGGTTCATCCACTTAGTTTTCCCTGAATTCAGGGCAGTTGTCGGCTCAAAGTTAGCAAAACTGAACTAAAAAGCGTCGTCCTTTTGGATAGGCGGGTCTGGGATATGAAATAGTGGGTAAGTATGATAATGACGACTAAAGTATAAAAAGCTTCTTCAAACCTACCTATCTCTAAATAAACGGTAACACAAAGTGTGCTTTCTGTCAAGTAAAATTCGGTAAATTTTGCTAAGTTTCTTGAATTTTTTTGAAGTTTGCTTAATATCTGGGTTTTCGGGCTTAGAATCGCGGATATGAGTATTGGAAAAGACGTTTGAGAACATAACAAGGCTTGTTGAGAGGCACAATCAGGGCCATCTTTTGGCGTTTTGGGAGCACTTGGATGCTGCCCAAAGGCGGGATTTGCTTGCGCAAATAGAGCAGCTTGATTTTTCGCAAATGGCCGATTGGGTGTCAAATTGCGTTAAAAAACCCCCTTCTGTCGTGGTACCTGGAGATTTTAGCCCTGCCTGGTGTTACAGTCTGGAGCCGCCTGATGGCGATATGGCGCGCAAGTACACTGAAGCCAGGCATTTAGGCGAGGAGCTGATATCGGCGGGCAAGGTGGCGGGCTTCGTGGTCGCCGGTGGGCAGGGGACGAGGCTCGGATTTGACGGGCCGAAGGGAGGTTTTCCCATCAGCTCTGTTAAAAACAAGACACTGTTCCGGATTTTTGCGGAAATGGTGGCGGCAGTTTCGAAAAGGTACCAGACGCACTGCCCCTGGTATATTATGACCAGCCCTCTGAACCACGCCGAGACGCAAGAAGTCTTTCGCTCAAATGATTATTATGGCATGGACGAGAGCGACGTCTTTATATTTCAACAGGGGACGCTGCCCAATTTTAGTTTCGATGGCAAAATTCTTTTGGCTGATAAGGGCAGGATAAGCTGCTCGCCCGACGGACACGGTGGCAGCCTAAAGGCCCTTTATAAAAGCGGCGCAATTGCAGATATGAAGAAACGCGGCGTGGAGTTCATAAGCTATTGGCAGGTTGATAACCCCCTGATAAATATTTTCGACCCGCTGTTTGTCGGCCTGCATGCCCTTGATGAGGCCGAGATGTCGTCAAAGGCCCTGGTAAAGGCCGAGCCGAAGGAAAGAATCGGCAATTTCTGTCTGGTTGACGGCAGGGTGACCGTTATCGAATACAGCGACTTGCCAGACGAACTGGCGGAGAAGCGAGGTCCCGATGGTTCTTTGGTTTTTGAACTTGGCAGTATCGCCATTCACGTTATAAATCGCAGTTTCGTTGAAAGATTAAACAGCGAAGGTTTTGCTTTGCGGCTGCATAGAGCGGTTAAGAAGATTCCGTATATCGATGCGGAGGGGAAACGCGTCGAACCTGCTGAGCCAAACGGTGTAAAGCTGGAGAGCTTTGTTTTTGACGCTTTGCCGTTGGCTTCGAGGTCGATAATTTTGGAGACGGAGAGAAGCCAAGAGTTTGCCCCGGTCAAAAATCGGACGGGCATTGACAGTGCCGAGAGCGCAAGAGAGATGATGGTTTCCCGGGCGGCGGCCTGGCTTGAGTCGGCAGGTGTAGCGGTGCCGAGAAAGCAGGATGGCTCGGTTGACTGCCTGATTGAAATTGCTCCGAGCTTTGCGTTAGAAGGAGACGATGTCAAAGCCAAAGTAGACCAGATACCTAAAATCAAGCCCGGGGATAAGCTATACTTGGGCTGATAGAATAGCTTTTTGACACAACGACGACAGGTTGGAAAGGAGATTCGTATGGAACGGGTCAGGATTCTTAGGTGGATTACATTAACGCTCTTTTTGTTTTGCGTCACAGCTTGTGAGCAGGAAGCAAGAATGGAAGGAGCAACTTTTGTCCCGGAGATGAGGGTTTCCCTTGCGGGCGAATGGGGCTTTCAACTGGACCCAAAGGACGTTGGTGAAGAAGATAAGTGGTTTGACAAGGATTTACCTTTGCGAATCAAGCTTCCGGGTTCGACTGTTGAGGGCGGCTTTGGGGATGATATTTCAGTCGAGACAGAGTGGACCGGAGATATAGTTGACAGGTCCTGGTACACGGAGAAAAGGTATGAGAAGTACAGACAGCCGGGCAACGTTAAGGTTCCGTTCTGGCTGACGCCGTTGAAGCACTACGTCGGCGCCGCATGGTATCAAAAAACGGTGGATATTCCCGAGTCCTGGCGAGGTAAGAGGGTCATACTCTTTCTCGAACGGGCCCATTGGGAAACGAAGCTGTGGGTGGACGGTAAAGAAATCGGGATGCGAAACAGTCTGAGCACGCCGCACGAATATGACCTTGGCAGTTTGAGCCCCGGCAAACACCGCCTGGCGATTCGCGTCGATAATACCATAAAAATCGAAGTGGGAGTCAACTCGCATAGTATCTCCGACCATACACAGACCAACTGGAACGGGATAGTGGGCAAAATGGAACTGCGGGCCAAAGACCCGGTATGGATAGAGGATTTGCAGGTTTATCCGGATGTGCAGAGCAAAACCGCGAAAGTGCTTGTGACCCTTCGCAACACAACGGAAGAGAAAGTTGAAGGTATTCTGACTCTTACCGCGCAGGCCGCCGGTGCCAAGCAGCAGCATAAGCCCGCCGCCAAAAGGATGCTTTTTGCAGCTTCCCTGCCATATACTACTATTGAGGCGCAATACGACATGGGTAATGACGTATTGCTATGGGATGAATTTGCACCGAACGTTTATCAGATGACAGCTTCAATCGAGGCGGGCAAGTACGCGGGCAGCAAGAGCGTCGAGTTTGGCATGCGGGAGTTTGCAACCAGCGGCACGCAGTTTACCATCAATGGACGAAAGAGGTTTCTGCGCGGTACGCTGGAATGCTCTATCTTTCCACTGACCGGATATCCTCATATGGATGTGAAGGGTTGGCTGCGGATGGTCGGGCGTGCAAAGGCACACGGGCTGAACCATTTTCGTTTTCATTCATGGTGTCCGCCGGAGGCTGCCTTTGCTGCAGCCGACCAGTTGGGATTTATGTTTCAAGTTGAATGCGGGTCCTGGGCCAATCAGGGCTCTACGCTCGGCGACGGCAAGAGTATCGACGGATTTATCTACAGCGAGAGCGAGCGTATTCTCAAGGCTTATGGCAACCATCCATCGTTTTGTATGCTTGCTTATGGTAATGAGCCCGCAGGCAAGAACCACATAAAATATCTTACCTCTCTGGTAAAATACTGGAAGGCTAAGGACCCTCGCCGATTATACACAACTGCTGCCGGCTGGGCAATTGCACCAGAAAATCAGTACCAGAATGATTTCCATCCGCGAATTCATTACTGGGAGGCCAATCTGAGCTGTCGTCTGAACTCAAGGCCGCCCGAAACTGTTACTGACTATCGTGATATTATCAGTAAGTATGACGTCCCCGTTGTCAGTCACGAGATTGGACAGTGGTGTGTCTATCCTAACTTCGAGGAGATAAGAAAGTATACCGGCGTAACACGTGCCTACAATTTTGAAATCTTCCGAAAAAGTCTTGAGGAGAACGACATGCTTGACCAGGCCCATGATTTTCTGATGGCCTCGGGCAAGCTGCAAACGCTTTGCTATAAGGAGGAAATCGAGTCTTCACTTCGCACGCCCGGCTTTGGAGGTTTTCAGCTTCTGGACCTTCATGATTTTCCGGGCCAGGGTACCGCGCTGGTGGGGGTGCTGGATGCCTTCTGGGATTCCAAGGGCTATGTCACGCCGGAGGAATATCACCGATTCGCATGTGAAACGGTGCCTCTTGCGCGAATGGAGAAGCGCGTTTGGACTTCTGACGAGACGTTCCGTGCAAATATTGAAGTTGCTCATTTTGGGGCGGCGCCTATTGAAAAGGCAGTACCGTTCTGGAGCGTTAGCGATAGCGAAGGTAGGAAGATTGTGTGGGGTGAACTTCCTGGAGGGGCGATTCCCTTGGGTAACGGCACCGAATTAGGCAGGATCACTCTGCCATTGGCCAGTGTAGCCACCGCAAAGAAAATGGTTCTTACGGTTTCGATTATGGGAGCGCCTTTCTCAAATGATTGGGACTTCTGGGTCTATCCTAAAGATGTGGATACTACAGTAGCCCAAGGCATTGTAATTACCGACGAATTAAATGAGAAAGCTCTGGATGCCTTGAAGGCTGGCGGCAAAGTGATGCTGATGCCCGGGCCCGATAGCATTAAGGGTGACAGGTACGGCAAGATTCCCGCAGGCTTTACGTCGATATTCTGGAACACTGCATGGACAAGCAGGCAGGCTCCTCATACGTTAGGTATTCTCTGCGACCCTGCACATCCGGCACTAACGGATTTCCCTACTGAATATCACAGCAATTGGCAGTGGTGGGACTTAGTGACTAAATCGCAGAGCATGATTCTAAATGACTTGCCGGTCGAATTGCGGCCGATTGTCCAGGTAATCGATGACTGGAGCACCAATCGCAGGCTCGGATTGATTTTTGAGGCCGAAGTCGCTGGCGGGAAGCTGCTTGTTTGCAGTATTGACCTGCGGAGTAATCTTGACGGTCGGCCGGTAGCTCGGCAAATGCTGCACAGCCTACTGAAGTATATTAATAGTGACCAGTTCCACCCGGCCTCAACGGTGGAGATCGAAGTGATTGAGAGACTCTTTGTAAAATCACCTTGACAGTTAAGGAGTGAAACCAAGTAAATGGCAGACGGTTGGGAGGCAGGAGGAGGCTGTCCAAGGATTGATAGTTTTTGGAGACGGCTGCTCAGGGCGTTTCTGCTTTTGCACTGGAAATCGCGTTTAAAGTCTGATAGTATCGCAGCCACTTTAGCTCGTGTTTCGACTGAAATACGGCAGGTAGATTTTGCAGTTAACGAAAATTTGAAAGGAGAACAGGAAATGAAAGAGCAAGTGGAGCGGTGGCGGCCCGGAAAACAGGTTGTGATGGTCGGCGTTGGGCTATTGATTGTGTTTGCATTGTTTAGTCCGATGCGACCTGCAAATGGTGAGGAAACCGGGAAATGCGCAGATATAAAGATGGAGAAGGTTTCGTACGGTGGCTGGCCGAATTGCATTAAGCTCAGCAACGGTGAGATAGAACTTATAGCTACTACTGATGTGGGGACGAGGATTATGCGGTTTGGCTACGTAGGCGGGCAGAATTTATTCAAAGAATACAAGGACCAGTTGGGCAAGACCGGCGGTAAGGAGTGGCGGATTTACGGCGGCCATCGGATTTGGCATGGTCCTGAGGACATTGAGAGAACTTTCTATCCAGATAACTCGCCGATAGACTACAAGTGGGACGGGAAGACCTTGAAGCTTATCCAGCCGGTAGAGGCAATAACAGGCATAGTCAAAGAAATCGAGGTTACACTTGACCCGAAGGCCAACAAGGTGAAAGTACTTCACCGGCTAACCAATAATAACCAGTGGGACATAAAAGCGGCGCCTTGGGCGCTGACTGTTATGGCGCAGAGGGGAAGGTTAATCCTGCCGCAGGAGCCTTATCGGCCTCACCCAGATTATTTGCTTGCTGCGCGGCCGGTGGTGCTGTGGCACTACACGAATATGAGCGACCCTCGGTGGACGTGGGGCAAGAAGTACATACAACTGCAACAGGACCCCAATCGTAAGGTAAAGCAGAAAATCGGTCTGCTCAACAAACAGGGCTGGGGGGCATATTACTTGGATGGCGAGCTGTTTGTAAAGCGTTACCCATACGATTCTGCGGGGACATATCCGGATTATGAGTGCAATACCGCGACGTTTACCGATGGTGATATGCTGGAGTTTGAGACCCTTGGGCCGCTCACAAAGATACCGGCGAAGGGTGGAAAAGTGGAGCATGTTGAGATGTGGTATCTTTTCAAGGCAGAGGTTGGAGAGGAGGAATCGGAGATAGATGCGAAGGTGCTGCCTCTTGTGGAAAAAACATGTGCCCTGTAACTGTAGTTTTCCTTTTGTCACAACAATAAGAGGATAACTGGATGGCACTTTTATTAGGCTACGACGTGGGTAGTTCGTCAATAAAGGCGACGTTGATGGAGGCCGAGACGGGTGAGGTGCTGGCAACGGCGAGTTCGCCTGAAAAGGAGCTGGAGATTATTGCGCAAAGGGCGGGCTGGGCGGAGCAGCATCCCGAGGTTTGGTGGGAGAATGTCAAGTTGGCTACGCGGCAGATTAAAGCTGATGCGGAGTTTGAGGCCTGTGATGTGGAGGCAATAGGTATTTCCTACCAGATGCACGGGTTGGTGGTTGTTGATAAGAATCACGAGGTCTTAAGGCCTTCGATAATCTGGTGTGACAGCAGGGCGGTGGAAATCGGGAACAAAGCGATAGAGGAGATAGGAGAAAAGAAGTGCCTTGAGCGGCTGCTGAACTCGCCGGGCAATTTTACGGCGTCGAAGTTAAAGTGGGTGATGGAGAATGAGCCGGAGATCTATTCAAAGATTTATAAAATGATGCTGCCCGGTGATTATATAGCAATGAGGATGACCGGCGATATAAGGACCACGCCATCGGGTTTGTCTGAAGGGATAATGTGGGACTTTGAACAGCAGGGGCTCGCCGATTTGGTGCTGAATCACTATGGGATTTCCGAGGAACTTGTTGCAGATGTCGTGCCGACATTTTCCATTCAGGGTGAGGTGACTAAAGGGGCCGCAGAGGAGCTTGGCTTGGCGGCGGGAACGAAGGTATCTTATAGGGCAGGCGACCAGCCGAATAACGCATTGAGCCTAAATGTTTTAAATCCCGGCGAGATAGCGGCCACGGCCGGGACTTCGGGCGTGGTCTATGGTATCAGCGATAAACAGGACTACGACAGCAAGTCGAGGGTCAACACATTTGTTCACGTTAATCACTCGTCCAATGCCGCCCGCTACGGTGTTCTGTTGTGCATCAACGGTACGGGGATTTTGAACAGTTGGTTGAAGCACAACGCTGCCGGCGGGATTGATTATGGACAGATGAACGAGTTGGCGGCCGAAGCGCCGGTCGGCAGCGATGGCCTTGTTATTCTGCCGTACGGCAACGGGGCCGAAAGGACGCTGGAGAACAGGGACCTTGGTGCGGTCGTTCGCGGTTTGAACTTTAATGTTCACAACAGGTCGCATCTGCTAAGGGCGGCGCAGGAGGGTATTGTCTTTGCGTTGAATTACGGCCTTGGGATAATGCACAATGTGGGAGTTGAAGTGCGGACCGTTCGGGCGGGTAACGCTAATATGTTCCTTAGTCCGTTATTTGCCGAAGCCTTTGCGACCGTAACAAAATCTGTTGTGGAACTGTACAACACCGATGGTTCGCAGGGTGCTGCAAGAGGGGCGGGTATTGGCGCCGGTATTTACAAAGAGATGCAAGATGCTTTTGTGGGCTTAGAGCCCATTAAGACCATTGAGCCGAATGATAAATTGGCACCGGCGTACGCGGAGGCTTATGAGAAGTGGGAGGGTGTTTTGAAGTGTGAATTGGCGAAATGAGTTTGCTCATAGATTTGGCTATAAGAGAGGAGGCTGCAAATTGAGGATTCGATTTGTAATTATCACGTTACTGATTGTTCTGCTTGGCCGAAGCGCTGTGGTTGCGGGGAAGGTTGATGTCACGGGCGAGCTGAAAAAGTGGCACAAGGTGACACTTACGCTTGAGGGGCCTGATGCAAATGAGGTTACTGGGCCGAATCCATTTCTGGATTATCGCTTGAATGTTTTTTTCACGAAGGGCAATAGGTGTTACATTGTGCCGGGGTACTATGCGGCGGACGGCAATGCGGGCGAGACCGGCGCCATCGCGGGTAATAAATGGCGGGTACACTTTGTCCCGGATGCAACGGGCAGATGGACTTATATAGTATCATTTCGTCTCGGCGGAGAAATTGCAATAGAGCCTGAGCCGGGAGCTGGCTCGCCCGGTATTCCGGATGGGCTGACGGGTACGATTGACATTGTACCCACCGACAAGACGGGCCGGGACTTTCGCGGCAAGGGTATGTTGCAATACGTCGGCGAGCGTTACCTTCGGTTTGCTGAGACGGGTGAGTATTTTCTTAAGGGCGGCGCCGACAGTCCTGAAAACTTTCTGGCGTATTTCGAATTTGAGGGGACGTACGATACCGCAGGTCTTGCCAGGGAGGGGGAAGCTAAGGGTGAAAAGTTTCTGCATCATTATGTTCCGCATGCCGGGGACTGGCGGAACGGTGACCCTACTTGGCAGAACGGCAAGGGCAGGAACATTATAGGCGCTTTGAATTACCTTGCCTCGAAGGGTATGAACAGTGTTTATTTTGTCACATATAATCTTGACGGTGGTGACGGCAAAGATGTTTGGCCTTGGATACGGCCCGATGAGAAATTGCGATTCGACTGCAGCAAGCTTGACCAGTGGGAGATTGTCTTTTCGCATATGGACAGACTCGGCCTGATGATGCACATCATTACTCAGGAGCAGGAGAACGACCAGGGGCTTGACGGCGGCGGGCTGGGAATACAGCGGAAGCTTTATTACCGCGAGTTGATTGCCCGCTTCGGCCATCACCTTGGATTGGTTTGGAATTTGGGCGAGGAGAATACCAATACCGATGAGCAGAGGAAGGCATTTGCAAGTTTCTTCAAGAATAACGACCCTTACAGACATCCTGTCGTGGTGCACACCTTTCCGGAAAAATACGATGAGGTTTACAATCCGCTTCTCGGCTACGCTGACTTCGACGGGACATCTCTTCAGATGAACGAGAGCGGCTCTGACACTCATTCGGAGACGCTAAAGTGGGTCGAGCGTTCGGCACTGCACGGCCGGAAGTGGATTGTCTGTCTGGATGAATTCGGTCATGGTGCCAATGGAGTTAAGCCTGATGCGAATGACCCAACCCATGATGAGCCTCGCAAAAATTGCCTTTGGGGCAACCTCATGGCAGGCGGGGCCGGCTGTGAGTGGTACTTCGGATACAAGTTCGCTCACAACGACCTGAACTGTGAGGACTGGCGCAGCCGGGACCATCTGTGGGACTTGACGCGTTATGCGCTTGAGTTCTTTCACAACTATCTGCCATTCTACCAGATGTCACCGGATGATTCTTTGGTTTCGAGGGGGTGGTGTCTGGCCAGGCCCGGTGATGTGTATGCTGTGTACCTGCCCAAGGGAGGAACCACGGAGTTGAGTTTAACAGCGGGCAGTTATACGGTGCATTGGTATAATCCGCGAACAGGCGGTGAATTGCAGACCGGCTCAATCGAGAAAGTCAAGGGCCCAGGGGAAGTTTCCATCGGTAATCCGCCGAAAGATACAGACGAAGACTGGGTTATCCTTGTTAAAATCGAATAGCAACGATTTTGTCCTTCGCTACTTATCGAGGGAGTGGAAGTAGCTTTTGACCGTGTCGAAGCTTGGTTTTCGTTTGCGGTCTATTGTGACCAGGCCTTTGAGGTTGACGTCCATCCATTTTGGCGGGCGTTTGTGCCAAACACCGGTGGCGAAGTTGTCAAAATCGTTGTAGAGCCAAATCAGGCCACCGGCCACATAATCTCGGCGCTCAGGTGCGAAGATCTGGTCCATATGGGCTTTGAGAAATCTGACCTGGCAATCCAGACTGAAGCATCCCTGGTCATTCGTAGGCCAGGTCTCTGATGCGGCGTCAGCGGAACCTCCTGAACCGAATTCGCTCACCAGTATGGGCTTATCCGGAAAGTTTTCATGCAACCAGTCCAGGCAAGGCCCTAAGTCGTTGATGTCTCCGTTGTACCAGCCGTAATATTCGTTAATGGCAATGAAATCTACATACCCAAAGCACACATCGTTCTTGCGTCTGTGCGAGGCGAATGTCACCAAGCGGGTTGGGTCCATTTCGCGGACAAAATCGGTAGTCTGCTCGACATATCTGGCGACGTCCTTTCTTTCCGAGTTGAATTCATTTCCCACCGACCATACAACCACCGAGGGATAACGTCGGTACTGGTTTATCATCTCGGCGATCTGGGGCTTGCCCCACTTTTCGATTACTGCCGGGTCTGAGAGCACTTCGCTGATTGACTGCCAGGCGGGTATTTCGGTCCAGACCAGCAGGCCATACTCGTCGCACAACTCGTGGAGGTATGGGTGTTGTGTATAATGTGCGGTGCGCAGGAAATTGCAACCGAGCTCCTTGAAGTCTTTGATGTCCTCAAGGGTCCTTTCGCGCGAGATGACATTTGCGTGACCTGCCAGAAACTCGTGGCGTGACATGCCTCGCAGGAGCATCTTCTTGCCGTTGAGAAAGATACCGCTGCCGCGCGTTTCTATCTGTCGAAATCCTGTTTTTATCGTCCGACTGTAAGGCCCCTCGCCTTCTATTGATGCTGTCATCTCGTATAGCGTTGGGCTATCAGGAGACCATGGCTGGATGCTGGTGAGAGAACCGCTTAGAACAATGTTGTTCTCTCCGGGTTTGGCGATGATATCCTTAGTCTTTTTCCATACAGCCTTTTTGTCCGGGTCTTTTAAATTGACGGTGATTGAGTTATGTACCTGCTTTTTGGCGTAATTTGTCACAATGGCTGTTGCAGCGAAGCTCCACTTCTGTCCTGTCATTCTTGTGTCCAGCCAGAGATTCGTGATAGCGATGGCAGGACGCACCTCTAAATAAACGTCCCGACAGATGCCACCGCAAAACCACCAGCCGATGCATTTGGGGTCGGGAATTGCTCGCTCCAACGCTTTATTGTCGGCCTGCACAACGAGAACGTTTTCGCCTTCAGAATTCAGATATTCGGTGGCGTCAAATTCAAAGGCTGTATACGGAAAAAGATGCTGGGAGAGCATCTTTGCGTTTAGCCAGACTTTGGCTCGAATGGGAACACCCAGAAACCGTATGATTACGTGCTCATTTTTTTCCAGCTTCTTTTCCAGCCTGAAGCTCTTACTGTACCAGCCCTTTCCCCGATAGCGTTTCAAGTCTTTTTCATAAATATTATAAGTCGAGGGGACTGCGACAGCTTTCCACTCGTCGAGACTTGCGGGCTTGCACCACTGCTCTTTTTCGCCGATGTTATTGGGGTCGAGGCGAAACCGCCACGTGCCGTTAAGCCACTGCTTATAGCCGGATGAGTTGATATCGGGTACGAACTCGTCGGCTGCAGCCGCAGAACACATGTGAATGGCAGTCAGACAAAACGAGCTAATCAGACACAGGTAGTGCAATCGCATGTTCCTTGCTTTCATTGGTAACTCCTTGGTATATATTCAATTCAATTGTAGCTGCCGATTGTTTCTCCTGACTATCTTAGATTATAAGCATTGCGTCGCCGTAAGAGTAGAAGCGGTATCGTTTGTCGATAGCGTGTTGGTACGCTAGCATGATATTCTCCAACCCGGCAAATGCAGCGACTAATGCCAGCAGTGTTGACCGCGGCAGATGGAAGTTGGTTATCATAGCGTCGAGCATTTTGAAGTTATAGCCGGGCTTGATAAAAAGGTCAGTGGTGCCGCGGGCGGCTTCTATGCGTGAGTTGACGGCCACTGTCTCGAGAGTCCGCGCCGAAGTAGTGCCGACGGCTATTATTCGCCGGCCTTTCTCTTTCGCCGCGTTTATTATCTGTGAATTTGCTTCATCGATACTGAATCGTTCGCTGTGTATTTTGTGCTCCTCGACGTTCTCTGTGGTTATGGGCTTAAATGTGCCTGTTCCTATGTGCAGTGTTATGTATGCAAAGCGTACCTGCCTGTTCTTTAGGTGCTCGATTAGTTCATCAGTAAAGTGCAGTCCGGCCGTGGGCGCGGCGATGGCGCCGGTATGGCAGGCATAAACCGTTTGATACCGCTTCTTATCTATTTGTGCCTGGCGAAGATCCGTGCCTCTTTTGATATATGGCGGTAGGGGGGGATAGCCTATTTTGTCAAGGATAGTCTGGGTATCTTCCTTTGCTGATATTTTGAGCCTGCATACGCCCTGGGTGGATTTGTCGAGGATTTCCGCACTGCAGAGGTCCTTCTGTGATTTATCTTTTAGGTAAATAGTCTGGCCTGATGTTAGTTTGCGTGCTCCTTTTAGCATTACCCGCCATATACCGGGCTTGTCCTCAGCCAGGAACAGGCCTTCGAGCTTGCCTTTGTTGCTTCGCTGGCCGAAGAAACGGGCCGGCAAGACTTTTGTATCGTTTAGCACAAGACAGTCCTCGGGCAGCAAGAAGTCGCCAATTTTGCTGAACCGGCTGTCGATAAGTTCACCGCCGGGGCGATTGAGGACCAGCAGTCTTGAATCGCTTCGAGCGGCAGGCGGCTGCTGGGCAATCAACTCGGGTGGCAGATAGTAGTTTAGCTGTTCTGTTTTCATAGTCCAAAGTTATCAGACCATTAGCCAAATGACAAAAAAAATTTAGTTCGATAACAAACTGATTTGGATACTTGAGCCGCTTTGTAGAATTTTGCGCCAAAGTGCTCCAACATCGTAGTCGATACTACTGGCGCACACCCTATTTGGTGCAGTGGTCATTCAAAAGGGCAGAAAGATGGCTTCGAAGGAAGATTTGGAACAGACGGCAACTTCGGTCGCTTGTTTAGGCAGGGGGGAGCTTACAAGACGCATCAGAAATTTCAAAGGGCGATTCAGGTTTGATTTCACCGAAGATTACCTCAACAGCCTCAGCGTTGACAGATTAAGGCATGTTCTTTTGGCTGCTCTGATAAATGCAAGGCCGCATAATTAAGGGGTCTTTTCCGCCGCGAGACGATAGACTCTCGTGGCGGACTGCAGACCCAGGTATTCATTCCGCAGTTTCCATAATCGCATGCAGTGACAGCCTGCCCGCGATTTGGGACCTCGCCACGTAGGTCGAAGGACAGGTTTGGCTTGCGTAGGGCGCAAAGAAAAGGGCTGAAACCTAAAGGCTTCAGCCCTTGTGAGGCAGCTTGTCATTTAGTGGATATAGTTCAAACTTATAAAAATCTACACCACCTCACAAACCAAGATGTTATAGAAGAAAAGAACTTATATATGTTCACCTATCATTATAACCCCCTAAAAGGCTTTTGCAAGCACTTTCTAAGAAAAAATCTGCAATTTTTACGATTTTTTCAAATTTTTGGCAATTTGCCTGTTTTTCGGCTTTAACCGGGTAATCTGCTTTGCGAGGGTCCGGGATTCGATGGCAGGTCAAAACTGTAAGGCGTAAGTACTTGAGAAGGCGTAACTTGCCGAATGGGCAGGGGCGGATTTGAACCGCCGACACACGGATTTTCAGTCCGTTGCTCTACCAACTGAGCTACCTGCCCATGCCACTTTAAGCAGTCAAATCAATGCTAAGAAATAGCAAAAAAAGCCGACTTTGCAAGAAAATTAAGTGCAAACTGTGTAATTTTAGCACTGATAGGCAGAAGATGTGCAAAAATATCGTTAATAAGCGGCTTTGCACGGCTGTCACAATCCGAGGCCGATTCTGACTATCTTCAGGCCGAAAAAGTCCTTCGCAAACGAACCTTCCATATCTGATTTATTTCTGCCCTTTGGAGAGTTTTGCATTGTGGTGAATACCTCTGCGCTAACGTATCAGGTCCTGTAGGCTATGGATAATCGAAGGGCGAGCGAAGTACGGTATAGATATTTTTTTTGTTTTTGGCAGCTGGCGTGGCGAGAAGGGTGATTCAAGGGCAAGATGAGTGGGGATGCAATAAAGTAATGGTATAAGGCGTTATTTTCTGTAGAATAGGTTTATACGTTGTGCATAAGGCTTTAGGGAAGCTGATTGAGGAGTAAGGCTGACGGTATGTGAACCGAATCAGGAGTCGACGGCCGAGGTCCAATTGAAGGTCAACGGCGAGGAGATTGAACTGAATAGTTTTGCTCGGAATATTATTTCTCAGACTGTTATTGGGATGGCCAAATCCTTACGCGGCGTTGGTGAAGTTGAGACAATCAGTCTGGTGATTTCGGAGAAGGCCCAGTAAACGCTCGGTGCCGAAGATGATTCAAGTTCCAGGTATGTTGATGGTTGGCGCTATGGCCCGGGGCGCTGGAAGGACCAAACTTGCGTGCTCGTTAATCGAGAGGTTCAGTTCGCGGTGCAGCATCATTGGGATAAAAGTGACGACGGTAGAGGATGCTGAGAGCGGCTGTCCTCGCGGTGAATCAGAATGCGGTGTTTGTTCATCGCTTCAGGGTGCATATGAGATTGTCGAGGAAACCGATGCCAACGGTGATAAGGACACGTGCAGGATGCTGGCATCGGGTGCCGGCCGGGTCTTCTGGCTGCGGGCCTTGAAGGCGCATCTTGAGGAGGGTATAGCGGCGCTTTTGGATATTACAGGTGTCGGTGCGGTATCAGTCTGTGAGACGAACAGTCTTCGGCGAGTTGTTGAGCCGGGACTATTTTTTATGGTTGAGCGCCGCGGCGAGGAAAACTATAAGGCTTCTGCTAAAGATGTTGTTCGGTACGCAGACAGGATTGTGCGTTTCGATGGAAGTGAATTTGATATTGGCACCGATGAGGTTGAGCTTGCCGACGGCAGATGGTCCTGCAAGCTCAAGGCGACTGCTATAATAGTGGCCGGCGGTAACAGTGTTCGGATGGGACAGGACAAGAGCATGCTGCCAGTTGGGGGGCAGCCGATGATAGAACATATCATAGGTCAGATTCGTCCCTACTTTGACCAAATCCTTATAAGTGCGGACGACAAATCCAAGTACAGCTTTCTTGGTGTGGAGGTTATTCCGGATGAAGTTGAGGGTAGGGGGCCGCTTGGGGGTATTGCATCGGCATTAAAGGCGTCGGCGAGCGAATTGAACTTTGTGGTAGCCTGCGACATGCCGGAGGTTGATATGGCCCTTGTCAGGGCGATGCTAAGGGATGGCCGTGAGTTTGATGCTGTGGTGCCAAGGCGCGGGCCGTCTAGGTATGAGCCTCTTTTTGCTGTGTATAAGAAAGGTGTCGTTGCCGGTATTGCGGCTGGTTTGCTATCAGGGAATTATCGTATAATGGATGCATTAAGCGGCTGCAAGATTAAATATGTTGACTTGGGGGACAACGAGGTGATAAAAAACCTCAACACGACGGGGGATTACGAGGAATTTGTTGGTAAGAGAGACGATGATACCGTTTGAGAAAGCCCTCGAGATTGTTTTGGACTCAGCCCGGCTGCTCGGTACCGAGCGTGTTGATATCGCCAGCGCGGCAGGTAGAGTTTTGGCCGAGGATGTCAAGTCGGATATCGATATGCCGCCTTTTAACAAGTCGGCGATGGATGGCTACGCCTGCAGGAGGGAGGACCTTGCTAACGAACTTACGGTAATCGAGATGATTCCGGCGGGGGTGTCTCCTAAAAGGACAATCGGGCCGAACCAATGCGCCAAGATTATGACCGGTGCCCAGGTCCCGGAAGGTGCTGATTGTGTCGTAATGATTGAGTTTACGGAAAATCCGACTGATAACACGGTTCGGTTTACCGGCAAGGAGACCGAGAGCAATATATGTTTGCAAGCTGAAGACATAAAGGCAGGCCAGGTAGTCCTCAGGAAAGGTACAGTTATCAGGCCTCAGCACTTTGCAACTTTGACTGCGGTTGGGTGCGTGAATGCCTGTGTAGCTGTCAGGCCGCGGGTTGGAATCATGGCCACGGGCGACGAGCTGGTCGAACCATCAGAAAGGCCATCCCTGCCGCAGGTAAGGGACAGCAACAGTTACCAGCTTGCGGCTCAGGTCGATGCCGTCGGGGCGATTACAAAAAATTACGGTATTGTCAGGGACACGAGAGAGGCCATTGATGCGGCTGTTAAGGCGGCGATAGGGGAAAATGACGTTGTCCTTATTTCGGGAGGGGTCTCGGTTGGCGATTTCGACTTTGTTCCGGGGATTCTGAAAGAAAACGGCATTGAGCTTATGTTCGAGAAAATTCTAATCAAGCCGGGAAAGCCTGCGGTCTTTGGGTGCTCTGCGAGCGTGTTTTGTTTTGGTGTGCCCGGCCATCCTGTTTCGGGTTTTGTGATATGCGAGCTTTTGGTCAAGCCATTTCTATATAAACTAATGGGCCATGACTATAAACCTCTTGAGATAAAGGCGCAGCTGGCAAGGTGCGTTTCGAGAAGAAAGCCGGGAAGGCCATCGTGGGTCCCGGTCAGGATTACCAATGAATGTACTGTTGAGCCTGTCGAATATCACGGCTCGGCGCATTTCAACGCGTTGTGCGGTGCGGATGGCTTGGTCTGTATTGCGAAGGGCATTGGCGAAGTAAAAGAGGGAGCAGTGGTAACGGTCAGGCGGATTTGATAAAAAAAACGAAAGAGTTTTTACTTATTGAGCGACGATGAAGATTGACTATCTTAGAGTTTCGGTCACCGACAGGTGCAATCTGCGGTGCATTTATTGCCATTGCTTAGATGATTGCGAGTACATAAACCGCAGGGAGATACTGCGGTTCGAAGAAATCCAGCGTATTGTAAGACTGTTTGCAGAATGCGGCATAAGTAAAGTTCGGCTTACGGGCGGCGAACCGCTGATAAGGAGGAATGTAATAGAGCTTGTAAGGGAACTGGCTGTAGTTTCCAACATTGAAGATTTGGCACTTACAACCAACGGTGTTTTGCTTGAGCAGATGGCTGAACAGCTGAAGGCTGCCGGCCTGATGCGAGTCAACGTGAGCTTGGATTCGGTACAGAGAGATAGCTATAAACGAATTACCGGATTTGATGTCCTGGGGAACGTAATGGCCGGTATTCGCAAGGCGATAGAAGTGGGTTTGGTACCGGTCAGGATTAACACGATTATCTTAAAGGGGATAAATGAATCAGATATTTTTGCGTTGGCGAAATTGAGTGTGGAGATGCCGGTAGGGATCAGGTTTATAGAGTACTGCCCGACAAACAAAGATACGCCACCGGAGAGCTCCTTTGTGCCAAACAGCCAAGTGCGCAAAAGTATTGAGGATAGATTTGGTCGGCTGGCTGCTGCGGTCGTACCTAGTAGCAACGGGCCTGCGGTATATTTCAAGATAAAGGATGCGGCAGGGAGCGTTGGTTTTATAAGCGGCAGAACGAAGGTATTTTGTCGGTCGTGCAATCGGCTGCGGCTGACGAGTGATGGTAAGGTCAGGCCGTGTCTGTATGCCGTGCACAGCTATGACTTGAAGGAACTTATCAGAAGCGGTGCCGACGATGGGCAGATACTGGCATTGCTGAAAAAGATAATCGCGGAAAAACGCGGGTACACAAAATTAAATTCCTTTACAGAGGAATTCTCTATGCGCAATGTCGGAGGTTAACAACTTTGGCAGATGGTGGCATGATAGATGTAAGCGGCAAGGATGTCACAGTCAGGACCGCAAGGGCATCCGGGTGTATTGTTCTTGGTGCTGAAGCCTTTGAAGTTGTCAAGCAGGGCAGCTGTATCAAGGGCGATGTGCTTGCGACGGCAAAAGTGGCTGCTATACAGGCGGTAAAATCAACACCGGCGATGATTCCGATGTGCCATCCGATTTTGATTGAGGCCGTCAATGTTGATTTTACCCTTAATGAGCAGGATAAATCGGTCCATGTAGAGGTAACGGTCAGGTCCTCAGGCAAGACCGGTGTAGAGATGGAGGCCCTTTGCGGGGTGACTACGGCCTGTCTTACAATTTATGATATGCTAAAATATACAACGAGGGCAATGACTATAACCCAGGTAGGGCTGATTGAGAAAACCGGTGGAAAAAGTGGCGACTATAAGAGGCAGGATTAAAGCGATATCCGTTTCCAAAGAAAAGGGTACGCGGAAAGTCAATGTACCCGAGGCCCAACTGCGAACTGACTTTGGCATTGTCGGAGATGCTCACGCGGGTAATTGGGAGAGACAGGTGAGTTTGCTGGCCAGCGAATCCATAGACCAGATGCTTGCAAAGGGAGCGAAGGTCTCGCCTGGTGATTTTGCTGAGAATATCACGACGGAAGGTATTGACCTGTTAAAGTTATCGGTCGGCAGTAAGCTTAGACTTGGTAAAGGTGCGGAGTTGCAGATTTCACAGTTCGGCAAAGAATGTCACAGCCGGTGTGAGATTTTTGAGCAGGTTGGTGATTGCATTATGCCGCGGGAAGGTGTCTTTGCAAGAGTAACCAAGGACGGTTCGGTAAAGGTCGGGGACGTTATAGAGGTGGTTACTGATAATGATTAAGGCAGCTATATTGACGGTCAGCGACAGTTGTGCGGCGGGCAAGAGAGAGGATGTAAGCGGCCAAACTATCGAAGACATGTTGACCGCAGCCGGATTTGAGATATGCGAGAGGAGAGTCGTAGCGGACGATCAAAAGGCAATCGCCAATGAGCTAAGGTCTCTTTCTGATAAGGCCACAGTTGACATTGTTCTAACCACTGGCGGGACGGGACTTGGGCCTCGTGATATTACGCCGGAGGCTACCAGTTCGGTATGTGAGAGAATGGTTCCGGGCCTGAGCGAAATGATGAGGGCTGAAGGTCTTAAGAAAACTAAACATGCTGTTCTTTCGCGAGGTATGGCAGGTATTCGCAACAAAACGCTCATTATCAATTTGCCGGGCAGTTCGAAAGGCGCGAAAGGATCGTTGGAGATAATTTTGGACGTCCTGCCGCATGCTGTGGATATGATGCTTGGCGGCGGGCATTGATAACGGGAGTTATAGAATGGTTTTGCTTGAACTTTTCATTGCGTTTTTAAGGATCGGTTTGTTCGCGTTTGGTGGTGCATACTCCTTTTTGCCTCTGATTGAGAGGGAGGTTGTACAAGGCCATCACTGGCTTGACAAGCCCGAGTTTTTAGAAGTTCTTGGTATTGTTAAAGTTTGCCCTGGTGCTATATCGATTAAATTCGCGACCTATACCGGCTATAAGGTTGCCGGAGTGCCCGGCGCGGTAGTAGCCAACATTGCGAATTTGCTGCCGGCGGTATTGTTTATAGCGCTTGCCTCGTTGGTTTACTCAAAGTACAAAGACGTCCCCTTTGTAAAAGCCGGCTTGGAGGCGGTTCAATATGCTGTCTTTGCGATGATAATTGCCGTAGCGGTACAGTTGGTAGACAAAAGCGGCGTTTTGCAGTTGAAATATTTATTCGTTATTGTAGCTTCGTTTGCATTGTTTGTTCTGACAAAGATACATCCTGCTTTTATTATCACGGGCGCCGCTGTTTACGGGGGACTGATAAGGTGGATAGGCTTGACATTGCATTCTTAGGTCGTGTCAGTGAGAAAGTACCTGGCAGGAAGCAATTGCTTGGGATAACCCGCCTGTTATTGCGGAGATGTTGTTTAGCTCATCGGCGGTTAATTTGTTTTTCGATGAGCGGTAAATCAGTATAAAGCCCAATGAGGGGCCGAGCCGGCCAAGGGGGACTGTAACTGCTGAGAGTTTATTTAGGCCAGCCGGGCTGCCAGCGAGACCCATTGCAAACATATCTTCGAGTGTGCATATTTTGTTTGACTTACATATATTTTCCACGACTTCGGGAGTGAAGCAATTCTCCAGATGCTGCTTTTCCATTGTAATTGGCCGGTCGCTTTCGAACATATGTAGTTCGAGACTCTCTGCTTGACGCAGAAAGAACACGATGTTCGCATCGGAGATTTGGTCTTTGATGAGTTTGCCCGCCGTAAAGATTAGGCTCCTTATATCGGTGGTCCCGATGATTGTCTCATAGAAATCCGCCGTGAAACTGATGGTGTTTAGTTTCTTGATGAATTCCTTCTGGGCCGCAATCAGGTCATTGCAAAGTATATCTATCTTTTTGGCCTGCTTTTTGCGCTCTTTGTCGAGCTTTTTTGTAAGCAGGCGCAATCTTCTGTGTCGTTGTTTGTGGTCCATGAGGCCTTTGTTTTTAGTAATTAAATTTATGATGGTTCCCGAATTTTAAGTTCGGCTTATCAAAAGGCTGGCTTTAGGCGCAGAAAAATGTTGGAAGACTGATTGAGCGGTAGCCCTATAAATAATCGATTATTAGTTTCGATGTGGTTGGGGACCTTGCCGGGTAGCATATTGAGTGAAGTAGTTGCCCTTTTGTTTATCGGGGTTTTCGGACTTATTATTCGTCGTACTTCCGTACTCAAGCAATGAACTGTGGGCAGCGTCCTTGTTCTGATTCCGAGTGAGGGAGGTCTGCGTTCTTTGCCGGAGGAGTTTTAAATTTGTTATGCAGTTCGGAGAGGTCTGTTCTGTGTTTCGGTGGATATTAGGTGTGGCTTTTTATCTTTGTTCTACTTCGTCTCGCTAAATTCTTTTATGCGAATATTTTTATACCAAGCCTCGCTGGGCGGTCCGCCGTGGATTTGCAGGCCAATAATTCCCCTTTGCTCGATAGTGTCGTCCGGTTCTGTGTAGTCAACAGTCTGGTAGCCGTTCATCCAAAGCTGGACTCGCTTGCCGCTACACCGGATGACATAATCGTTCCAATCGGCAAGTCTGAACACTTTGTCTAATTCTTCGCGGTTTGCGTGGGCAAGTACTCTTCGGCGGCGAGACTCGTCGTACAGACAACCCCAGTAATGCTGGCCCATGTCCGCCTGGTAGCCAATCATCTCGTGGTGGTCCGGGATACGCCGGCTGCGTATCTGTATCCCTGCGTTGGCATCTTTGCCCAACAGCTTGACCTGCAGGCGAAGCTCGAAGTCGCTGTATTCTTTCGTCGTACATAGGAACTCGTTACGCGCAACTTTCCTGCCAAGCGAGCCGCCGATGATAGCACCGTCCTGGATTCTAAAAACATCAAGGTTTCCCTCCCAGCCTGCGAAGGTCTTGCCGTCGAAAATGGGGACAAATCCGTTGGTGCTATCTGGACATGTTGCGGTCTGCGGCGTGATCTTTGTTTGGCAGACTGATTTTTTAGGCGGCTCAATGTAAACATTGCGAAACTCGATTGGTCCACCTTCGCTCTGCAGGCATATTTTTCCCGAGCTGACCGTTGTTCCACTTGCTTCGTTTTGCAATACACCGTTGATGAAGATACGGATAGTGTTCTCGCAGCAGAAGATATCCGCCGTGTTCCACTGGCCTATCGGTTTTTCACTGCCTTGGGCTTTCTTCGGAACGCGAATCGACGATTTGTCCACACGCTCCTTAAAGTCTGTATTTCCGATCGCATGGAAGTCTCCCGCCCTGCCGGACATCAACTGGCATTCGATGCTGTCGGGCCAGAGCTTGTCGGGTTCACACATGTGCATAAATATTCCGCTGTTGCTGGGTCCTTCAACCCATCGCCATTCAACGTGCAGCTTATAGTTTGTATAATCAGCCAGCGTCCGCATGTAGCCAAAGGGCTTTCCTGTACAGTGGATAACACCGTTCTTGGCAGACCAAACTGCCGCCGCATCTACGCTTTTGTCCTCGACAAACAGCTTCCAGCCGGTAAAATCACGACCGTTCCAAAGCATCGTTTTCTCTTGGGGGGTAAGGGGGTATTTTGCTGATTCCACAGGCTGCGGTAAACCGTTGCATCCAGCTGTTGTCGCAATGACAACAATCAAAATTAGTGCCAATATTTCCATTAGGGTGAAACTGTTTTTATTTTCCATATTGCGATTGTCCTCAAAATTTTTTTGTTTTGTCTTTTCTTTGTGATATTGCTACACCTAAGGTACGAGGGGCTTATTTAACTGGAACATCCAAGAACGGATTGTCCTGCCTTTAATCTCATAAACCAGCCCTCTCATTCTTAACTTATCTTTGTTGTGCTGTCCAGAGATTTTGTCGCGGTCGGTATAAAAACTTGTTTCGTATTGCAATCAGGTTCTGTATCATATGGGGCGCGTTCATTTTAGCAGGATGATTTATGACAAAACAAAAAGAGGCTTATCTTTATGCTCTGGCTACAGTTTTACTGTGGTCTACCGTTGCCTCCGCTTTCAAGATTTCACTGCGTTATTTGGATGTTCTGCCCCTTTTGTTTTATTCGGCCATTGTATCAACAGTTGTTCTTTTTTGCTGTTTGTTATTTCAAAAGAAGGTGAGCTTGCTCAAGACGCTGGCCAAGAGAGATTATTTGCATTCGGCCCTTTTGGGCTTTCTTAATCCTTTCCTTTATTACGTTGTTTTGTTTAAGGCATATTCGCTGCTGCCCGCACAGCAGGCCCAGCCGCTAAATTTTATTTGGCCGGTAATGCTCGTTTTGCTCTCAATACCTTTGCTAAAACAGAAGATTAAGCCAATGAGCATTCTTGCGGTAATTATCAGCTTTTTCGGAGTCTTTGTAATTTCCACTCGGGGGGATATTTTCGGATTTAGGTTTACCAGTCCCACGGGCGTAATATTAGCAGTGGGCAGCTCGGTAATATGGGCGGTCTTCTGGATTTACAACATAAAAGACAGACGCGATGAGGTTGTGAAATTATTTCTTAATTTTGCGTTTGGGTCTGTATTCACATTTTTTGCGATGCTGCTTTTTGCAGAAGTGGAGCTTACGAACCTTTACGGCATGCTCGGCGCAGTCTACGTCGGCTTGTTTGAGATGGGGATAACTTTCTTGGTCTGGCTAAGAGCGTTAAAGCTGTCGAGCACCACCGCGCATGTTGCCAACTTAATCTATTTGGTTCCGTTTCTTTCCCTTGTGGTGATTTATTTTGTGGTGGGTGAGAAGATTCTTGTCTCAACAATAATAGGGGTGCTTTTCATTGTGGGGGGTATTGTATTACAGAATTTTTCAGCTCGGTGACATATATCTGGTTTCTGTTTTGTTGTCTCACATTCTTAAGCCCTTGTGCTATGATTTAATCTGGTTTTCCAATGAACAAACACTTTCCCGGGGTGTTAAGAAGTATTGTTGTCCAGGTGGTGGTTGAGTAACTCGTTGTTTGAATCCTTTGGGCCGTTGACGTGCCTCACTGTAGCTGCCATGTTCGCGACTGTATCTGCTGGGCCGTGAATGCGTACGTGGTAACGGCGTAGCCTTCCGCGTCCAAATGGAAGTTTCTGTTATCCATACGGCACCCTTCAAGGACGAACTGATTGATTTCCTGCCCCCGAGGATGCGACTGCTGCGTTATGGAAAGGATGATTTCAAAGGAGCTGTTGGCATCCATATGGTCGTTTAGCAACTGACTGTTTGGATGCACGCTGATGCTGCCCTTTATATTCATCACTCCAACCTCGTCGTCGCTGGGTCGGCGGCTCCAGGATGCATTGTACGAAAAGTCCTTCAGACCCTCTATCTTCTCTCCGTCAAATAATATCTCTGCCTTGTTTGTTGTGAGGACCGCCGCCTCGGCGCTCTGAATACCTCGCGAAGTCAGAAGAACTGTCAATAGCGCGCCGGCACACAGGCACGATACTACCAGTAAACATATTTTACCCACTCGTTTCTGCACGGTAGCAACCTCCTTTCACTGGAGAAAGTGATTGCTGACTTCTCCAGCCAGTTTAACGGTTTCGGCTCTAATGCGGCTAATTCGCATACTGTTGAGTATAAGCAAGTTCTTGGTCTTGTCAAGGCACGAAACCCGAATAACTTGGGTTTTTTTGCGGTGGAACTGTCTTTGTCCTGTGTTATCGGAACCGGCGAAACTGCGAATAAAGTACCATTCTGAATCTGCCGAAATATATTCATAATATATTAAATAGCTGCGGGGTTAGAATATGGTTTTAAAGTACATGACGTTGAATACCGGTTTGGCGGAAGATGAAGCTGCGCGTCCAACGGGGCCGGCTGTCCGGCAGGCAGCGAGTGCATCGCGGCTGAATAAGAAAGTGAAGTTCTTGCTGCTGTTGGCGGTTAATGTAGTTGTTTGGATTGTGGTTTACAGCATTTGGGCAGGTGAGGCACAGATACCGCTTTGGGAATTCTTAACGGCCAATAGGGGAATGGTAACCGGGATAATGTACAATCAGGAGAATCCGTGCGCCATAGTGTACGGCGAGGTGGTCCACGAGGGAGATACAATAAGAGGCTACAAGGTGGTCGAAATACGCAGGGAGGAAGTTGAATTTGAAAAGGACGGGGAAACCTTGGCAAAGCGGGTGGATTAACAGCCGAAAGCCTTTTGGCGATGGTACGTTACCATTTGGGGGTGCCAATCTGAAAAAGGTGAGGTCGGTCAGTTTTCTTTTAGCAGTATATCATCATATTTAATTTCGAGCAGGGCTTTGTGCCTGGCTTCTTCCTCAGCCAGCGACAAAAGCGTGTCGCGGAAGTTTCTATTTTCAGCCGTCGCCGCCAAATCAATGTAAAATCTCAAGGACGCTTTTTCCTTTTGCATCGCTAAATTGAGCAAATTCTGATAGGCCACATTTGGTTCGGGCTCGATATCCACCCTGTAATCGGCGACTTCAGGCCAGATTACATTGACTGCTGTTGTCACTACCCGGCCTGTTTTCATGACTTCCAGTTCCAGCTTACCCTTATGCTTTAATTCTTCCTGGGCGAGAGATTCGAAGGCCTTGACCAGCGCTGGGTCCTCTACTTGTTCGGCCGAGTCCATATAAAACTCGTAGGATTCCGCTTCTCTGGCAATCGCAAATTCCAAAACATCGCGCCCGGAACAAAAATTTCTCATTGTCCGTCTTTCCCAGCCCCAGTTCGGCATATTTACTTCTCGGCGTTGCGTTACGTAGGTCGAGCAGTAGGTCGTATCGAATCCGCAGATATAAAGCAGGCGGTATATAGAGTATAGCTACGACAGGTTACTTATTCGGGCATATGCTTAATCCCATGTCAATGAGCAAATAATTCTGGACGAACCCCGGCTGGCCCTCAAAGACTATCCTGTTACATTTCTTACAGCTTTGCGTTTGAGGCATGCGTCCCAATCGTGAAGCTAACCGGCTGCCTTTATTATTGATTTCCACAATCCGCGATGTTGTTGTTTGTTTTGAGTTGAGCTTCTGGCCACACGATGTACATCTGCCTGTTAACCTTCGGCACAGGTGCTTCATCTTTTTTCCTCCGCAAAAATTGCGTGTTTTTGCATCGCCCCAAATGCGCAACGATACCACCTTAGTACCGGCAGAAGCCCTGATGAAGTGAGTTCCATCATTTCTCGCTCCTTTCCTGTCTCTTGCCTCAAAGCAGCAAGAGATGATGAAATCATACCGGCCTTTGTCTGGTAGTCAAGGAAAAAGCGGGAAATATTGGATTTTAATCTGCTGACGTCTGTAGTTTGCTGTCAGGGCTGATTTTGTGGTGCGTGGTGCAAGCATAAAAATAGCGGGCTGAGGCCGGAGGGAGGAAGAGGAGTTTAAACCCCAGCCCGCGCGGAATCCATTCAAATATATTACGAATGCTAAGGGACCGACGTTCGAAGAAAAATCTAAGACGGGCTTTTATAAATGAAACACCCCCTAAATCGTGAAGGAGCGGAGCGAGGTATTGTTTTTGCTGCTCCCTTGGCCGCTGGGAGCACCGGGTTTGCCGGGTTTAGTACTGATTTGGTCGTTCTGTCCTGTGGGTTTAACTTTTTCACAGCAGGGAATTTACTTAAGTGGCAGAAGGATTGTTACGGTGGTTCCCTCGCCGGGTCGGCTTGTTATCTCAAGTGAGCCATTGTTCAGCTGGATGATTCGCTGGGCGTGGGCAAGACCCATTCCTCGCTTTCTCCCGGCAGGCTTAGCAGAGAAGAATGGCTGGGTTGCCTTTTGAAGGGTCTCGGCGTCCATTCCACGGCCAGAATCGCTGATTTTTAGCTTTACGAAGTCGCCGGATGCCTCGCTAATAGCATCGACCTTTATTGGCCCAACACCTTCATTGTAAGACTCAAGGGAATTGGAAAAAATATTTGCAATCGCCGACACAATCTGGGCCGAGTCCACAAGAGCATTTTCCAGACCCTCGTCGATGTCAGTTTGGATATCGAGTTGTTCGGTATTTTGTTTTTGGGCGGTCAACTGGGCGGCTTCATCGAGCATTTGTTTAATATCTGTCGGGACTGGCCTGGGTTGCGGCGGTTCGGCAAAGGCCATTAGGTCATCGATAATCGCGGATAACCGGCCAGCATTTTCTCGAATCTGTTGTAACATCTGGTTTTTTTCGGGGTCGGTTTCGCTCTTGGCTAATATCTGTGCCCGGCCTGATATTACCGAGAGGGGGTTATTTAATTCGTGCGCCGCGCCACCAGCCATCTCGGCCCAAGCAATGAGCGGGGCCGCCGCGAAAATCTCCGCCTGTGCTTGTTTCAGTGGAGTTTCCGTGGTAGTCTGCGGCCGCATGTCCACGGGCCCGGTGAGCAGCTGGGCAAACTGTTCAGCAAACTGCTGCTGACTCACGGCGGCAAGAGCCATGCCTAAAACGGCCCCTGCAATTGAAGTGGTTGTTTTGAAGTTCTCCTCAAGCAGTTCTTCTTGTGCCGGATAACGGAACTCAAAGACAATACCTCCGATTGCTTTGCCGTTGGAAAGTAAGGGCACCAATTTCGTCCGGCTCAAGTCAAAATCAACATCTAATTGCTCAAACAACCAATCAGTATGGGCTTGAGCATCAACAATCGCGAAGCTGTTTGCTATCGCCTGGGGTATCACCGGCACCTCAGCCGGGACATTTAAGCAAACCGTCTTTGTCTGCGACGGGCCTTGCACAACGACGGCTTTTAGGAGTTGTGCCTCAGCTGGGGCAGCCAGGTACAAACAGACGAGGCCTGTTTGGTAGAACTCCTGCCAGCGAACGGCTAAGTTGTCAGCTATATCTATCGGCTCGGCAAACGGGTTTATGCTCAGTAGGAAATCCGTTGCGAAACCCAGATGGCTTGAAGCCGTTTGCAACTGGCGATTCTCCAGTGATAGTTTACTCTGTTCCTGCGCTAATCGAACGGCGGCAGTATGAACGGTATTACAATAGTTGTTAGCGGCGTTGGGCAAGTCCAGACCTAAAACGCCGGATTTCTGTTTGACTTTCTCGGCCAGCTTTCCGCGGATTTGCTTTAACCGCTCGGTACCAATTGCAAGTGACGATGCTATTGCATCCGCTGAATCGGTTGGATTATAGCTACCGGACTGGCCTATGTTGCATTGTCGAGCAACCAAATCAGCTAACTGCACGATTTGAGCAATCCTTGCTTGAGGTATATGTTCAGAGATTACGTTGGTGTTGCTGTGGTGCAGCCAGATAGCCAGCATAATCTGGTTCGGTAGATGCCACTTCGTGGCCAGTCGTTTGCCGAGGAGCGTATGGTCGGTACCCAGGTGTTTTTGTGCTATTGTACATGTGGAGGCTTGTTCTGATTTTGCCTGTTCGATTATACCGGCAAAACTTCTCGGCATCGCCTCGTCTAGCGCAAGTTTTCCAATATCATGCAGTAGGCCGGCTGTATAGGCCAATTGCGAATCTATTTGGTACGATGCGATTCCGGCAATATCTTCGGCACAACACGCTACCGCAAGACAGTGAACTACAAGTTGTTTTCTAAACAGTGCTCGGTCGTCATCCCGGCCAAGGCCCGGATAGAGCTTCACAGAAAGAAGAGCGTCGCGAACCAGATGTGCAGGCAGTTGCTCGAGCGCCGGGCTGACTAAGGCATTTTCAGCAGCAGTACGCAGACCGTGCTCATGCATAAGTGAAAGAATCCTGGCAGAAAGTACGGGGTTGGATTCAACTATCTCGGCCAAATCTGAAGGTGACCACTGTGGCTTCAAGAGCTTGGGGAAACATTGAAGCGCAACTGACGGCAAAATCGAAAGCGAGTCGAGTCTATGGATAACAAGCTCTACCTGGTCAGGTACGGTTGGGTCGGTGGGTTTATCCAACATTCAATTTTGTCCCGCTGGTTGTTTAGCCACTATACTACTTGCTATTTTATCTGTAGAAGATCAGTGATTTTTTCAGTGAGTTCGCCGATGTTGAATGGTTTTTTAATGAAGCCTTCAGCGCCGGATTTTAGCAGATGGTCGATTTCATCCTGTTTTACGACGCCGCTTACAATAATAATCTTGATGCTTTCGAATTCGGGGTTTCTTCTTATGGTCTGGCAGACGACGTTTCCGTTGACGTCGGGCAGCATATAATCCAGCAATATCAGGTCCGGACGGAATCGCTGGGTTGATATTCCTGCTTCGTAGCCGCTGGATGCAGTCTTGATTTCGAATCTGCCGTCTCGGGCAAGAACGTCAGCTATAAGCTCGACGATTTCAGCGTCATCATCGACAATAAGAACTTTCTTTTTGCCGGAGCCAATGCTATCCAGAGGAATATCGTTTTCCTTCATGAATTTGACCAGGCTCTGACGTGGAATCCTGCGGAATCTTGAGCCTGGAACACGAAACCCCTCCAGTCGGCCGGAATCAAAACACCTGATGATTGTCTGCTGGCTTACCCTGCAAATCTCGGCGGCTTCGCCAGTTGTAAATAAATCCTTCATTTTATCCATCCCTCGTCTTTAACCAAATCCTTTCAACATGGTGTTTCCCCAAATTACCTTTTTGGCCTAATTTAACTATCGGACTTTGGAATTGTCAAGAAAAAAATATATTGAAAAACCCTCATTTAACCTGTTAGAATCTACACATTATAAGCCTTTGGGCGGATTGTGGCGATTTTCTTGGCGTGAGCGGTTTGGAGCGTGAGGCAGCGGAGGCAGCGGTTATTAGTGATAGAGACTGAGTGTATGTGATGTATTATCGGACGTTATGGCCTGCGCGGGCTGCGTAACTTTGCTGTGTGAGTGGTGCTCTGGGGTAATAGGCGGTGCTTTTTGGCTGTTTTTTGCCGTTTGTCAACAACTTTCGCGTCGGTATTTGCCCCGGATTATGTGGGCAGATACAAGGGGATCCTATATAATTTTTCCTTGATATTTTTCTCTCAATTATATAAAATTGGTTATATATAAATTTCGGAGGAGTTGAGTTAAGGCTTCTTTCTGTCTTCTACCAGGCTCCCCCCAGGAGAAATGCAGTTTTTATGACGCAAATGGGAGAGGATGTGAACAAAACAAGGCTTGAGAAAGCGTTAAGCTCTATCACGGGCGATAGGAATCCGTGCCAGTCTATGGGGAGTCTTGTTCAGCCCTTTGCGAGGCTCTCCTTCCAGTGTAGAACAAGGCCGATTCTCTTAATTGCCCTTTTGTTTCTCGGTGTTGTCGCCGGTGCAAGTTCTGGCGGCCCGCGCCGCCAACCGACCGCTTTCACTCGTGTGGTCCAGCCCTTTGAGATTGTGGAGCAGGTTGTCCCTGAGCCGATTGACCTTGCAGCAGTCCGGCTGGAGGACGAGCGGCGGGAGCAGGATGGCGCGCCTTATCGCTTCGCTATCCCCAACCGCGTTCGAATCACGCCCGGTACCAATGGCACGTGGGAACACCTCGATGATGAAACCCTGCTCTGGCGGCTGCAGATAACTTCGCCCGAAGCACTCTCCTTAAATCTCGGCTTCACCCGCTATTTTATGCCGCCCAACAGCAGTCTGTTTATTTACGCTGCCGACCACACCGAGGTTCTCGGTGCCTTTACCGAGGACGATAATGAGCGGCATGGTCAGCTGTGGACGCCACTGCTACACTCGGACGATATTGTCGTGGAACTGACCATCCCGACCTCGCGAGTGGACCAACTCCAGCTCGAATTGGGCTCGATTAACCACGGTTACCGCGGCCTTAAACCGCTGGTTAAGGATAAGGGCATCGGTGACTCAGGCTGGTGCAACGTAAATGCTGCCTGTCCTGAGGGCGACCCCTGGCGAGACCAGATACGCTCAGTCGCCATGGTCACCTACGGCGGCTCCGCCCAGTGTACGGGCGTGCTGTTGAATAACACCTCCGAAGACGGCAAACCTTATTTCTTGACCGCCTACCACTGTGGTATTGACGTTGGCGTTGCCCCCACAATTGTTGCCTACTGGAAATACGAAGCCTCCACTTGCAGCGGTACAACCGGCCCTCTCAGTAATACCCAGTCCGGTGCCATTTTCAGGTCCGGTCACATTGACTCGGACTTTACGCTGGTGGAACTTGATGACGACCCCGACCCGGCCTTTGATGTTTATTTTGCCGGCTGGGACCGCGGCATTGCAGCACCATCCAGCGGCGTGGCTATTCACCACCCCAAAGCGGACTTGAAGAAGATCAGCTTTGAATATGACCAGGTCACCGTCACTTCCTGGGCGGGAGATTCCAGTCCCGGCAATGGCACGCACCTGCGAGTGGCGGATTGGGACTACAGCGGCACTGATGAAGGGACGACTGAGTCAGGTTCTTCCGGATGCCCCCTCTTTAACCAGGAGAAAAGGGTCGTAGGCCAGCTCCATGGGGGCCTTGCCGCCTGTGGCAATGATAAAGCTGATTGGTTCGGCCGATTCTACAAATCGTGGACGGGGGGCGGAACATCATCAACCCGCCTGAGCGACTGGCTCGACCCAATCGGCAGCGGGGTGACATCTCTGGATGGTATGAATTGCGGATGCTTAGTTACTTCACCTGATGGCGGCTGTGTGGGGCAGGGCACGGTACTTACTATCACCTGGGATTCTGAGTGCAATTCGTGCGGTGATGTCAAGATTGAGCTATATAAAGGTGACCTGTTTGAGCGGACTATTACTGCCGGTACAGACGATGATGGTTCGTACGACTGGCCGGTGCCCGACGATGGCAGTTTGACGAGCGATTGCGACTACAGCGTCAAGATAACATCCAGCCTAAGTTCGGCGTGCTATTGCTACAGCAGTTATTTCTGCATAGCAGCACCACCGCGAGTGCAGGATATCAGTGCGTTTACTACTGAAGGTGGTATGGCGGCAATTACCCTGATGGCTACTGATGAGGGTTGCCCCGAGTCGCCAGGAGTGTTAGCCTATAGCATCACGTCATTGCCGGGCCACGGGAACTTAAGCGACCCCTGTGCCGGGGCAATCACTGGCGCTCCTTACACACTGGCCGGCAGCGGCAATAAGGTCGTTTTCACGCCTGAACCTAATTACCTCGGTTTAGACAGCTTCCAGTTCAAGGCCGACGACGGTGGTAGCCCACCCAGTGGCGGAGATTCCAACGTGGCAACCGTTTCGATAAGCATCGGCGGTGCTATTTATGCAGTAAGCATGGACAGTGACCCCGGCTGGTCGGCGAGCGGCGAATGGCAGTGGGGTGAACCCGCGGGTCAAGGGGGCTTATCGAACGGCAACCCGGACCCTGCCAGCGGCTACACCGGCTCAAATGTGTATGGAATCAACCTCAATGGAGATTACGGTACCGGAGTCGGAGGTCCGTACTATCTGATGACGCAGGCAATCGACTGCTCAGAATACAGCGCTGTTCATTTGAGGTTCTATCGCTGGCTTAATTCCGACTACCAGCCATATGTCTATGCCACAGTTGAGGTATCCAACGACGGAAGTACCTGGGCGCCTGCATGGGAAAACGACGGGCCTCCGGCAGTGACTGATGATTCTTGGCAGTTCGTCGAGTACGACATCAGCTCTATCGCTGACAACCAGCCAACTGTTTACGTTAGGTGGGGTCATCGTGTAGCCAGTGCCTCGGCCTATGCCTATTCCGGCTGGAACATCGACGATGTGGAGGTTGTCGGCACTGTCTGGTATAGTCCGCCCGGCGATTTTGACGCTGACCAGGATGTGGATTTTGACGATTTCGATATCCTCGGGCGCCAATGGCTCCAGCCGCCCGGCAGCCCCTCGGCCGACATCGCCCCGGAAACGCCTGATGGCTTTGTAGATGCGCTGGATTTGGGCGTGTTCGCTGAAAACTGGCTCGCGGGCTTATAACAACTCTAAATGGGTTTTGGTTAGAAATTATATTCTGGTTTGCCGCTGGCAATTTAATCCTGCGCTGTCGCTGCCGTGCAAGGCTGAATAAAAGAAGGCTTCTATCTGAATCTGGGCCAATTTACAATTGGCAATCACTTCTAATCAGCATATAGTGACTGAGATGTAGTAAATTGATGGCATTTTTTGGTGAAAGGGTTGTTAAGATGGCCACTGTCGACGACCTGCAGAACGCTTTTGCCGGCGAGAGTAAGGCAAATCGAAGGTATCTGGCGTTTGCGAAAAAAGCCGAGGCTGAAGGCTATCCAGAGGTAGCGAAGCTGTTCCGTGCGGCAGCGGAGGCGGAAACCGTCCATGCTCATGCGCATCTCAGGGCGATGGGCGGGATAAGGTCAACCAGGGAAAATCTCGAAGAGGCGATAAAGGGAGAAAGCTTAGAATTCAAACAGATGTATCCTGAGTACGTCGAGCAGGCGCGGCAGGAAGACGCCAAAGCCGCACTGGTGCCATTTCAAAACGCCATGGCTGTTGAGCAGGTCCACTGTAGCCTCTATATAGAGGCCCTCAATGCGGTGCAGGCCGGCAAAGATGCATCAGCTCAGAAGATTTTCGTCTGTGGTGTTTGCGGCAATGCGGTTCTGGACGGGCCGCCGGAAAAGTGTCCCGTCTGCGGGGCGCCGAAGGGCAAGTTCAACGAGATTCAGTAGCGAATCGGCACCGGCTCCTGTAGTTCTTTAGCCGAAGTTGTAGTGCTTTGTTACCGCCTCGGTGACTTGCCATGTGCACTCAAGGTCTTGGGGGAAGATTACAAGGTCGCCCGGGCCGAAGCTTACTGAATCCGTGCCGTCTGAAACCGTTACCGTACCTTCAAGCAAAAGACAGGTTTCCTTTTCAGTATATGCCCAATCGAAGGTACTTGGCTCGCATTTCCATATGGGCCAGTTTTTGCAGGTAGCAGATTCGGCGTCTGTCGGTTTTTTGACGATGACGTCTTTCACGGTAGGCATCCTGTTTTTTTCTCCTTGGCTACTATCGATTTAGCTGGTTTTACTTATCTTTAATTTCCCGTCATTATACTTAAAGGGAACTATTTTGGAAGATGGAATGGCATTTTTTCTTAAAAATTGTTATAAGTTAAAAGCCAACCTGCAGTTGTTTGGAAGTTATGATCTTATGGAGCAAGAGCAGCTGAAGAGACTCAAAATCTGGTTTGATAATTATGTCTGTGGTTTCTACGGAGAGAATGAATTTGTCAATGCCAATATAAGACTGAAAGAGCAGCACACTCATCGGACCTGTGAGGAGATGTTGTATCTGGCCCGGGAGCTTGGGCTTTTAGAAAACCAGAAGCGGATGGCCGAGGCAATAGCACTTCTTCACGACACCGGGCGGTTCGAGCAGTTTGTCAAATACAGAACGTATCATGACCCGCGGAGCGTGAACCATTGCCTGCTGGGTTTGGAGGTCCTTCGCCGGATGAAAGTGATTGAGGGTCTGGACAGCAAAGAGAGACAGTTGATTGAAAGAGCGATTGAATATCACGGCTTGATGGAGCTGCCTGGCGGACTGGACGGCGAGTGCCTTCTGTTTTCGAAACTTATTCGTGACGCGGATAAGCTGGACATATTCTTTGTGGTGGTGGATAATTATAGGCAATACAGGGAAAATCCGGAGCAGTTTAAACTGGAGGTGGAGCTGCCGGATGAACCACAGTACTCCGCGGAGGTGGTGGAGCAGCTCCTTGCCGGGCAGCGTATAGATTATAGTATGCTGCGCACCTGGAATGATATGAAACTCTGCCAGCTCGGGTGGGTTTATGATGTAAATTTCTCACAGACGCTTAGACGCATAACGGAGCGTGGGTTTCTAGAAAATATATTTGATTTTCTACCGGACAATGAGGATATTGAGAAGGTGAGGAAAAAGATATTTGATTATGTCGGTTTGAGGACAGAGCAGAACAGGTAGTTATTGATGTATTAGAAAGGAGTTATCATGGGCGAGGTAATCATGCAGACCAATATAGCCGGACGCGAGCCCATGAGGGGCAAGGTTCGCGATATATACGATCTGGGCGATGAACTGTTGATAGTCGCGACCGACAGGCTAAGCGCCTTCGATGTGGTTATGGCTAACGGCATACCCTATAAAGGCATTGTCTTAACGCAGATTTCGCTGTTCTGGTTTGATTATCTTGGCGCTGAGATTGAGCATCATTTAATCAGCGATGATGTGAGCAGTTTCCCCGAGCCTTTTTGCGATTACGGCGAGGAGCTGGCGGGCCGCAGTATGCTGGTCAAAAAGTGCAAACCGCTGCCCGTTGAGTGCGTCGTGCGAGGCTACTTAGCAGGCTCGGGCTGGAGGGAATACAAAGACAACGGTACAGTGTGTGGGCATAAACTGCCAGGCGGATTGAAACAGTGTGAAAAGCTGCCGGAGTTGATCTTTACGCCGGCAACCAAGGCCGAACGCGGAACCCACGATGAGAACATCAACTTCGAGAGGTGTGTGGATATCCTCGGCGCCGAACGTGCCGAATATGTACGTAGCACCAGCGTAGGGATTTTCGAAGAGGCAAGCGCTTATGCCGAGGAAAAAGGGATAATCCTGGCTGATACGAAATTCGAGTGGGGCGTCGTTGAGGGCAGGATTATTTTGATTGATGAGGTTTTGACGCCGGATTCTTCGCGGTTCTGGCCGGCGGATAAATACGAGCCCGGCAGAGACCAGGAAAGCTTCGACAAGCAGTTCGTTCGCAACTGGCTCGAGAGTATAAATTTCGACAAATCCGGCCCAGGAGTCGAGATGCCCGATGATATTGTACAAAAGACCAGCGCCAAGTACATCGAAGGCTACGAACGCCTAACCGGCAAGAAGTTCGAGGCTTAAACCCAAGGGAAGGACGGCGTCTTGGCAAAGCAGGTTGATTGCGAGCTTGGCCGCAGCAATGGGGGGAAAAAATCTCGCAGCGGTGTTGTTGCCTTGTGGGTCTGCTTAGCTGTGGTGGGGGCAATTGTTTTGGCGGCGCATTGGCCAGGGCTGTCCGCGCGGGCATTGATGCTCGATGATGACCAGTACCTTGTTGAAAACCGGTTAGTCCAAAATCCAAGCTGGGCCTCTGCGAAGCGATTTATAACAGAGGTTTCCAAGCCTTCTACAGTGCGGGGTTATTATCAGCCTCTTTCGATGATATCGCTGATGCTTGACTGCGCTATGGGTGCGGGCGTTGATAATTTAGGACCGTTTCATCGCACAAGTCTTGCCTTACATGTTGCCAATAGTCTGTTGGTGATTGTTTTCTTGTATCTCTTGTGGGGTCGGCCTCTGCCGGCGGCGATGGCGGGTTTACTTTACGGCGTTCACCCGATAACTATCGAATCGGTTGCTTGGATATCAGAGCGCAAAACCGTATTGGCAGCATTTTTTGCATTATGGTGTTTGGTTCTTTATCTGCTTTATGTTCGCAGGCGCAGCCGGCTCTCCGGGGTGATGTGTTTGGCGGCGTATGTACTATCACTATTGTCAAAGCCCGGTGTTATAGGGATGCCGGTCCTGCTGCTGTTGTTAGATTACTGGCCGCTCAAGCGATTCGGCAAAAAAGCGGTTTTAGAAAAACTGCCTTTACTCGTTATTGCTGGCGTTGTGGCGGTCGTCACTTTTATTTCTCAAAGCAGGGCCGCGTCGGTAACTATGCCGGGTCAGTCCGGCCCGGTTCATGTCATATTTGTCTTTTGCCACAACATTGTTTTCTATTTGTACAACTTCATCTGGCCGGCGAATTTGTCGTGGTATTACCCATTTCCACAGCCTTTTAACTTGTCGCAGCCGATGGTACTTTCCGGTGTCGTTGGCACGTGCCTTTTGATACCGCTGTTACTGATTAGTATGCGTTGGACTCGCTCTGTGGCTGTGGGCTGGTTGTTTTTCTTCGTGGCTATATTTCCGACGCTTGGCGTGATAGGTATTCATCCTATGATTGCAGCCGACAGGCATATGTATTTTCCAATGGTCGGTCTTTTATTGCCGGTGGGGTGCTTCTTCGCTTTATTCTGGGCTGGTGAGCTTGGCAAAAAATTCGGCAAGGCAGCCCGGCAAATCATATTAATTACGGCTGTTCTTCTCCTGACCACATCCGAGTTTATATTAACGCGGTGCTATCTGGTTCATTGGCGTGACAGTGAAAGTGTCTATGAGTATATGCTCGGATTTTCACCGGATGTTGTGATACTGCACAACAATTTGGGTAATGTCCTGAAAAACTCGGGCAAGGTTGACCGGGCCGTCGAGCACTTTAACAAATCGCTCGAGCTAAAGCCCAATTCACCCGAAGTGCATAATAACCTCGGTACTCTCCTTGATAAGCTCGGCAGATTCGACGAAGCGGTTGAACATTACGAAAGGGCGTTGGAACTAAGGCCGAACTTTTCGCAGGCGCATTATAATCTGGCGACCTTACTGGCCAAGCAGGGAAAGACCGACGAGGCCGTCGCCGAATTTCGCAAGGCGTTGGGTGGAAGGCCGGACAATATCGATATACTCAGCAATCTGGCCTTTACACTGGCCCAGCAGGGAAAGTTAAGCGAGGCGATTGAGTATTATGAAAAAGCGCTTGTAATTGAACCTGACAACGTAGTTGTCCACGGCCGATTGGGCCTGGTGCTCGCCGGTTTAGGCAGGCTCGACGAGGCGATAAGGGAATTTCGGATTGTATTAAGTGCCCGGCCGGATGATGCCGAAATGCACTTTAATCTGGGGGTCCTTCTGGAAAAGCAGGGCAAAATCGCAGAGGCGATAAAGCACTATCGCAACGCCCTGCAAATCAATCCCAACTACATCCAAGCCAGCCAGCGACTAAAAGCCGCGCTGGCAAAACAAGGCAAGAAGAATTAGCCCGGAAAAGCACTTATTTGTGCTCTTCACTGCATACCTGCGGAAAGGTTTTACACAAAACCATTTCTCGGCTGTTATTATTATATAGTAAGCTGGACATGTTCAACTAATGCCTTTGATTAGAGCTTGATAAATGAAGTATTCCAAGCGCTTGGAGCTATTTGAACAGGTAAAAACTGAGTATGCCGGCTTCCTAGCATCTGTCCTGTGAAAACTAACCGGTGACAAGGAGCTCTTTGCTGAGGCGATGCAGTATTCGCTGTTAGGGATTTGGCAGCACGTTGAGAAACTCAATGGCAAGAAGGCAGCGACGTACATCTACCGTATTGCACTAACTGCCAATTCTAAAGCCTGGCGAGACAGAATAGGCAGAGACGGCCAAATCAGCGAAGCCCACGTGGGTGTTGATAGCGCGGCGCAGGAGAAAGTAGTCAATGCTGAATTAACGGCAGTGGTGAGGCGAGCGATATCGCAGCTCAGTCCCAAACAGGCAAGGGCAATAGTGATGCGGTACTTGGAGCAACAAAGGTATGAAGATATTGCTGGGCGGCTGGGTTGCAGCGAAGCCGGCGCAAGGTCGCATGTATCCAAAGCTTTGGCTGCATTGAAGGAGAAACTGGCTTCAAGTGCAAAACAGGAATGAAAAAGATGAGACAGGAAAGAATCGAAAAAATCCTGAATGATATAGCGTTGGAAAAGATACCGGCTGATGTTAAGCAGTCGGTGGATCTAAACTGGAAAATGTTCTCAAGAGCTTTGACTAAGCTTGAAAGACATGTTTTGTGGGAGCGAATCATGAAGAATAATATAACACAAATAGCAGCAGCAGTGATTATATTGCTGGGTTTTTTAGCTGTGATTTCGTTGCTGGGTCAATCTGAAAAGGTAGCTTATGCGGTGGAACAAACTATTGAGGCGATGAAAAGTGTTTCTGTCGTACACGCATTCGGCAGGGACTGGGATGAAAAAGAAGTTGAAATGTGGGCAAGAATTAATCCTCAAACGGGTCGAGGTGAGTACTACTGGCTTGATAATCCTTCAACTGGTACAACAACAATTGCGACGCCCGAAAAAAGTTATATATATAATAGGACGAACAACACGGTATGTATCAAAGATGGTTTAAGTATCAGCTCAGTGTTCAGTCCCGGTAAATTTCTCGTGGAGATGACGAGAATGACAGACCGGCTCGAGGGGACGATTTCCGATTATGTGGTCTATGATCCGAAGGCGGGGAAAGACGTGATACTTTTAGTGATGGCATCGGACAGAATTGACCTTAAAGCCACAGTCGACCCAGATACGAAACTGCCGTTAAGCGTTGATGTCATTGGTGGCTCTCGGCCCGGTTCTAACGAAGTCTTGAAGCGTGCCGAGCGTATTTATTATGACCAGCAATTACCGGCGGGCATTTTTGATTTTGAAGTGCCTGTAGGCGTTCAAATAATTGACGAAACTATTGTTGATGCACAACAGCGGCTCCCGGACCGTGTAATAGGTTATGCCGTAGAACATCACATGGATATAGTTAATAACGTCACCATGGTTGATGATGTTCCTGCAAATACACATATTTATGTTGTTGATGAGCAGTTTAATCTAATCCACGGCGGCTTTCTTGGTGTGTATAATAATACAGATAAAGTGTGGAGAGGTGAAGTTCGTATAATGAATACAGATATAGCTAACCTTGCCTTTTTTGACGAGGCCGGTAAGAAACAAAAGATTAAAGTAATTCAACGAAAGGCGATGTCGCCAGGCAAGTATAGTGTTTATTGGGAGCTTGAGGAACCCATTGAGCCCGGTCGGAGCCGAGGCGGTATCTACTGGGCAAATGTTCCAAGGAAATTGAGGCAATCGCTGGGTGGGGGCTATAAAGTGGAAATGAGTAATTTCTTTGGGCGGGACGTTATAGAGAGCTTCATTTTGGTAATGCCGGGCGGTACGCGGATAGACCAGAAGTCTGAAGATTACACATCACATGTTCAGATTGAAGGTTATGACGTCTACATCTGGAAAAAACACATTGAGAAGGCAAAGAAGAATGTTGTTGATGTTTCGCTCAAGCCATCCGTGGAGTAGAGAGAATCTGAAGAATGTGGATACTCAAGTATCAAGGCCGGGCTCACTTTGGCTCGGCCTTTTTTGTGCGCTGTGGTTTCTAATTGGCGGCTATAACTGGAGGACTGCTCAGGCAGCAGCGAGGCTGAATCCGCCCGAAAAATTCCTTGACTTTACCCCTCTAAATTGCGATAATATTATAAGCAGCAGCCAAAAATATGTACTTTATTTTGAAAAAAGCCGATAAACGACACATGTGACCATTGGCTTTAATTGCAGCAAAACATAAAAATCTTTATAAACCTGAAAAAACAGGAGAAATATTATGAAAACTAAATTTTGGATGGTTATTTTAGTCAGCTTGTTTGTGATTTCAGTTGTATCCACAGTGTTGGCAATTCCTGCAAATGACAAGGCTGCGGGACTCGAAAGAGTTCCTGTGTTGATTGGTTTCACTCAAGTTCCTGGGCCAAGTGAGCAGGCCATGGTGCGTGGCGGTGGTGGAGTAATTAAGTACAGCTACCACCTAGTTCCAGCCATTGCTGCTTCAATTCCCGAAGCAGCGATTAAAGGGCTACTGCATAATCCTAACGTGACAAACATTGATCCGGATATCAAGGTCTACGCCGTTGACGCTGAACTCGACAACTCCTGGGGGGTGAAGCACATAGGCGCCGGCACGGTTCATGAGGGCGATAATAAAGGCGCAGGGGTGAAAGTAGCCATTATTGATTCAGGTATCGATTACAATCATCCGGATTTAGTCGCCAATTATGCGGGTGGTTATGACTTTGTCAACAGCGATGGTGATCCGATGGATGACGATGGTCACGGAACTCACGTGGCCGGCACCGTCGCCGCTGAAGATAACGACTTTGGCGTGGTGGGGGTAGCGCCAGAGGCCAAACTCTATGCCCTAAAGGTTTTGGGAGCCGACGGTACCGGTTCATATAGTGATGTTATCGCTGCGCTCGAGTGGGCTGTGTATAACGGCATGCAGGTGACGAACAACAGCTATGGCAGCTCCGGAAACCCTGGCGAGCTCGTCAAAGCGGCCTTCGACGAGGCCTATGCAGAGGGCGTTCTTAACGTATGCGCCGCCGGTAACAGCGGCAACCCACCTGGCAGGGGTGACAACGTGATTTACCCCGCCAGGTATGAATCGTGCATTGCCGTGGCCGCAACCGATCAGAGCAACTCCAGAGCGAAGTGGTCCAGCACAGGCCTCGACCTGGAACTGTCGGCGCCGGGGGTGAGTATTAACTCTACTCTCTTAGGCGGCGGATGTGGTACAGGGAGCGGTACGTCAATGGCCTCGCCTCACGTTGCGGGTACAGCGGCTTTAGTTATTGCTGCTGGTGTTACTGACCTCAATGGGGATGGTCTGATTAACGACGAGGTGCGCTTAGTGATGAATGGTACCGCTGATGATTTAGGTGAGGTTGGATGGGACCCAAAGTACGGCTATGGTTTGTTAGATGCCGATGAGGCTGCTGTAGCTGAGGGGCCGGTTAATGAATCCCCAGTCGTTTTTATAAACATCCCCGCTGATGGCGCTACGTTTGACTCTGGGGCCAGTATCGTTTTTGAGGGAACGGCCGGCGACACCGAGGATGGTGACCTCACCGCAAGTCTGATATGGACCTCTAACATCGATGGGCAGATTGGCACAGTAGGCAGCTTCTCCACCACTCCAAGCGACGGGACGCATACGATCACCGCCTCGGTGATTGACTCCGGCGGCAAGACCGGAAGCGACTCCATCAGTATCACTGTAATGGTGCCCGGCGCAGCCATTCATGTGTCCAGTATTGAGGTGTTTCTTAGTACAAAGCAGGCTGGGCGAAATATATTCACAAAAGCAGTGGCAACCGTAACCATCGTGGATGCAAGTGATAATCCAGTAGAAGGAGCAACGGTGTATGGTTCTTGGAGTGACGCTACTTCTGATACCGACTCTGGAGTAACTGATTCGTCCGGAAAAGTAACATTAAGTTCAGATGGAGTAAAGAATGCTCCAATTGGGACAGCCTTTGCCTTCACAGTGGATAATGTTGTTAAATCGGGCTGGACTTACGACCCAGCTAACAACGTAGAAACTATTGATTGGATAAGTGTGCAGCCATAAGGAGTTTGTTTGTTAAGTTCGCTTAACCGCTGGGGTTTTGTTTTTTTACCTCGGCGGTTATTTTTTAAAAAGGTGTTTTTTCAACTTAAGACGGAGCATCCTTCATCATGCAACCTGGTCCAAAAAAGAAAAAAGCAGGTTGCTGGCATGATACTTACGGCATTTAGTTGGTAAGATAAAGAGTTACTTCACAATCCCCAGGCTTTTGCGAATGCTTTGAAGCTACGGTCGTAGGTTTTCTCGACGTCATCGGGGAAACAACAGCCGGGCAGCTGCTTTATCGATAAATGATAGCTTATACACTCGCAGCACAGGCCCTTTTTGTCACAGCCCGGATATGTGCAATTGCAATTCTGCAAATTCTGCTCTTTATTACATTCCATATTTACACCTTTTGAAAGACTTCTAATCCAAGTTCCGTTAGCTTAGCTTTAAGAGATTATAGCAGAATCCAGCCGAGGCGCCAAGCCTAACGCACGGGCAGTCTGAAAAGACTGACGCTCAATGGGGATACTGTCAATTTGTTCGTGATGCCGGCAAGCTTCGTTTTCTCGATAACCACGTTCGGTTTTTTGCCCGGCTGGTTATAGGTCATCGGGTCCGAGCCGGCAATTTGGAAGTGTTGACCGGTTCCCTTGATAGTGACGCCTTTTAGGTCCAGGGCCAAGTCATAGGCTGTTTTTGTCGGGTTGACAATGCCAATAGTCAAGACCTTACGGTTTTTCGTCCAAGCGGCAGCTACATCCAGAGGCTTGGCCTTTGAAGTGACTTCAGCAGGTATAGTGCCGAATTGCCTGCGATACAACTTAAGCACCAGTCCCGTTGTATCAAATGCGGCCTTGGTTTTCGTGGTTTTGATACAGCCGATGACATTGACTGTCTGGGCGTAGTTAGCCATGAAGACGATATCGCTGTTGCGGGCCATCTCGTGGAGACCTGCGGCGATACCGAGGGCGTCCTGCAGATAATAACGCGTGCCGAGCTCGCCGTAGAGGTGTGGACCATACCAGTAGTTGTACTCATCTATGGCGATGCGAATGTCTTTTCCCTTCAGCGAATCCAGTTCTTTTCGATAACCTCGATGGGCCTTTACGATACGGGCAACACGCTTGGACGGGTCGGATATGTGCCTGAGCAGTTTGGCGGCCTGTTCCGCCTCCGCACGTTTCTTTAAAGAATCCAATGGCAGTTCAGCGGTTCTCCACGTTGGGCTTTTGGTTTCATGTCCGCAGTAAAAATGCTCGCTGATTAGCTCCATATGGTCGGCGCAGGTTGTAAGTGTTTGTTTACTCCAGTCGCCGACCGAACCAACCGCGACCAGTTGGGTTGACCGGTCAACGGCACGCATGGCATCGGCGAATTCGTTGTGCTTTTTAACGTAATCGGCCAGCGGCATGTGACCGAGCTGCCAGTCTCCGTACATCTCGTTGCCGATACCCCACCATTTGACCTTGAACGGCGCCGGGTCGCCGTTTTGCCCCCGCAGCCTGCCCATCGGAGTGTCGACGGCCCCGTTGGCGTATTCGACGAGTTCGGCGGCGGACTTGACGCCACCGAGGCCGCTGTTTACTGCGATGTATGGTTCTGTATTAATCTGGCGGCAGAAGCGTATAAACTCGTGAACACCAAAGTCATTGTGCTCGATTCCCGTCCAGGCCGGGTTCTTGCGGGGCGGCCGTTTATCGGGGTCGCCGATGCCGTCCTTCCAGTCGTAACCGCTTACAAAGTTTCCGCCCGGCCAGCGATAAACCGGCGAGTTGAGTTGTTTGATTAGTTTTAATGTGTCAGCCCGCATGCCGTCGATGTTGTCGGCGGGCATAAGTGATACCGTGCCGATTTTAAACGTCCCTTTGCCCTTTCCGACGATTCTGAGACGTGCGTTTTTGGTTGGGGCCTTTGCCTTGAAATGCAGCGGCACTTTGGTGAATTCGCTGTTGATTTTGTCGATGGTTACCGTCTCACGGCCTTTCTTGCCTTTGCCCCATACCAGGCTAACCTTTATCGGCACGGCTTCAGGTGAGCCGGCAATAACGATTCTCCCGACGTATTCTTTGCCTTTTATCAGGGCCAGGCGCGGCTGCTCAATGCCTCGGCCTGTTCCGTCGCCAGCCAGTTGAATCTCGGGCGTATTTTCGCCGACATACGAACCTTCGGTTACCATTTTTACACTTCCGGCCGGACCGACGACCCTCCAGGGAGAGCCCGTCAGTATAGGAAAGTAGCCGACCATTTTGTCCTTGTCTGTTGTCGAATAGGGCTTGTAATCGTCGGTGACTGGAAAATAGAACTTCCTGTCCTCGAGCATCTCAGCCCAGATGCCACCATAAATGCATCGTCCAAGGTGTTCGATAAATTGGCCGTAAATGTACTTAGAAATCGGCTCGCCCGTCTTGTCGGTGTCAATCGCAACACTAATTTGCTCTGCGCCTGTGATTTCAGTCGGTTGTTGTAGTTGTTGGCAGCCGACCAGCATCACAGCCGCCAATAAACCGACACAAACAAAGTGAACTCTCGTCATGATAAGCCTCCTTTTCATTTTTGTTTTGCACTAATCCAAGGCAGGTATTGTAGTGCAAATCACGAGAAATGCAATTCAATAATGTCCCCGTCGTTAAGGACGTGGTTTCTCTGGGCGTTTTGCCCGTCGTAGACGCCGGTGCCCCATATCCTTGCGAACTTAAGTTTCTCAGCTAATTCCCTGTGGATTGCGGTTGCAAGGTCCATAACGGTCGACCCTGCCGGAAGTGTGAAAGGCTCGTCCATATCGGGCTTCTTGCCGGGTGGCTTGGCGTATATGCGTATGATACCTAATTGATTAAAGAACGTAGCGGAGAGTTTATCCATGCCTGCCCCGCTGGCGGTAGATATTTCCACGAATTCGAACGGACGCTTGCATGATTGCTTTAGGCTTTCAAGTACACCTGGCTTGGCGATGTCCGATTTGGTGCAGATGCAAAATGCCCTTTTACCGAGGAAGTTACCGTGTTCATCCGTCTCGCCGGTCTGGCCGTCGATAAGCAGGTTTCTCGACTCTAAGAAATCCAGGCAAATTTGCATTTGTTCCGCCACGTCAGCGGAGAGGCCAATGACGACGGCAATCAGGTCGCAGTTGCGGTATGTCCCCACCTGGCCCGGGGCAACGTAGTCGGCGGTAATGGGCGGCATATCGACCAGCTGAATTGGGACGTCCTCAAATTTGGCCATTCCCGGCACAGGCGTGCCGGTTGCGAAGGGAAAATCGGCGACGTTGACCTTCGCGTTGGTCAGGGCCGCGACGATGGAGCTTTTGCCGCAGTTTGGTGTTCCTAACAGGACAATCTGGCCGGCCCCGCTTCGTGGGACGTGGAAAACATCAACCTGCCTGACCTTGCTTTTTTGCGTGGCTGTATCTCTTAGTTTGCTTAGTTTGCGCCGCAGGTCGGCCTTGAGGTGGTCGGTTCCTTTGTGTTTCGGCATCACAGCCAGCATTCGCTCGAGCGCGAGGATTTTTTCGTCGGGCGTGGTCGCCTCGCGAAACCACTTCTCAGCCTTGAAATATTCTGGCGTTAAATTAGCAGGCATCGCTTTACAGTTTTCACTCTGCTACTTTTTCGGCCACGAGATCACCGACCTCGCTCGTGGAATACCCCATTTTTCCGGCCTGCATACTTTCGAGTTTTTTGCCTGTGACATATTTGACCGCCTCTTCCACTTTTAACGCAGCGGCATCTTCTCCGAGCGTCTCGATCATCATCTGCGCAGCACAGATTGCAGCTAAGGGGTTGATAATGCCT
>CAZENQ010000006.1:0-67619 GCA_964513655.1 uncultured Pirellulales bacterium | reverse complement strand
GAGACACCCGCTGCATGGCAAAGTCTCTCTCATGCCGAACTTGTCGATGCAGTCTTCGACTACACACGTGACTGCATCATTCATTTGCGGGACAACGGCGCGATGCCGGATATGGTCCAAATAGGCAACGAAGTCATCTGCGGTATGCTCTGGCCTGATGGTGAGACATGTGATTCCGGGGACTGGAGCAATTTCGCCGAGCTCGTTCAAGCTGGCATTGACGGTGTAGAAGCGGGTAAAGGCACTGAGCCGATGCCTCTGATTATGATACATATTGACCGTGGCGGTGACCAACCTGTTACACAATGGTTCTTTAATAACTTTCTTCCCCAAGGTGTGGAATTTGACGTCATAGGCCAATCCTACTACCCATGGTGGCACGGCTCTCTCAGCGAGCTGACAGACAATCTCGAATTCATGGTAAACGAGTACGGCAAAGATATATACGTCGTTGAGACCGGCTATAATTGGAGCGGAACCGGCGGCGGGCCGGGCTACCCCTATCCGAAGACGCCCGCAGGGCAGAAGGCGTTTCTGGACGAATTAATACAACGGGTAAGAAATACGCCGAACAACAGGGGAAAGGGTGTGTTCTACTGGTCACCTGATTGGATTGATGGCGATATCTGGGGAGCGCCCGATTGGTCCGTTGTATGGGAAGAAAGGGCCTTGTTCGATTGGGATGGAAACATGCTCCCGGGCATGACCGCGTTTCTCGATGCGATTGCTGCCGATTTCAACGGTGACCGCGTAGTAGACTTCATAGATTATTCAGAATTGGCCAGTGTCTGGGGGACAAGTTCGAGTGAGCCCGGCTTTAATAATATTTATGATTTGTATGATGATGATGAAATTAACATTCTTGACTTAGGGAGCTTCTCAGAGGACTGGCTCTGGGCAGGAGGGCCTTAAGAGCACGGTGTATCAGCCGTACATGTGAGGATGATGCCGAGATTGATGCGAACAAAGGACCATATAATCAATTTCGCCGACTATTCAATTATGGCAGAGAAGTGGCTTCAGGATCCGATTCTGTGGCCATAACCGAGGATGTTATAGCAGGCCATAGTCTTGGCAGTTGACAGCGGCAGTTTTCAGGGGCTATACAGTTTTACACAAGTATAGGCCCCGGTTGTTTTTGGCGCGGGGGGTTTATCTGACTCTGGGCAGGTATTTACGGTCAGGGTAACCGTTACGGGAGATGAATACGGCAACACGGGGCAAGCGGAGGGTGAGTTCGGGAGAGCACCTTTGGGTGATATTAATAATGGCGGGGTGGTGAATGTTGCGGACCGTTGGACAGGGAATTGGTTTCGGCGGACGGGCGGAAGCCGGATTCGATTAGCGTGATAGATAAAGGGGGGAGGAAGGGTGTCAAATTATAATTGATGAGCAATGATTGATTATTGTATTTGAGATTGGCGCATCGGCCGTAGAGCGGCCTGCTGGCAATGAGAGGGGAGCAGGTGACGAATGGGGGACACTGCTTCGCCGCCTTGCGGCGGACAGGCCCTTCGACTTCGCCCAGGACAGGCAGGCGGTGATGCAGCACTAAGGAATAACGAATGTGAAAATCAGGAGTTGCGGAAGGTGGTGGGGACACGGGCGAGAGATAGCGGGACTGGAGCGTACGAAACGGAGGATTTGCGGGTTTGGCGGGGGTGAATCGAGGAAGCAAAATATCGGGGATACAGGTCAGGAGGCAGGTCGGGTGAGGAAGCGAAAAAAAAATTTTTTAGGGGGTTGACAGGCTAACAGGGAAGTGGTAGTATATAGGTGTAGAGAATGTTAGCGTGTGTGGGTTAGCGAAGGGTATTTCTCAGAGAATACTGTGAAATGTAAATAGTTTTAATTCCGGGGCTGGGTTTTCCTCTCCTCCCTCCCTCCGCGTCCCAGCCCTGGTTTTTTTAATGCGAGAGGGATGGGCAGGATTTTTTGTTGGTATAAGGACTGAGGCGGCGAGAAGCTCTTAGAAATAAGAAAACGGTATTTCGTACAATTTCCAGGGCTGGGTTTTTCCTCCCTCCCTCCCTCCGCGTCCCAGCCCTGGTTTTTTTAATGTGAGAGGGATGGGCAGGATTTTTTGTTGGTATAAGGACTGATGCAGTGAGAAGTACTTAGAAACAAGAAAACAGTGTTTCGTACAGTTTCCAGGGCTGGGTTTTTCCTCCCTCCCTCCCTCCGCATCCCGGCCCTGGTTTTTTTTATGCGCACACATTAAAGGGGCCGAGGGAGAAGCAAGCGAGCAAAGGGGGTATTTCTCGTTGTTTTTTAGTGCCAGGTGTAGTCGTCGATTCTTTTTAGGTTGACGGGCTCATCGAGGACTCCGAGCGTGAAGATGGCGAATGTGAAGGCTTTTGTACCGGGGTCGAGATGGCCGCCGAGGGCTCTTTTCTCGTCTGTAAAAGTGATGTGGCAGTGGACCCGGCCGTCCATTATGTAGCCGTTGACGGCGAGGAGGTCCTCGGGGGTATCATCTTTCATGGAGAGGCCTTCTACCGGGAAGGTTTTGTTGGCGACGGTGTGGACGTTATACTGGGTTAGTGAACCCATGCCGGAGAGGATGACGGCGTTTTTGATTTTCTCTTCCTGGATGGCCTGGCGGAGTCCGGCGAGCAGGTCAGTGCCGTATTTGAGGCGAATTATGACGATACGGCTGAAGCTGGTGTTGATTGTGTGGACGGCGGGGGCCGGAGACGCATAGGGGTCGGGCGCGGTCTGGGTTGTGCAGCTTAGAATACCGGCGAGGAGTATTACCGCTGTCAGGGAGATTATTGTTTTTATAATGCCTCCTGTGTTTGAATGTACGGCTGGGTTATTGGTTCTGTAATTTTTAACAGAGATAACGCGGGGGAGTGAAAAAGTCAACAGAGATTTGGCGAGCGGGGCATGAGCGGACGAGGTAAACAATTGATTATTGGGAAAGGGGTGTGCGCCTGCGGTTTTGGGGGAGTGGGGAAAAAATTTCGGGACAAACGGTAGTATAACGATTAAATTTCTGTCTATGACGGACGTATTCGAGAGGTACAAAGTTGCTTTGATATGTATTTTTCTGGCTGGGGCAACGTTTGGGGTATACTGGCAGGTCCTCAGGAGTGATTTTGTCAATTTTGATGACCCGATTTATGTTACGGAAAATGAATATGTGAATACGGGATTCAGCCTTGAGAACATCAGGTGGGCGTTTACTGCGGGGAAGGTGAGCTACTGGCATCCGCTGACGTGGTTTTCTCATATGCTGGATTGCGAGCTGTATGGTTTGCGGCCGGGTCTGCATCATCTGACTAACCTTATTATTCATGTAGCCAATGGTCTGTTAGTGTTTCTGGTTTTTAGGGCAATGACGGGGGCGGTGTGGAGGAGCGCATTTGTGGCGGCGGTGTTTGCACTGCATCCGGTTAATGTGGATTCTGTGGCGTGGATAGCGGAGCGTAAAAACGTTCTTAGTACGCTGTTTTGGCTTTTGACGATGTGGGGGTACGTGAGTTATGTTCGGCGAGGCGGGGCGGGGCGATATTTAGTTACTCTTTTGCTGTTTGTTTTGGGCCTATTGTCTAAGCCGATGCTGGTTACTCTGCCTTTTGTGATGCTTGTTTTGGACTATTGGCCTTTTGGTCGGCTGGATTCCGGGGGTGAGGGCAGCCAGGCAAAGGCGGGCGAGCGAAGGTCGCAAATATTTCGTTTGGTGTGGGAGAAGGTTCCGTTCTTTATCTTTTCGGGGATATCGGTTTATTTGTCATCACTGTCTGTTCGTCGTCTCGGTATAACAATATCGACGGATTTAGTACCGATGAAGCTGCGTATCGGGCAGGGTCTTGTTTCTTATGTGAGTTACCTGGGCAAGCTAATTCTGCCGCGGGGATTGGCGGTCTTTTATCCGTATCCGGAGGGCGTGGCGGTTTGGCAGAGTGCAGGGGCATTTTTATTCTTGGTGTTTTTGACTTTTTTGTTAGTCTGGGTATTTCGGAGGAAGCGATACCCGGCAGTTGGGTGGCTGTGGTATGTCGGGACATTAGTACCGGTTATCGGTTTGGTTCAGGCTGGTCTGTGGCCGGCGACGGCTGACAGGTGGCTGTATGTGCCTACGATTGGGGTGTTTGTTGCTGCAGCCTGGGGTGTTGGTGAATTTGTCGGACGATTACGTTTGCGGCGGATTGCTGCCGGGGTAGCGGCGGGCATATGCATTTGTGCTTTGATGATATGCACGTGGGTCCAGCTGGGTTACTGGCGGAGCGGGTTTACGCTTTTTACGCGTACTCTTGAGGTGACGAAGGACAACTATATAGCGCATCTTAATCTCGGCAATGAGTATCTGAGAGAGAAAGACAATAATGAAGCAATTGCGCACTACAAGCGGGCGATTGAACTGCATCGCGATTACGTGGAGGCGCATTATAACCTTGGTATAGCACTGGGGCTGGAAAGGAGATATGGGGAGGCGATTGAGGCGTATCGTACTGTGCTTCGGTTGAAGGAGAAGCACGGGCGGACGTTTTTTTATTTAGCGACGGCGTTGGCGAAGACGGGTCATGTTGACGAGGCGATAAGTTACTACGAGAAGCAGTTAGAGATAGATGCGAAGGACATGGAGGCGCTTAACAATTTTGGTCTGGCTCTGGTGAAGAAGGGTAGGTATGAGGAGGCGATCGAACATTATAACAAGGCACTGGAATTAGAGCCTGAGTCCGCGGGGGTGTTGACAAACCTGGGCGGTGCGCTTGGGAAGGCGGGGCGAGTTGAAGAGGAGATTGCGTGTTACAGGAAGGCGCTGGATCTGAAGAGCGATTTTACGGCGGCGCACTATAATCTTGCGAAGGCGTTGGCCGGTCAAGGCAAGAGCGAGGAGGCGATTGTTGAGTATAGTGAAGCGCTGCGACTCAGGCCGGATGATATGGAGGCCCACTACGGGCTTGGATTGGCGCTGGACGGGCAGGGGAAATATGATGAGGCGGCGATACACTATGAGAAAGCGATTGAGTTAAACCCGGATTTTGCGCAGGCACATTACAGTTTGGGAGTAATCTTTGCGAATCGGCAGCAGATGGATAAGGCGATAGAGCAGTTTCGTGAGGTTCTGCGAATTCATCCCGATGACGCGGAGATGCACTGTAACTTAGGGGTCCTATTGGCTCAAAAAGGCTCTTTAGACGAGGCGATTAAGGAGTTTCGCAGTGCTGTTGGTTTGGACCCTAATCTTTCGAGGGCGCGGGAACAGTTGGAGGCCGCTCTGGAGAGGAAGGCTGTTTTGGAGGGCAAATGAAATGCATCGAGGGGGGATTTAGCTGGTTCTCATGGGGGGGCGGGCTGTCAGGGTGGCAGGCAGAGAGGTTTTGGGTGGGGATTTTGGCAGATGGGGGCATTTTGGGGTGTTGTGCGGTAAGCTGCTTTGAGATAAGCACTTGCGATGATATGGTTGTGTAGCGGAGCATTTGGCACGATATTTGCGTAGATTACAGGAGCACACAGGCGCTTATGCTATGAGTGTGCAGTTTAGAGAATTATGGTTGCGATGCGAGACAAACTGGATGAGGTTAATGTGCTGGCAGGCGGTGCCCAGTGGGCATGGCCTGCGGCAGTACGGGATATATTTCGGCCAAGAGGAGTGAACCTGCTTGTAGCCGAGAGCGTGGGAGAGTTTGTCAATATAATTGAGCGGAGACGGATTCACACGACGATAGTTGATATAGATACTGTCGGGGGCGGTCTGGCGACGATAAAGATTATTCGTATGGACCATCCGCTGATTCCGTGTATTTTGCTGTGCAGCGCCGCAGGAGAGGCTTTGCTGGGCAAGGCGCTGGAACTTGACGTTTTCAGCGTTATTGACAAGCCGGTGGAGATGGAGGTGTTGCGTGAGCAGCTGAACAGGCTTTTTATACGAAAGTATGACAGCTATATTTTTGCGGAGTAGGTGTATAGCAGGGAATCAGCAGATAGAACAAGGAGAAAGAAGAAAACGCTAAAGGTTACAGAAGTTTATTGAAAGGAGAAAGGACAAATGAAGATTCGACCATTGGCAGATAGAGTACTTGTGCAGCGTCTGGAAGCGGAGACGCAGACGGCGGGCGGGATAGTTCTGCCGGACACTGCGAAGGAAAAACCTCAGAGAGGCAAGGTTGTGGCGGTAGGCAGCGGCAAAGTACTGGATGACGGGACGGTCAGGAAGATGCAGGTAAAAAAGGGTGATACGGTGCTTTTTACGAGCTACGCAGGTACGGACGTGAAGATAGACGGCAAAGAGCACCTGATTATGAATGAGTCGGATATTTTGGCAGTAATTGAGAAATAAAGTTCAGCGGACAGCGGCGAGGCAGTCGCTATGCGCTAACGAAAGGAGAACGAGATGGCAGCTAAAAAGATAGCTTTTGGTACTGACGCACGTACAGCAATCCGGGCAGGCGTAGAGAAGCTGACGAAGGCTGTTCGGATAACTTTGGGTCCCTGCGGCAGGAACGTGGTTTTGGAGAAATCGTTCGGTTCGCCAACGGTAACCAAGGACGGCGTGACGGTAGCGAAGGAGATTGAGCTGGAGGACTCGTACGAGAATATGGGTGCGCAGATGGTGAAGGAGGTCGCGTCCAAGACATCGAGTGTTGCAGGTGACGGTACGACGACGGCGACGATTCTTGCCGAGAGTATATTCGAGGAAGGGCTTATGAACATCACGGCGGGTGCCGATGCGATGAAGGTAAAGCGTGGAGTCGAACTTGCGGTGGACAGGATAGTAGAGGAGATGCAGGCGATGAGCATACCAATTGAGTCGGGCATGCAGATAGAGCAGGTAGCGACGTGTTCTGCGAACCAGGATGTTGAGATAGGCAAGAAGATGGCAGAGGCGATGAACCGGGTAGGCAAGGACGGCGTTATCACTGTGGAAGAGGGCCAGTCGTTAGAGACGACGGTGGAGCTGGTGGAGGGGATGCAGTTTGACAAGGGTTATCTGAGCCCGCACTTTATCACTAATTTAGAGAATATGACGGTAGTTTTAGATAAGCCGTATATTCTGGTTCACGAGAAGAAAATCAGCTCGGTGAAATCGTTTGTTCCGATGCTTGAGAAGGTGGCCAAGCAGGGCAAACCTTTACTGATTATCGCCGAAGACGTTGAGGGCGAGGCGCTTGCTACACTGGTGGTGAACAAGCTTCGGGGCGTGCTTCAGGTAGCGGCTGTGAAGGCTCCCGGTTTCGGCGACAGGCGAAAGGCGATGCTCAATGATATCGCGGTTTTGACCGGCGGCCAGGCGATATTCGAAGATTTGGGATTAGAGTTAGAGAACATCGAGCTGAGCCAATTAGGCCGAGCGAAGCGCATTACTATCGACAAGGACACGACGACGATTATCGAAGGCGCGGGGGATTCGGCTGAGATAAAGGGCAGGATAGAGCAGCTTAAGACGGAGATAGACCGTTCGACGAGTGATTACGATATCGAGAAGCTGCAGGAGAGATTAGCGAAGTTGGCGGGCGGCGTGGCGCAGATAAATGTAGGAGCGGCGACGGAAGCGGAGATGAAGGAAAAGAAGGCCCGAGTAGAGGATGCTCTTCATGCCTGCCGGGCGGCGGTTGAAGAAGGAATTTTGCCCGGCGGCGGTGTGCCGATGCTGCGAACGTTGTCGGCATTGGATAAAATCAAGGTCAGCGGTGACGCGAAGATAGGGGTTGATATAGTTCGCCGAGCGGTGGTTGCACCGGTCAAGCAGATTGCCGAGAACGCGGGACTTGACGGCTCGATAGTCGCACAGAAGGTCATGGAGAGCAAGGAGAAGAACTTCGGATATGATGCTCTGCGTAAGAAATACGGCGATATGATAGATTTCGGCGTGATAGTTCCGACGAAGGTGGAGCGTGCGGCACTGCAGAACGGTGCGTCGATTGCATCGCTGCTGTTGACTACGGATGCGATAGTCAGTGAGATACCTGAGAAGAAGGAGGCGCCTCCGATGCCGCCGGGCGGCGGAATGTATTAGTTCATCGCCCACAGCCCGTGAGTCGGCGCTCGTTGCGAGTTCGGCTCACAGGGCACGGGATGTGAGGTATGAATTATGGTCTTTCGATATTATACAGACGCGATATCCCGCGCATCAAGGAGTGTTGCATACGGGATATTTGTTGTTGGTCTGCTGCTGATTGGTTTTGGGGTGCTTATAATATCGCTGCCGGAGCTGTTTGCACTTCTTGCAGCGGGCGTGTTTTTTATTGGGGGGATGGGTTGTGGAATTACCGCTGCGAAGATATATCTAGCGCAGCGGAAGATAGACAAGATAAATTCCAGCCGTTCGGGGGGATATAGGGAGAACGTCCAGATTCATATCGAAGAGGATTTCGACGGGTAGGCAAGCGGCTCTTTTGGAGGCGGCAGGAGTCGTTATTGCGGCGCCTCCGTGGGGACGGCGGGCTTAGGTCTTTGCCGGAGGATATAGTTGATGATGTCTCTTCGGCTTATGATGCCGACGAGCTTTCCTTCTGATGTGACGGGGATTCTTCTGAAGTGGTTCGTAGCCAGACAGTCGCAGATGTCCAAGAAGCTCTCATTTGAGTCAAAGTGAATTGCAGGCTGGGTCATGAAATCATCGACTGTTTTTTGTTCGGCATCGTCCTGATTGTAGACGAGGCGGAGAGCATCTTTTTCTGAAAGGACACCGACCAAAATCATGTCTTCTCTGACGACTGGTATGCCGGTGATGTTGTTGGCTGTCAAGATTTCGAGAGCGTCAAATATCGGCGTGTCTTTTTTTACGCTGATTACGCTTTTTGTCATGATATCTCTTGCTTTTTGCATTCGAGTTTCCTTTCAGCAATTCATTTGCAGATACTGACCGTACTTATGTGCCCGCAGGCAGAGCAATTCAGTGGTAAATTACAGTCATCTTGGAACAATGTACCCCGAGGACAGTTCAATTGCCCCAATATAGTTCTGTGTTATTATTCGGCTTAAGATAGATGAAACTTTAGATTTTCGAGATTTTTTTCACGGTTTAGCGTGGGCCGGGTGCTTATGTCGGTGACATTAGCGGATTTTGAGTGTGGCGAGCGCGATGGCGGCGAATGCGGCGGCAAGGAGCCAGAAACGCACGACGACCTGCGGCTCGCTCCATCCCATCAGGTGGAAGTGATGGTGGATTGGAGCACATCTGAAGAGTCTTTTTCCGCCGGTGTACTTGAAACAGGCGACCTGCAAGACTACGCTGGCAAGTTCGACAACAAATACACCTCCTATGATTAGAAGGAGGATTTCGTTTCTTGTTACCAGCGCACCGTAACCCATAGCAGCTCCCAATGGGAGGGAACCAACGTCGCCCATAAATGTCTGAGCGGGATGGCAGTTGTACCACAAGAATCCGAGGGCGGCGCCTATGATTGCGGAATAGAAGATGCTTAATTCGCCGGCCTGTGGGATAGCGGGCAGCAGGAGGTAGCTGGCCCAAGTAACGGGGCTGGTTCTTGTCATTGTCTCTGATGCGACGTAGCAGAGCAGGGCGAGGACGAGTGCGACCATGCCGACACAGCCGGCTGCGAGCCCATCCATGCCATCGGTGAGGTTGACGGCATTGCTGGTGGCTGAAATGTAGAAGATGGCAATTACTACGAACATCCAGTTTGCGAGTGGCAGGCCGTGCTTGTAGAACGGCACCCAGAAGAGTTTGCCATCTGTTATGTTGGCAAAGTCGGCGTACAAGAAGGATGCTATCAAGACGGCGCCCCCGATCTGGAAGATGAGTTTTTCCCAGGCTTTGAGGCCGTCTCTGCTTCGGTGTCGGATGTCCGCGGTGAGCTTTAGCCAGTCGTCGACGCCGCCGAGGGCACCGAACCATATTACCAAAATAATTGCCTTTTGGACGAAGGGATTGTTGAGCTTTGCCCAGAGCAGAGTGGTGGCGATGACAGAGAGGATGATGATGAGGCCTCCCATGGTGGGTGTATTTGCTTTTTCTTTGGTTAATTCGTTGAGTGCGGCGTGATGGAACTCGGGGCGGTCGCCGATTTTTTCCCTCATCAGCCAGCGGATGATTTTGGGACCGATTATAAATGCAATCACCAGGCTGGTCAGTATTGCGGCGACGGAACGAAACATCACATCCTGGTAGGCGTAGAAGCCGAGCCTGTGTGTGAAAACCTCGCGCAAGCTCCATAGCAGATGGTATATCATCTTGTGACCCGTGTTTGGTGAACAGTATTTTGTTTCATGCGAAGAGTTCTTTTAGTTTTTCCACGGCCAATTCCAGTTTGGCCACTCTTGAACCTTTGACTAATACTATATCGTAATCTTTTATGTATTTGTGCAAATTATTACAAGCCGAAACAGTATCGGCGAAAGATTTTGTGTGCAGGTCGTATTGGGCGAGTGTTTTTGCGGTTTCGGCGGTGACTTTTGCAAGGTTTCCGACGGTCAGTAACAGCCGGACTTTTGCTTTTGTGATGAAGTCGGCGAGTTGGGCGTGCAATTTTTCGGAGTGTTCGCCGAGTTCGGCCATGTCACCGCAAATAAAGACGAGTCGATGGTTTTTTTCTGGGCCGAGATTGACCAATATATCCAGGGCATTTTTCACTGATGCAGGGTTTGCGTTGTAGCAGTCGTTTAATACGGTGAGGTTTGCGATTTGGAGGATTTCTGCGCGCATTGGGATAAAGGGCAGCGTTTTTATAGTCTCGGCGAAGTCATTTATGGTTATTGCGAATTGGCGGCAGATGGAGAAGGCGGCGAGTGCGTTTTCAACGTTTCCGGCGCCGGGCAAGGGCAGGTCAATCTGAGTTCCGTCGATGGTGAAGCGGCTGGCAGATGCGCTGAAAGTTATGTTGCGAGCCTGTATATCACAATCGTTCGATTTGCCGAACGTTGTGAATTCGGCGAGTATTGAGCGACAGGCGTTAAGCAGCTGTTCGCAGTCGGCGTTGATTATGAAGGTGCCGTTGGGCTGGAGGCCCTGTGATATTGAGAGCTTCTCCTTTAGAATCGTTTGGAGGCTGCCGAAGCCTTCAAGGTGGGCGGGGTGTACATTTGTTATAAGGGCGACATCGGGCTGAGCGATTCGGGTCAGGTAGGCGATTTCGCCGGGGTAGTTTGCGCCGAGCTCGGTGATGACGATTTGGTCTTCGGGGTCGGCATCGAGCAGTGTCAGAGGCAGGCCGATATAGTTGTTAAAATTCTTCGGCGCCTGACGCACGCGGAAGTGTTGACTTAAGACGTGATAGGTGATTTGCCTTGTAGTTGTTTTTCCTACGGAGCCGGTTATTGCGATTACTTTAGCATTGGTTCGTCGGCGATAATCCGCGGCGAAGTCGCCGAGTGCTTTTATGGTGTCATCGACCTTGAGTAAGGTTTTGTCGGGTAATTTTTCGGCAGTAGCATTTTTAGTGACGACGGCACAGACAGCACCATTGTCGAAGGCGTCGGAAAGGTAATCGTGGCCGTCGAAATTATCGCCGGGGATTGCAAAGAAGCAGTGGCGGGGTCTGGTGGAGCGTGAGTCGGTGCTTACGCCAATGAAGGTGCCGGTGTCTTTTATCGGCCGGGCTTTTATTATTTTGGCCAGTTCTGCGATTGAAAAGTTCTTCATTTTCTTTTTGCCAGATATTGGCGGGCTATTTCAGAGTCGCTGAAGTCGAATTTTTGCGTTCCGATTATTTGATGAGTTTCGTGGCCTTTGCCTGCTATAAGGACGATATCGTTTTTGGCGGCGGTTTTCAGGGCCAGTTCTATGGCTTTTTTTCTGTCGGGCTCGATCTTGATATTTTCGGAGTTTGGATTTTCAAAGCCGGCGATAATTTCGTTTATTATGTCCTGGGGCTTTTCGGTGCGGGGGTTGTCACTGGTGACTATTACAGAGCCAGCCAATTGTTCGGCGACTTTGGCCATGCGCGGGCGTTTGGTCCGGTCTCTGTCGCCGCCACAGCCGAAGACGACGATGAGATTGGCCTTACACAGAGGTTTCAGGGTGGAGAGGACATTTTTCAGGGCGTCGTCGGTATGGGCGTAGTCGACAAGGACTGAGAAATTGCCATCCCATTGAACTTTTTGGAGTCGGCCGGGTATTGTTTTTAAGGCTGAGAGGCCGGCGGCTGTTGTTTGTAGGTCGAAGCCCGCTGCGAGACACAGTCCTGCTGCGGCGGCGTGATTACTGACATTGTGCAGACCAATCAGGGGGGTATTTACGGTTTGTTTTTGGCCGACGTACTGCAGGACGAAAACGGTTTCGTTGATATCCATCGATTCGACGTGAGCGGTGATATCTGCGGATTCGTCGACGGCGTACCAGAGGATTTTCGCATTTGTTTTCCTGGCGATTCGTTGGGCGTGGGGTGATTGTTTGTTCAGGATGGCTTTAGCGTCAGGTGACAGGGCCTCAAAGAGTCTGGTTTTTGCGGCGAGGTAATGTTCTTCGGTTTTATGGTAATCGAGGTGGTCACCGGCGAGGTTTGTGAAGGCGGCGGCCTCAAAATTGATTGCGAATAGTCGGTTTTGCGAGAGTGCGTGGCTGCTTGCCTCAATGACCATGTATTTTGCGCCGGCTTTTAGCATCTGGTATTGAGCTTCGGCGATGTCGAGGCAGTCGGGAGTTGTGAGGTTTGACTCGGAGGCGGCGAGGCCGGTATCGTAGATGATAGTACCGAGGAGGCCGCATTCTTGGCCGGCGTTTTGGATTATCGACTGGGTGAGGAAGGCGACGGTGGTTTTGCCGTTGGTGCCGGTTACGGCCAGGTTGGTCAATTTTGCAGCCGGGTTGTTCCTGCTGGCCTGTGCCAGGGAGCCGGCGGCTTTTGCGGAATCTTCGACGATTATGATTTCGTGGCTCGTGGCCTGTGAGTTGCGGTTCGGTTCATAACTTTGGCAGACGATGAACGTGGCGCCGTTTTTGACGGCCTGGTTTATGAAGTTGTGGCCGTCCTGGGCGGTACCTTTTACGGCTATGAAGACATCACCGGCTTTGACGAGGCGCGAATCAGTGCAGAGACACGGGGGGGTTTCTGAAGAGACTATCGTCAAGAGCTCGTCGAAGTTCATAAAGCGCACCAAAAAAATAAAAGTCGGGTGTATTGTAGCCAAAGAGAGAAATAATGCAACAAGACGGGTGTTCGGGGAAGAACTGATTTGACAATTTGGGCGGCGGATGGTATAATACCTCGCGATGTTTTTGATATGCGGATGATATTTTACGATGACAAATCCATTTATTTACTGAAAGGTGGACAGGCCATGAGGACTTTTTTAATTATTTGTTGTGCGGTCTTATTGTTGACTAACTGGTGCGCAGCGGGCGAGGGCGAGACGGAATATTACGCGGTGTTTCTTGAAGGTGCAAAGATTGGTTACAACGTGCATACCCGCAGCGTGGATGGTAAGAGGGTAACAACGACCGAGGAAATGATTGTGACGATGGGCAGGGGGGCTACTGCAGTTACCATGCAGATGGTCGAGACGGGTATCGAGACAACGGGAGGGGAACCTATAGAGTTTAAGCTTATGCACGATTTAGGGATGATGAAGATGAATGTGAATGGGACGGTCAGCAGGGACGGGAAGGTAAATGTGACGACCACATCGATGGGCACTGAGCAAAAAAGTACATTTGACTGGCCGGAGGGGGCTCTGATGGCTGAGGGTCTGCGGCTGCTGCAGTTTAAGAACGGGCTCAAGGAGGGCCTGGAGTATCGCGTTAAGGTATTTAGTCCAGCCGCCATGCAGGCACTGGATGCGCAGGTACGGATCGGGGCAAAACGAGATGTCGACCTTCTGGGGCGTGTTGTGGCTCTGACGGAAGTTGAGACAATTATTACTTTGCCCGGGGCCGGCGAGATGGCAATGAGAAGTTATGTAGATGACGGTCTTCGAATGCAGAAGAGCATCGTGCCAGCAATGGGGATGCAGATTGAGATGGTGGCGTGCGACAAGAAATTCGCGCTCAGCGACAGTGATGTGGTCGATTTTCTGGGGCGGTTCTTATTGAAGAGTCCGGCTCGGCTCTCGTCATCCGACTTAGGTCCCAGCAAGGCGATAACGTATTATCTCACCCCTAATGCAGGTGCGGCGCTGCGGATACCTTCGAGTGATAATCAGACGGTACGTTGGATGCAGGACGGGAAGATAGCAGTCAGGGTAGAGGCGGTTAGCGCAGAGGGAGGGTCGGCCTTTCCGTATAAGGGCAGTGAGGCGGAGGTTCTCAAGGCGCTCAAGCCGACGCAGTATGTTCAGAGTGATGCCGCGCAGATAGTAAGTCTTGCCAAGCGCGCCGTGGCCGGGGCCAAAGACGCGGCTGAGGCAGTCAAGCAGATAGAGTCTTTTGTTGCGGGGTATATAACGGAGAAAGACCTTTCGGTCGGGTACGCGTCTGCGGTGGAGGTGGCGGCAAGCAAGCAGGGTGACTGCAGTGAGCACGCGATCCTTGCGGCGGCACTTTGTCGGGCGGCGGGGATACCTGCGCGCATTGCGACAGGTGTTGCGTACAGTGAGGGGTTTTTGGGTCAGGAGCATATTTTCGGAGCCCATGCCTGGACGGAGGCTTACGTAGGAGGCAAGTGGGTTGGTCTCGACGCGACGCGGAGTCCGCAGGGATTCGGGCCGGGTCATATTATGTTAGCTACGGGTAATGGTGACCCGGGGGATTTCTTCGGGATAGTTTCGACATTAGGACAGTTCAAGATTGAGAAGGTAGAGGTGGGGGACAAGTAAGGGTCCGCGGGGGTGAGAGCGCTACTCGAAGCGGACGTCGGCGAGGACGAGCTGGACGTTTGTGGCGTTGTTGAAGGTATTTAGCTGGGGGTAGAAGGCCACATTGAAGAATTCGTGTTCGAGGAGTTTTTTATTTAATTTGCCCATGCCGAAACCGATGCATCGGATGGTGTTCGTATTGTCAGTTACGGCAAGCTGGAGGTGGTCAGCTTTTGCACCGACCTGTCTCGGTTTTGAGGCGAGGCGGACACCTTTTGTTGCGAAGAGCGGTTTTGGATTTCCCTGTCCGAAGGGGCCGAGCATTTGCAGCTCGTGGACGGCATCTTTGGTGAATTGGCCGAGCGAGGCTTCCGCATCAATGTTGAGTTTGTCGACCACATCATCGGTGTTGAGGTTTTGTTTTGCGTAAGTTTCGAACAGGTCGGCGAAGTGGTCGATTTTTTCGGGATTTATGGTTACTCCGGCGGCGGCCTTGTGGCCTCCGAAGTCGACGAGGTGCTGTGAGCAGGCGGTGATGGCAGTCAGCAGACAGAAACCATCTATAGAGCGTGCGGAGCCCTGTGCGAAGCCGTTTTCTGAAGGGGCGGTATTGAAGAGAATCGTTGGTCGGTAGTATTTGTCGACGATTCTGGATGCGACGATACCAATGACTCCCGTGTGCCAGTTTTCTGAGGCGAGGACGATGCTTTTTTGGTCGGGGTGGTGGAGGTTTTTCTGGAGTATCATTTCGCAGGCCTGTTTGAAAATTTTTCTCTCCAGCGTCCGCCGGCGGCCGTTTTGTTGCTTTAGGTATTCGGCTATCTGGGTCGAGTGGTTGGCGCTGTGGGTTGTTAAGAGTTCGACGGCGAGCCGCGCGTGTCCCAATCTTCCGGCAGCGTTCAGCATAGGGGCGATTTGGAAGCCGATGCTGTAGCTGTCGAGTCCTTGTCCGGAGAGTCCGGCGGATTCAATCAGCGCCTGTATGCCGCAGAGGCTGCAGTGAGGCAGGGATTTCAGGCCGTAGCTTGTGAGGATCCTGTTTTCTCCGCGGAGGTCGACGACATCGGCGATGGTACCCATAGCGGCCAGTGAGGTGGCGTTCAGCATAAATTCGCGGAGTTGAGGCTCGAGTTTTCGTCCGGTTTTGAATTCGTTGGCAAGGGCCCAGGCCAATTTGAAGGCGACCATTGCGCCGGCTGAATCCTGGTTCGAGTATGATTGTTCAAGTGCGGGATGGACGATGGCGAGGGCCGGGGGTAGTTCGGCGCCCGGCTGGTGGTGGTCGGTTATTATCAGCTCAAGGCCTAATTGTTTGGCCAGTTCTGCGGAGCCAAACGCAGTAATACCGCAATCGACGGTTATTAAGAGTTTGGTTCCGGCTTTGGCCAATGCGGTGATGGCATCCTGGTTTAGGCCATAGCCTTCGTCGATTCGGTGCGGGATATAGTAATCCACATTCGCGTTCAGGAGCGTTAGAATCTGCCAGAGGATAGCGATGCCCGTGATGCCGTCGACATCGTAGTCTCCGTAAATGGTGATTTTTTCTTTGTTTTTGATGGCTTGTTTAATTCTCTGGACAGCAGGTTTTACTCCGGGGATAAGCTCGGGGCTAATAAGTTGAGTCAGTTTCGGTCTCAGGAAGACCGAGCCGGTGCCGGCGTCGGTTATTCCTCGATTGATTAGGACCTGGGCCAGGAGAGGCGAGACTTTCAGCGATTTGGCGAGCTCGAGGGCGTGGGGGTCGGCGGGGGCGATTGTCCATTGCTTCTTTTTGGCCGGATGACTTATGCGTTTGCGGAAATTTGACGTTTGCAGTGGTTCACAAAAGGGGCGTTGCTTTCTTTGCGTCCTTGCAGAGACTTGCATTAGGAGTCGGTCCTATATTTTCTGAATAGTTTCAGTGAAAACGCCTATATACCAAAGAAGCCTGCGGATTGCAAGGATGTTTTTCAGGCGCGCATGCAGAGGCCGCCGTTTACGGCTATGTATTCGCCGGTGATGAAGGAGGCGGCGTCGGAGGCGAGGAAGAGGATTGCCTTTGCGACGTCTTCGGGGGTGGTGTTAAGTTAATGTGAGAATTTTTCATTTTTTCAATATCTTTCTACGGGCCAAAAGACCTGGTCGCCGCCTTCTTCACCCTCACCCCATTCACTGGGCACACCTCCGTTATCGGTGAAGTTGGCTCCAATGCTGTAAAGAGTAAAATCTTCACCTGTGGTTTTATACACTAGGGGCTGTCCACTATAGGGGTCTATCGGCAAGTCCTTGAGGTAGCCAAGTGCCAGGAGGTCTTGGAGACGGGCCGGACAAGAACCGGTGTCGGCCTTATGTCTCAAAATGGCTAATGTGGCAAGCAGAGCTTCGGCGGAGGTGTTTTTTCTCTGGTATATTTCACAAATCGTTCCCATCGAAGCTGTTGCATTTGTTAATAGATAATTGCCCTCGGTCATCTTTTGGATTTGGTCATCATAGCTTGTGCCTTGTTGGCGGAGCTGCCAGGGGGTCTGTTCAACAAGGGCATCGAGGTTTTTGTAAATCTTTTGGTGAAGCTGTATAGTTTCTCGCCTACCGGGATGATTTAGACAAATCATAATCGCTCTGGCGTAGCATGTGGACGGAAGCAAAGGCGATTCCTTTTTGAGTTTATAAAGCTTTGATGGTATCAGTTGTCCATCACCATTTCCGTCATCAGTAAACATTCGCTGGGCTGAGTCAAGACTGTATATGTCTTCTCCGATGGAAAAATTTAGTGGCTTAGCTTGTTGAAGTTGCTGTTCAATCTTTATTTGGAAGATCTCCATTATGTCTGAATTCATGTCGATTCGGCCGAGTATTTGATAAGCGCTATCAAAAGCTATCTGGCATATTGCTACGCCTACGAGTTGTTCTACTAAAGTCACCGGGCCGGAGCAGTGCGAGCCTATTTTGTGGAGGTCGAGTACATGGTCAAATGCTTGATCTACACTACCCTGGTAGGCGCTCAATTTTGCCTGGAGACTGAGGCACCAAGTTGCTCCACGGAGCTTCGAGAGCTCGAAGACCTCAATATTGAAGATTGCGTTATCAGCACTTTGCCTTTGAATCCAGCAATATGGTTTTTGAGAGGCCTCTTTGAGGTAACGCAGGGAGTCGGAGTTAGAGGAAAGCCAAGTTTGGCGCACGTTAAGCTCGACCTCGTTCATGTCGCCGGGCCAGGCTTGTGCGAACTCTTTGATGTCTTCGGGGATATCGACGAGGGCCTCAAAGGCTTTTTGATAATAGGGTGCGGCGTTCTCATTGGGGTCATAGTTGGATGGTTTGGTAATTGTGTTGTACTCTGTTAGGTAATCTGCAGATATTGTGGGCTTGGCAGTTAAAAAAGGAAGGATTTTAAAAAGCAATATAGTAAGTAGCGGCAATATAAGTATTATGAATATGATCAACAGGTATGTCATTATACGTTTCTGTTGTTATTCATTTTTGGATTTTTCTTCGGGTTCGGTTTGTATTTGGTTTAGGTGGATTCCGAAGCGGTCGAGTTTTTTTTGTCCTTCGTCGTACTGGCTGTAGGCGTTTCTGAGGTGTCGGCCGAGGACTTCCCAAGTTGCGCCAAAATCACCGAAGGAGGCGTTTAGTTTTTTGAGGTTTTGTCTTATTTCGGCGGCCTGTTTTTCAATCTGTAAGCCGTGCAGGCCCATTACTATGGTCATAAGGTAGGCGTACAGGAGGTTGGGGGAGACGGGTATTACCTTTTTGTCGTGGGAGTACTGGAGGATGTCCTTTGTGTCGCCTTCGTATTTGACGATTGTTTCGTAATAGATGTTCTCGGCGGGTATGTACATCATTGCGAAATCGAGGGTGCCCTCGGCGGGTCTTATATAGTCGGAGGCGATTTTGTCGATGTGGTTGGTTACATCTTTCAGGAACTGTTTTCGCAGTCTGGTTTTTTCCTCATCGGTCTGGGCCTTTACGATTGCCTCGAAGGCGGGGAGGGGGAACTTGGCGTCGATGGGGACGGAGTAGTCGGTCATTTTAATCAGCGCATCGACGACTTTGCCATCTTTGAATCCATATTGTAGTTCGTAGCTGTCTTTGGGGAGGATGTTTTCGAGGAGGTTTTTGAGCGACCACTCTCCCATCTGGCCGCGGAGCTTGGGGCTGGAAAGGATATCCTGGAGTCTTCTTACTTCGGTACCGACCTGGAGCATTTGCTTGTTAGTACCCTGGAGCTCGCCGATTTGCGCGTTCAGGCGGCCGAGGACCTGCTGGCTGGACTGGATGCTCTGGCTTATGGTCTGCTGGCCTGTTTGGAGGGACTTCTGGAGGGTGTCTTTTGTGGTGTCCTGGGCGGCCTTTATTGCCTCGAGCTGCTGGGCGAGCAGGCCGATGTTGGCGGCGTGGATTGCGGTATCTTTTCTGGCGGCGAAACTGGTGGTGATGAGCCAGATGAGAAGGGCCAGGACGACTACAATCAGAACGAGACCGGCGACGATTAGGGTCAATTCCATATCATTATCCAGAAAAAAACCGATTTGATTATAGTCTTTTTCAACGTGTTCGTCAAAGCGGTTACGAATGGGCGTTTTTTTGCTTGGTTGAAGCGTAAAAGCGCATATAATGGTAGTCAGGGGCTATAAGGTAAATTGATGATGTGTGGGTAAAAATGAAAGGTGAATGAGTCTTTTAGGAGAAGTAAGTGATGTCGGAGAAATTTAATCGCAGGAATTTTATAAAAGGGTCGGTCGCTGTGGGGGCGGCAGGATTTGTCAGTTTAGAGGAGAAGATTCTGTTGGCGGCGATGGAGAAGGGGATTGACGTTAAGAAGGAGAGGCGGAAGGGCAAATCCGATGTTGAGATGCCGGCCGGCAAGATAGGCGGTCTTAAGATAAGCCGGCTGATTTTGGGCGGGAATTTGATTGGGGGCTGGGCGCACTCGAGGGACTTAATCTATGTTTCAGAATTGTTCAAGGCTTACAACACCGATGAGAAGGTTTTTGAGACGCTTGCGCTAGCTGAGGAGCGAGGCGTTAATGCGATTATTATAGACAGCACGCAGATAGATGTTATCAATAAATACAAGAAGGCGACGGGAGGGAAGATTCAGACGATTGCATCTGTTAAGCCGCGGGAGGAAAATCCGAAGGCGGACATCGACGAGACGGTAGACAAGGGGGCTACGACGATATATCTACATGGGGCGGTCTGCGATTTTACGGTGCAGAGGGGTCGGATAGACGTATTAGAGAAGGCGCTGGCGCACATAAGGAAGCACAAGATATTGGCGGGGGTCGGCGGTCATTCACTATTTGTGCCGATGGAGTTCGAGGAGGCGGGGATAAAGGCGGACTACTACGTCAAGACGCTGCACCACGACAAATACTGGTCGGCGCACCCGAAGGAGAAGCGCAGACCGTTTAGTGTCGACGGCCAGCGTTATGATGACCACAACGAATTTCACGACAACATCTATTGCCTTAACCCTGAGGAGACGGTTGAGTATATGAAGAAGGTGGAGGCGCCGTGGATAGCGTTCAAGACATTAGCTGCGGGAGCAATTGCGCCGAGGTCCGGGTTTAAGTATGCGTTCGAGAAGGGGGCTGATTTTATTGCTGTCGGGATGTTTGATTTTCAGATTGTGGAAGATACGCTTATCGCGAAGGATGTTTTGGCGGGTATCAAAGAGAGGGGGCGTCCCTGGCGGGCCTGAGAACACCCACGATACTTGAGAGGTTTGGGTTGGACCTCGGCAAGATTGAGCCGCGGTTTGACGGGCGTTCTTTGACACGAACTCACGTGGAACCGGTGTGGTAGGGGAAAAAGGGGGGAGCTTTGCCTGTGTGTCGTAATTACTGCCAGTCGCCGGGGTAGTAGATGCAATCGGGCTGAATATCGAACTTTCTACACAGGACTTCTACGAGGGCTTCGGCCCTTTTTCTCTGGAAGTCGGTCGGGTGAGCAGCTTTTCCATCGGCTATAACGCAGATTCGGACGGTCTGGCCGGTGCCGTACCAGGTTCGGCCGGGTATGATTGACCATTGTCTTTGCCATTTTTCGGTGGACTGTATTTGGCCGTCGCCGCCGCCGAGTCCGTTGCAGACAACAAAATGACAGTTGATATCCTCGGGACCGGCCAGGCCGCTGAGTGAGGCCAACTGCTGTATGTTGCCGGCCCGCGTAGCACTATAGTAGATTTCGATACAGTTCCATCGGCTGGGTGACTGGGCGGCCAAGGAGCGAATGGCTCTTTCGACGGAGTTGAGCCGATAATAACTCGAAAGACAGAAGGGACCGGCGGAAGGAGGGTCATTGGCCAGTGCCATTAAGACTATTGCCCCGGTTGTCATTGAAACCAGCAGAGCTGCCAATACTTTTGCGACTCTTGGCTGGTTTGACATATTTTTCGTCCCTGAAAAAGCGTTTATAAAGTCAACGGAAAAGAATCCTGCAGCAAGCCCAGTCATTATACACAGTGAACATCGGCACCTGCCAAGAGATTACTGCAAATTTTGCAAAAAAATTTTTGTGTTGTGCACTTGTCAGCGAATGTCAAAAAAAGCTTGACTGAAAGAAGCTGTTCTGTGATAACACATACCGTTGAATTTCCAAGAAACGGGAATTTATGTCCGAACTCGATGCTGTAAGAGACCTGGCCGAACAAGCTCTAACTCTACGGAGGCCAACGGGGCAGTTCGATAATTCTCTTTGGGACCGTGCCCAGCGTCTCGTGCGTACGGTCGAATATATCTGCGGGCTGGAGGAGCTGGCCAAGAAGAGTGTGCAGATAGACCGCTTCTGTTTGATAGCGGCGACATATTTCAATGAGGCTGGTCTGGCCCGGCATCTTGGAACGCAAGGACAGGGAGCCGAGCCCGGGAATTTCGAAGCTAATGGAGACGAGCTGCTGGATTTTTCGACGAAGGTGGTTGAGGAGAGGCTCGCAGATGCAGTTGAAAGGGCCAAAATCGAGAAGATAAACAGGATTATCACCGAGAGCGGCAGGCGTTCGGCCGGGACGATGGAGGCGATGATACTTTCGGACGCCCGCAATCTGGAGGATATGGGGGCAGCGGGAGTTCTTAATGAGTTCAGGCGGTTTGTTTGCACGGGCAAAAGTATTTGTGATGTGGTGCAAAGCTGGCGTAAGAAAAAAGATTATCGGTACTGGCAGGCCCGTTTGAAGGAAGGTTTTCGCTTTGAGCAGGTGCGCAAGCTTGCTGAGCAGCGACTTTGTGCTGTTGAGCAGTTTATGAAGCAGCTTGAGGTCGAAGTTGAGGCTCAGGACCTGAAGGAGTTGTCAACCGAATGAATATAGCGGAGTTTGAGCCGGGGGAGCGGCAGTTCAGAGCGGACAGTCGGCAATAATAAATTTATATGCTGCGTTTTGCGGCTTATCGCAAAGCCGGAATATTTTGTCATTTGTCGGCGGTCTTTTCCTTGGGCGGAGCGGTCTGTCGATATCTGGGTGGGGCCTGTCCGGGCCCGATAGTAATGCCGCTACTGTCCGGCTCTTTGCCGGGGGGGTAAACGATGCTCGAGTCTGCCTTAAGTGATTCGATATAGGCTTTGACGAATTCGCCCTGCTTGGTTTGTGTCAGTGTATTTATTATGTCGTCTTTGGTCTGTTCAAACGTTTTGGTAGTTGCCTGTTTTTTGTCGGTGACTTTGATTATGTGGTATCCGAATCGGGTCTCGACGACTTCGCTTATTTGCCCGACGTTCAATTTGAAGGCTGCTTTTTCGAATGGCGGGACCATTCGGCCTCTTGTGAAGAAGTCCAAGTCTCCGCCTTTTGCCGCTGAGGGGCAGGTAGAGTTGGCCTTGGCCAATTCGGCGAAGTCGGCGCCTTCTTTGATTTGTTTAAGCAGGTCTTCGGCCTTTTCTTTGGCTTTAGCTTTTGCCTGGTTCGGGTCAGAGTCAGGGCCGGTGGTGTCGGATTTTATAAGTATATGGCTTGCTCTTACCTGTTCGGGTGTTTCGAATTCTCTTTTATTTTCGGAATAATACTTTTGGGCATCCTCTTCTGTGATATTTATTTTGCCGGTCCACTGGGCCTCTAAGAGTTTTTGATAGCCCAGCCCTCTTTTGATTCGCTGTTTTACCTCGTCGAAGCTTTTGCCGTAGGCTTCTATCATGCCTTTGAAATCCTCCATTGACAACGGAGGCCGCTGTTGCGAGGCCATCTGCTCGAGCTGGTTATTCACCTCTTCTTCGGTGACGGTCACGTCGGCCTTTTTTATTTTCTCATCGAGTAACTGCTCGACGACCACTCTCTCGAGGATTTGTGTTCTAAGCCGTTTTTTGTTTTGCTCAACAAGCGCCGGCGGCATTTGTCTGGACATTTTCTCAAGCTGTGGTTTGAGCTCTTCTTCAATCCGACTTTCATAGATTTCGGTACCGTTAACGGTAACTGCCACGCTGTCGGAGGTGGTTTGGCCGGGTGCATTAGGTTCGGCCGAGCGGACCAAACCGCAGGTGGCAGTAAGTATTGCAAAGCAAGCTAAAGGCATCAGACAGGTTTTCATGAGTTTTTCCTTTCACAGATTCGGCCCCCCTTTTGCGGAAAAGCAGCAAGGTGCAGCAAAATGGCGACCCTTAAATAGTCAAAAGTCTTCTCAACTGAAATAACAGAAGTATTATGCGCTTAGAAAGCGATTTAGTCAATGCCTTATTTTCTAATGTTATCTGAGTTGAGCAGGAATTGCCGCTTTTGGCTTATTTTTGGCATTAGTTTGCGTCAAGTGGTATAATACCGACCCTATAAAATTTCGAAATATAAGGAAAGGTGTAGGGTTTTAGGAATATGGATTCAGACGGTGAGAGCAGTGGAAGGCGAGGATCAAGAGTAACCGGCAGGGAGCGGGTTCTCAGGATGCTTGAGCACAAAGAGGTGGACCGTGCTGCCGTTGATTTGGGCGGTACTCCTTTTTCCGGGGCGCAGGTCAGTGTAGTAGCGAAGCTGCGAGAGGCGATTGGTCTGGATAAGGCCGGGGAGCCGGTCAAGGTCATCGAGCCTTATCAAATGCTTGGAGAGGTTGGGGCAGATCTACGTGAAGCGCTTGGCATTGATGTTGTGAATCTGGCGGGGCCGAAGAACTTTTTTGGCTTCGCGAATGCGGGCTGGAAGCGGTGGAGGACCTTTGACGGCACGGACGTGCTGGTTGCGGGCGAGTTCAATACCGAGCCGGACGCCGATGGGGCTATTTTGCAGTATCCGGAAGGCGACAGGTCAGTGCCCGCATCGGCCAAGATGCCCAAGGGCGGGTTCTACTTTGACGCGATTATACGTCAGGAGCCGATAGACGAGGCGAAATTGAATCCAGCGGACAATCTTGAGGAGTTCGGGCCGGTCAGCGACGAAGATTTGAGGATTTACGAGCAGCGGGCGAATGACCTTTATAAAAACACGGACCTTGCCATTACAGCGGGTTTTTCGGGGACGGCTTTTGGCGATATAGCACTTGTTCCGGCGCCGTTCCTGAAGCATCCAAAAGGGATTCGGGACATTGAAGAATGGTATATCAGCACGGTGACGCGAAGGGAATACATAAAGGAGGTTTTCGCCGGTCAAGCTGAAATTGCCATTAAGAACCTTGAGCGGATATACCAAGCTGTGGGCAACAAAGTTCACGTTGTTTATTTAGACGGGACGGACTTAGCGGCGCAGAATACGCTGTTTTGCAGTCCGGAGGGATACAGGGAGCTTTATCTTCCGTTCAGCAAGAAACTTAATGACTGGATACACGCCAACACGAAGTGGAAGACGATGAAGCATTGCTGCGGCGGGTGTGAACCGTTAATCGAAGGGTTCATCGAAGCCGGTTTCGATATTCTGAATCCTGTTCAGACTTCAGCGAAAGGTATGGACCCGCAACTTCTGTCTGAGAAATATGGTGACAGGATTATTTTCTGGGGCGGCGGTATTGACACGCAACAGACACTGCCGTTTGGCACAGCCGACGAGGTGCGCGAGCAGGTTGCTGAGCGGGTTAAGGTATTCGGGCGGAGGAGCGGTTTTGTTTTTGCTGCGATTCATAATATTCAGAGCAATACGCCGGTGGAAAATGTGGTGGCGATGTTTGAGGCGCTCGGCAGGCAATTATGAGATTTGTTTGTGGCACACCACGTTGTGTTTAAAAGCCCGATAGAGCGTTTTTGTTTTTATGTGCTATAAATTAAGATATGGATTTTCCAAAGCGAATAAGTATTCAGGGCCATACGATAACAATCACCCCACGCTATGCTGAAACCGACCAGGGCGGCGTGGTTCACCACAGCGTCTATCCGGTCTGGTTTGAGATGGGTCGGACGGAGCTGCTTCGGGCGAATAGTCTGGCTTATAAAGAGCTTGAAGCGGCGGGTATATTCTTTGTTGTTGCTGAGCTTGCAATGAAATATCGCCAGCCCGCGAAATATGACGAGAAGCTCGAACTGCTGACAAGCTGCTCAAATATTAGCACCAGCAAGGTTGAGCATACTTACAAACTGAGCCGCTGCAGCGACGGAGCACTTCTGGCTGAGGGCTCCAGCGTCCTTGTCTGTGTAAATAAGGGAGGGAAAATTCGACGGATGCCTGATTTTATGTACCCAACGTCAGACGAAACAATTGTTTGACTTGCTTTGGCCAATTCGCTAAACTACTGTTTACGCTGACTGTTGTTTGGATCCCCAATTTTCGTGTAGGGCGTATGATTTCAGAGAAAAGAGAGAATTGTGGTCTTTTCGGTATTTTTGGAGGCCCCGAAGCGGTGCAGAAAGCCTATTTTGGTTTGTTTAGCCTGCAGCACCGCGGACAGGAGTCGGCGGGGATAGCATCCAGTAACGGAGAGTTTATCCATTGTTATACGGGCATGGGCACAGTGAGCAGGGTCTTTCGGGGCGGCACGGGTCTTTTGGAGAAACTGACCAATCCAATGGCTATAGGCCATGTGCGGTATTCGACCACAGGTTCGAGTAATCCGATGAACAGCCAGCCGCTTTTGAGTGAGTACTCGCGGGGGCAGGTGGCGGCGGCACATAACGGCAATCTTATTAATGCAGCGCTATTACGGGATGAGTATGAGGCATATGGGAGCATTTTCAAGACTACTTCCGATACCGAAATAATTGTTCACTTGCTTGCCAAGCCGACCCATGTTGCCAATCCCGACCCACTGGCTCATGTATTAAATCATTTGCAGGGCGCGTACAGTCTTCTGTTTTTGTACGCTGACAGGATTGAGGCGGCCCGTGACCCCTTCGGCATTCGGCCTTTGTGTGTCGGCCGGACCGAAGAAGGAGCTTACGTTGTTGCCAGCGAGAGCTGTGCCCTGGATGCCGTAGACGCCAAGTTCGTTCGTGAGGTCGAACCCGGTGAAATCGTTCGGCTGGACAAAGACGGATTGAGCAGCAGATTCTTCGTCACGCCGGGGGCCGTGACGCCAGCACACTGTATTTTCGAGCATGTTTATTTTGCCAAGCAAAACAGCACTATTTTCGGTGAGAACGTGCACGAGTTTAGAAAAAAGCTCGGCAGACGGCTGGCCACAGAACACCCCATTGATGCTGACGTTGTAATGCCTGTGCCTGATTCAGGGACGTCGGCGGCAATAGGATACTCGGAGCAAAGCAAAATACCGTTCGATATGGGACTGGTCAGGAGCCACTATGTAGGCAGGACATTTATCTCACCGGGCCAGCAATTGCGAGAGCTGCAGGTCAAGCTTAAGCTGGCGGTGATAAAGGAGGTAGTGGGCGGCAAGAGCATTGTAGTGGTGGACGATTCAATAGTCCGCGGCACGACGACGCGAGGCAAAATCAGGACACTGCGTCGGGCAGGAGCGAAGGAAATCCACATGAGGGTAAGCTGTCCGCCGCTGAGGTATCCGTGTTTTTACGGTGTGGACTTTCCCACGAAAGAAGAGCTGCTGGCAAATGGCCGCAGTCTGGAACAAATCAAAGAGTTTCTCGAAGTGGACAGTGTCGGTTATATGTCGCTGGAGGGGCTGCTATCTTGTGCGAATCTGCCGGCGGACCACTACTGCACGGCGTGCTGGAGTGGTAACTACAGAATACCGGTGGATACTGTGGTGAATAAATTCTCCCTTGAACATTACCAGATGCGTATGTTCGATGATGGGCAAGAGGTATGAGTAAATACGTTACCTACGAGCAATCCGGAGTAAGTATCGAGGCCGGCGATGAGAGCGCCGGGCAAATCTATTCATCGGTGGCCAGTACATTCGGGCCCCGTGTTATGGAACTGAGGGGCGGCTTTGCAGGGCTGTTTCGGCTGGATTACGATGAAAGGCTCTTCAAGAGAAATTATAAGAGGCCTGTTTTGGTAGCGTGCACGGATGGTGTTGGCAGCAAGGTCCAACTGGCGGGCAAGATAAAGAAGTTCGATACGGTGGGGATAGATTTGGTGGCGATGAGCGTCAATGACATGCTCGTTCTGGGGGCGGAGCCATTGTTTTTTCTGGATTATCTGGCGGTGAACAAACTGGAGCCTAAGGTGGTTGCGGAGCTGGTAAAGGGCGTTGCTGCCGGTTGTCGGTCGGCTGATTGTGCTTTGATAGGCGGTGAGACGGCTGAGATGCCGGACACGTACCGTGTGGGCGATTTCGACATTGCCGGTTTTGCCGTGGGAGTGGTGGAGCGAAGAAAAATCATCGACGGAAGGCATGTGCGGAAGGGCGATGTAATTCTTGGTCTTGGCTCAAACGGACTTCACAGCAACGGCTATACGCTTGTTCGCAAGATCTGTTTTGAGAAGTCCGGTCTGAAGATGACCGACGCGCCGGAGGGCCTTGACGGTACCGTATTAGGTAACGTTTTGCTGGAGCCGACGCGAATTTACGTTCGGCCGATAGTGAAATTGCTGTCACAATACAAAGTTAAAAAAATCGTACATGGGATGGCACATATTACCGGTAGTGGTTTGCCGGGAAATATTCCGCGGGTGCTGCCGAAAGACTGTGATGCCGTGATAAAGAAGTCGAGCTGGCCGAGACACAAGATATTCGAGTTTTTGCAGGAAGCCGGCCCTGTTGAAGAGGAGGAAATGTTCAGAGTCTTTAATATGGGGATAGGATATGTGCTGGTAGTGGCGGAGGATTTTGCCGCGTCGATAAAAAAGAAATTGACCAGATACGGCGAGAAGGTCTACAGGATAGGCAGGATCACTACGGGCACAGGCAAGGTAATTTTAAAGTAGATGGAATTAGTTATTTTATCTTTAACTGTTTTGGCGTGCGCTTTCAACGGTTTGAATTGCATTTAAATGAGCGATTTTGGATTTAGGGTGAGAATAGAGAAAGGCGAATATTGATGAGCAACTCTGTGAAGGAAAAAAGACGTAGATTAGTTGGTCGGCTATTTCCCGAGGGGATACCGAAGCTTTTGTGTCCGCCACTAACCCACTATACCGAGCAAGGAGACATTGATTTTGCACGGATGGAGGCCCATCTTGCGCATTTGTCGCAATGGGTCAGGGCTTACCTGATTCCCGGCTCGACCGGGGATGGCTGGGAAATGAGCGAAGAGGAAATCCGTCAGGTCCTGGCGTTCGACCACGATTTGGCTGAGAAGCTCGATGTACAGATACTGATTGGCGTATTGAGAACTGATGCGCAAGCAGCGCGTAAGAGCATGGTTGATACGCTTGCGTGGTTGAAGGAGTTGGTGGGCATTGAAAATGATGATGAGGTTATGGAAAAGACAAAGGTGTGCGGATTTACAGTTTGTCCACCGAAGGGCAAAAATCTTTCACAGGCGCAAATATATAGTGCTCTCGTACCTATCCTGGAGTTGGGGATGCCTATTGCTCTTTACCAACTGCCGCAGGTAACTGCAAATGAAATGTCCGGCGAGACAGTAGCGAAGCTGGCGGCGGAATTCAGCAATTTTTATCTACTCAAGGACACGAGCGGAGATGACAGGGTGGCTATGTCCGGTCTTGATTTGGGCGGTGTGTATCTTGTCAGAGGTGCGGAAGGCGACTATTCCAAGTGGTTGCGCACCAGCGGCGGAATCTACGATGGATTCCTGTTGGGCTCAGCTAATTGTTTTGCAAAAGAACTTAATTCAATTATCGAGAATGTTTGCACTGGTAATCTGAGTGAGGCTGAGGAATTATCAGCGAGGGTCACCGGCGTAGTGGACGAGGTCTTCAAGTGTGCAGCTGGCCTGGGGGCCAGCAATCTATTTAGTTATGTCTACAAAGCCGTTGACCATTTTTTCGCATACGGCCCGGGCGCGGCAGAAATTGCACCGCCTCGGATTTATTCGGGCGAAAAACTTGCCACAGAGATTGTAAAAACAGCCGGCGAGGCCCTTATTCGTTTCAGACTCATGCCATCAGAAGGCTACTTATCAACCGAAAAAGCGTAAAATACCTCGAAATGGGGAGTGCGACAGACTAGCGGCCCTACGACTACTATTTTGAATCTTAAGGGATTCAGGCTGCATATCTTTTGGGGATTTTGCCGATTTGATAGATACAGAAGGTGGCCAAGCACGGCAAAAAGGTCCTTAAGGAAGGCATTGTTACTATCGGTACCGGCAAATCAGTGTGCAAATAGTTTACAGGTGGTTTTATGTCACTTGGTTCACGGATGATACGCCATGGCGATGTACAAGGCGCTAAGTACCAAATACAGTAGATTCGCTGCCGCCGCGATTCTTTACGCTGGCTTTGCGGGTTACCTTTATCAGCCGTATTTCAAACAATTCCATGGGCTGCAATACCTTCTTATAGTAAATATTTGCCTGGGTTCTCTGGGCTGCTTCGTGCTGAGTCGGCGATGGGTGGCTTCATTTTTCGGTTCGTTTTTTGCAGGGGCTGTTTATGGCTTCGGCCCATTCTCACTTGGCCTGGCCTGTTACCATCCGGCGGCCGGTTTGCTGACAGCGAGTATACCATGGTTGTTTTTGCCTGCGGCGTTCGGGCCTAAAGCCAGGTGGAGATGGCTGAGGTTCCCTCTTTGTGCACTGCCATTTTTGATGATAGTGTTATTTTCCCAGATGGTTACGTACCTTAGATTGTTCGTAATTCCGGTAGGGCTTAAGTTGGGCTTAGCTGACTTGGCCGGACTTTTGGTTCCACTTGTTATGGCCGAACGCAATATGACTTTAGTAGGCTTTTATCATGTTCCGGTAGCGCCGTTGATCATAGGCTTTTCAATGCTGCTGGTGGCCCGACGGTTCGCGGTCTTGGCAATTTTGGCCATCGGTATTGTACTGGCCTTTTGTAGTTCTTTTTTTCAGGTCAGCCCGATTATCTGGTTGGCCTTTCCGGTCTTGTGCAGTTCGGTGATTATAGGCGAGGGTATGCAGGGACTTGTCCTTGCCGATCCTGCGGACAGGAAATGGGTCCTGGTGACCGCAATGATTATGGGTACACTTTCGGCTGTGACACTACTGCAGGCGAGTAGACATTTTGAAATATTTGCAGGCTTGGGGACAGAGTATGCGAAGCTGCTTGTGGAAGCCGCCACAATGTACATACTCGGTACGATTGCGGTTGCCATTGTTTACTTTACAGCACGTGCGAAGTTGCGTATTCACTGGCTACGACTGGTTATCCTATGTTTGGCAATGGCCGTCGATATATTTCTGGGAGCAAGGTTTATCGTCGATAAGATATTCTGACTTGTATAAAGCTAAAAAGTTTCTCTTTCGATTTGGCCGAGGTAGAAGCGGCCGTCCTTTCGCATAAAAGAAATCATGGCATCAAACTGCTGGTCTATGAAGCGGGTATCGTTTGAGACCATTGCAATTGCAACGACAGCAGAGGTTTTATTGTCCTGATGGTCGACCTCGGCGATGGAGATATTGAACCTGCTTTTGAGCCGGCCGATCAGACTTTTGACGATACTTCGCTTTTGCTTGAGCGAGGTTATCCCCTGCATATGCAGTTGAGCAGTAAGCACACCGACAATCATCAGGGTGGCACCCTTTGGCCTATTGATTCCAACCTTTAGTATACGGCGACCATTGTAGGCTTTTTTGGTGGGAGTTCAACCCTCCGGATTGTCGAGCATCAGCAACGCGGCGCCACGGTCGTTGCTAAGGTTTAATCTGCGCAACCAATTGGCGTGTTTCAGGTGACTGTTTTTGGTGGGCTTGTTTGAATGCGCCAGCCTGGTCCGTGTGTTGGCTCTTAAAAAGCTCGTTGCCTGTGATAATCTCCTGGAGGGCCTTAGATCTTGTTCGGGCCCCTTTCAAGAACCGAACCGCTCTCGTGCCATACACACCGCCCAATAGAGCTGATATGCCGATAGCCAATTCAAACACATTATCAGCTACCTGCCAAGCATCAGGTCTTTCAGCCGACTCGGCCAAAGCGGTTTGCGCAAGCTGGAAGTTTGATTCGGCAAGTACGTCCTCAGCGGTATCGGCTTGCGGGAGTTCTTTCGGCAGGCCGTAGTAAGATATGCAAGCCCCGCTCTGCAATTTTGATAATCTGGTCAAGGCCTGCAGTTTCCCAGAGGCGCCTTCCGTTTTTGCAGTATCAGCTGCTATAGTGGTTGTACGGTTGTGTAGCCAGGCGTTTTGCTTCTGCGTCTCAGTTGGCGCAAAACGCAGGCTCTCGCAGCCAACCAACAAAAGGCATGATAGAATTAATGTTGCAACAATCTTTCTCATACTTCTTCTCCTTAATTTTAGATGCATTTCACGTTTTTCCGCTATAATACTTTTACTTTGATTGGTAAAATTACCGGGTTCGGTACAAAACTTGCCTATGGACATAGCGAAGCGATTTAAACCCAAGACTATATTGTTGTGGAAGAAAGTGGCGGACCATCCTGAGGCGCAGCGAATTTTAGAGTTGTTTCCATCGGCCGAGATTCATGTAATAGAGCGACAGCGCGGCGGGCATTTTCCAAATATGTCGCTATCTCAAGCCCTGCTAAGTGGAAAAAGGACTTTAATGATAGGGCAAACATCATCTTTTGTAGGGTATTTCGATGGGCAACCTGGGAGATTTTCATATTGTGATAAGGTGCGAAATGAGGCCTGCTCGAACGTTTGTTGCCAGCCCTACTACAAGCTGGTTCCCATCTCGAACGGTTGTCCCTATTACTGCACATATTGCTACTTAGCGTTTGTTTATCGCAAGTTCGCTCCATTTATTAAGATTAATATCAACTACGAGAGCATGTTTAAGCAAATACGAAAGGCTTTGGTCCATTGTCGAGGCAAAGCCAACTTTAACATGGGTGAAATGCTCGACAGTCTTGCGCTCGACCACATAACCGGTCTTACTACGATGTTAGTTCCATTTTTTTCAGGTTTCTCTAATGCCTATTTGATGTTGTTAACTAAGAGCAGCAACATTGATAACCTGTTAGCCATTGAGCCTAACGAGCATACAGTTGTTTCTTGGAGCCTGAACAGCCAACAGATAATCGAAACATATGAGCTGGGCACAGCCAGTCTTGACGAGCGTATCAACGCGGCTAAACTGTGCCAGGACCACGGCTATCGAATACGGTTTCGCATTGACCCTGGTATTCTGTACCCCGACTGGCTGGCCGGGTATACCGATTTAATTGAAAGAATACTAACTGTCATCCGACCAGAAAACATAACACTCGGGATGCTCAGGCTTCTGCCCGGCCATTTTCGCTTTGCTGCTGAGACGTATGGCAGTCGCGCTCGAAAGCTCTGCAAGCGCAATTTCGTTAAAGGCGCTTCAGATGGCAAGCTCCGTTATCCACGCAAAGAGCGTATAGAATTTTACAATTTTTTAATCGATACCATTCGCAGCTTTGACAAGAATGTGTCTGTCAGCCTATGCCGAGAGACATCTGAAGTTTGGAATACCTTCAAAAACCGTTGTGATTATACAAAATGTAACTGTGTAGTCTGGTAATAATCGGGCTATGAGACCTTGTCCGACCGTCATTTCTCGGTAGGTTCGTACAAACAGTGGTAATATGTGTACGTATGAGTTTCGTTCGTGTTTCTGCTCGGATAAACATGTTGTGTTAATTCCTCTTGGTGACTTGATCTGCCTATCGCTCTGCTAAGCCGTCGTATAAGCGGCGCATTAAACCTATCCTGCAAAATCAGGATTCTTCCATGGGGACTGCAGAGCGTCTCAATGTTTAACAAGCCGTCAGCAAGGTTAGTTAATCCATTGTCTTCATCTAAGGGCACTATAGCATAGGAAAACGTTATTATGTCATATGTGCCCAAGTTGTGTTGTACTCGTCTGAGTTGGTTCATGTTGGCGGGAAAGGCCTTTTGTACGCTAATTGTTCGGCTATGAATAATCCCTCCACTATGCTTTCTGCTAATCCTGAAGTAGTCGCTTAACATACGTTGGCCGGTACATAGACAAGCGCCGGAGATGTCATTCAGCAAGTAGGTTATCCTCACCGTCTTGCCCTTTGGCCACTTGTCTATGTCCTTATGATGTTCAACGATGTAGGCAAGCAAGTCAGTGATTGCTAAAGAAGCGACAGCGGGGCCACAACCGATATCAAGAATTTGCAATTTCCCAGACGTTAAAAGATGTAGGAAGTCACTTGAAGTCATATAATCAAATAAACTGTGTTGTGCTTGAAAGTAGTGTCTGGTAAAAAACTTGATGAGGAAGGCCCTCATTTCTGCTGGATTTTTGGGGTAACGTGTACCATTCTCTGAGACTTTTCTCTCAGGTAAGTGAGCTATATGATATTTTAGCAGCGCTTTCATAGTAGCGCTTAGTTGCCATATCCCATTCGGACATAATTCTTTTCGCAGACGATTCTGTAATGTTCTATTCATCGGCAGTAAAACAGTAGGATACACCTTTTGTTTTTCCGGGAACGACAAGAGGTGTGGTTTTGTCTTATTGGTTAAGGTCTAAAACTTCCTTGTGTGATATCGCCCTTAGAAATGTTTTTTTCAATTGCCTGCAGGCGGTATTCGCAAGAGAGGCTTTTTGTCTGAAGCGATTCAAGTTTTTGCTCAAAACTCTTCTGGCACTGAAGCAGCATGGTTACATCGCGCTGCAGCAAATCGAGCTGGCGCTGTAAATTGACCCAGCTGCCCACAATCAGGGAGGCCAGAAATATCAACTGTATCAGGATCGAAAGATTTGCCGCTTTATTAAGACGCCATGATTTGCAATTTGCCGCAGCCATTATTCAGTCCTCACCGAGAATCCAAAATCGAATGCTTTTAGACCGGCGCATAGAAGACGTTCTTTTTACCTACTCTGGACATTACCACATAGGTTCCGGCCGGCAATTGGCCTGTTTGTTGGAATGATTCAGCCAAGTTGGTCGCCTGCATCTCGCTACCAATCTCTGTGGGAAGTGACCCCGGCTGGCCTGTCTCTACCGCCCGGACGTTGTAGACGTTATATGAGGAATTACTTTTTACCTTAACAGCCCAAGCGGTTGCACGAGCACCGGGTGAAGCCACAGTCGATGTCTCTGTAGTTTGTTCTGAACTCTTTCGGACAAGTCTTTCCAGTGCCTGCTGAGTATTTTCAACATTTGTCTGTTTGCTCATGACTGTTAGGTCCTTTGCCGAACGATTTTCAAGTTAGTACACTGTTTTTCAAAGTCCATCTGTACCCGCTCTATCCAGTGGACACTGCGGTTATCACTCCTGCAGCTAAGCAGGTCCCGGCTCTCAGGGCTTGCAGTCACCCTGTCGCCGACTCTGTAATCAAATGCCAGGCAAGGTGTCTGGATATCAACTGTCTCGATTACCGCGGATGCAGCCTCGGCCTTTTTACGGATGAATTCGTACAAAGCGGTAGAATCATCGATTTCGTCCGGCACACCCAAGGATTCGTCCGATGTGTTTTTGAAAATGCTGCGACCCGAAACTTGGCGGAACTTGAACCAGCGAGGTAGTGTGACGATATGATCAACCACGGGCACCGTCGAATTAATAGGTCCATCGGCAACTACGCAACTGAGCCTTTCGTCGCTGATTACGGATGCCGTTACTCTAAACTTAAGTACCCCCTTTAAGGCCGCCACCCATGTATCAGCATCGAGATAGTCGCTGCTTAGCCACACTCCACATTCGTTGAGCAGGTTGTTAAAAGCATAGAGATACTGCCACCAATGCAGGCCATCATCGAAGGATGCCTCCAAAAAATAACCCAAGGATTTGCCCTGTTTGTCAGTGGTAAGGGTCGGCCAAAAACGCCTGTGACGACGGACGAAATTGGTGCTCTGGAAGATTTTTGAAAAGTCAAATGCATCGCCCTGATTGTAGGGTGAGCCGCCGTAGTCGCCTGCCTCATTAAGACACCATTTGCGAAATACATCCTTTACCTTGTAGAAATCAGCATTTGTCGAGGGTGAAAATTTATCATAGTCGGTATCCTCATCGGCAGGGGCCCACGCCTTGACCAGATCAAACGTCGCTTCATAAATTTTGAAATTACCTTGGCCAATATATCTATGCGTTATCGGCCAGAAATTTTTCCTACTGTGGAGGTGTGCGATATCTGTCTTTGAGATGCTGAATTGTTCTCCTGCCCGCTGGCAGTTTAACTCAACCATCCTGCCTCTGCCAGGTCGGTAGAACACAATCGCTTGCTCAGGCCCGGTTGGCACAGGCCGAGGGACAAACTTGAACCTGAAGCCTATTCTATGGCAGCACCGCTGCAGGGCTTCTATCAGGTCTAATCCGGTGACGTCAAGATCGCGAACCACTTGCCTTTCGGTTAGCGTTAGCAGTCGTTCGATGCTCGGCACCCGCAATTGGCCGCTTGGTAGATATTCACAGAGCAAATAGTAAATTACTTCCGCATAGCTCCAGAGTTTGCCCGTCGACGGCTCGGTACAGAACAAAGTGTAACTGCGACCATTTTGCTCTATTGGATTGGCTGTAGCGTTAGCCTTTCCGTCTTCGTTAAAAGTGGTATCGGCACCAGCCAGAAATAAAGTCGAACCATCAAAGTTGCTGACCCGCCGACCATATGCGGTGATGCGTTTTAAGTTCGCGCTAAAATCCTTGGCTATAATTTCCACGCTTTCACCGTTAGGGCCTAACTTTGTTTCAACACCTTCTATTTGCCCTACAAAAAGAGGAAAGCTAAAAGCTGATGCGCTAGGTGCGGTGCCATTGTAGACGTGACGAATGCAAACGCATTTGCCAATTGCAAGTTCGGGCTCTATGTCTTCAATAGATGATAGCTCTGCTTGCAGGTACGCAGCAGGATTATAGGCCAGTCTGGCCCAGCTAAATTGCTGCCAGCCGCCGTGTACCATCTCTATTAGTTCAAGCCAGGGACACAGCTCACCATCAAGCAAAATTGAAGGTATAGGTGCAGGTAACGTTAGCTCTGTTTGAGCTGATTGGAAAAAGTCGATCCTGTTGGACATCAGAAACCTCAGGTCTGTTATATGCTCTCGGTGCTTAGAATATCGATTGTGTCGGGACTTGCAGTATCGAGCTGGAACTTAATCTGACCTGATGAAGCATCCTCTGTGCCGTCGGCATCCTCAACCTTTATAGCAAATAGATACCTGCCTGCCGCGAGTGTGTTACTTCGGTAACTGTAGAACATCCGACCTACGTAGCGTATTGAGGCAATTGGGTTTTCATAGTCGATTTGTCCGATCCCAGCATCATAGTAAATCTTAAAGTTTATCGGTTGTGACTCTTGTTCGATGGGGCAATAGAACCAGAGCAGTTGAACCTTATTACCAGCTATCTGCTCGGCTCTTGCAGCAAGAATACTATTCGGTCTCGGCTTGGCCATCTCTCCATCGGCATCTATCGAAAGTTTAACTGAGGCGGCTAAGGTATATTCCTGAGCACCGCAATTGTTCGCTCGGCGAATCACATAAAAATATGTCGAGTTGCTACTATGCTGAAGATAGTTGGGTGGTTGAATTTGGGAAGCATCTGCCTTGGCTACAGCCAGTATGTTAGTAAAATCAATAGTCTCAATACTGCCGCCCCGATAAAGTATAGAACAGCCAGCAACCCGAGGCCAGAACCAGCCCAGAGTTAAAACCGTGCCCAGCTTAAAAGCGTTGCTCGTCTGTCCGGCAAACACCGCTTCTTTTAACCAGTGTATCTCCATTAGCTTGGTGTCCTAGTCAATGTAGATTCCTCATCCGTAGGAGTATGAGTCAGGATAACTGTTTCACCATCATCATCATAGTAGTCAATTGTGCCTGTAACCTTGTTCTGTATGGCTTTGTTCAAAAGCAATTTGGCCGCCTTCTCGAAAAGCGAACTGCCTGCGAACCTGTTCTCAATTGAAAATGTTGCAAGTACAGCGTTGACCGTCTCGCCGTCAATAGTAGCCCCAGCCAGAACAACCGAATAGTCATGCCCTTTCGCATAGAAAGCATGGACACTTAAATCTATCTTGCAATTGTGAACACCAGTCAAACCATCATGGTCCTCAGTATCCGTTACCCCCGACGTGCTCTCGCTGGTGCCATCATCTTTGTAAACTTTAATGGTCCCGTTGGTAGCACGCGTAATACTTGCCCCGTTCTTATCGTTTGTGTCCCAACAGAAATACAGTGTCGAGTCTTCTTTGAAATCACCTAAGTAAAGTCCCATTACACTAATCCCCGCTTTCCTTGTGCTAAAGAGCTCCTAATTAAGGACCGGCATGCCGTTTTCAGTCCTTCGGTCCCATAGCCGTTGTTATACAAATAAACCCGCTCATCCGATGACAACAACTTATCAAAAATCATCATGCAGTCCATTACACCATCAAAATATGCATGCTGGCTGAGTCTGCTGCCGATACATAAATCCTCATTGTTTGATATGTCATTGATTTGCATGATTGGGGCAGATATTGCGACTTGGCTTGCATTTATGTATATCTTAAAAGTACCGTCGCGGTCAAATTCAAGCGTGCAAAAATACCAGTTGCCGTCATTATAACTTGCAGGTGTACTTTTCGTGACGTTATTGCTTCCTTTGCTGATTCTGGCCCACACCTTACCGCCTTGCATCCAAATATCCCAACCGTTGTAGTTGCCTTTTTTGCGATGATTGAGGAAAAATCCCGCGTCCGTCATTGCACTACTAAACCAAAAGGCTACGGTAAAGTCTTTGCCAACAAAATCCCAGACATCGTCGTCCGGCACAGTGATATAGTCATTGCTGCCGTCAAAGTCAAAAGCACCGTTCAAATAAGGCGGTTGCCCGCTGCTGACGTGCATAAGTGATGTGTTTCGCTGTGAGTTGCCATCATGTGAATTGTCCGAGCTATCATCAACGTTGGTATCTGCTGCATTTTCATTGAGTTTCCAGCGAGCCACACAGTTTGCGGATAAATCAATCGCCATTATGCTAACCTTTTTCGCATTACGAGGTGTTTAATCCTTTTCCTGCAGACCTGACGCTTCACTTACGCCTCCTCTGTCCAGGTCCCATTTTTCGCTATAGTCGCCCAGTCACCGTTTGAGTCGGCCACGATAGTGAGGCACTCACCGATTGCGTCTGCCGCCTTGTACTTGCCAGCGGTTTGACCACTGTCATCTCTGATTGCCACCGTGCCGGGGTCGATGCGCAACTCCTGTGACTCCTGGACGGTAAATGTAAATGCCGTTCCCTCTGGTGCTGCTGCAGGCAGTGTAAGTGTAACTGGCCCTGTCGCGCCGAGATTGCTGTGAATACCGCCCGACTCGGGCGCCGTTAGCGTGTCATCACTGCTGTGCGCTTCGATCGTCTTTTTAATCCCGCCAGCCCCATACGGCATAACAAAATTATGGCCCACGCGAGAATCCGTTATCGATGTGATATCACCGTTTGACGTACTCACTACCGCCAGTCGAATGTGCGGCGTCGTTGCCATATCAGGAAAGCCAGTGTATTCGTTGGTTACGAGATTTCCGCTTGAGTCCAGATAGACATAAATATTGGTCTTGTCGTCCGCTAAGGTATTGCCCGACGAGCCGTCATAGCTGACCAGCTCTGTACCTATCCAGAACTTGCCATTTTTGACGCCAATATCCAGCCCACCTTCGTCATAGACTCTTAAGTCATTTGCTCGCCTTGTACCAAGCAGTAGCCGATAAAGTAATTTCCTGAATTGCAGATAATAAGGCGATGTGCCGGTTGGTATATATTCGACGCCGGTCTCGCTGTCAGATTGGATGTTTAACAATGTATTGTCGGATGGATATACTTCAGCCATAATATTCTCCTTGCAATTATCTATAAGACACTTAACACCAATTGATTTTCTTGTTTGTCGAATGAAGAGATGCTCATCCCATCGGCGGGTCTCGCCGGAGGTATGACTGTTACTTGCCCGGTCTCGCTCGCCCTACTTTCACTGCCCGCTTCATCGGTAACCTTAATAGCAAATTTATATACACCTGTCTCCATAGGTGGGCTTATCCATTCAAGCACATCGGCGTCGAGGCCAAAATGCCCCTTACCAAAGACTCCTTTTCCAAGCCCCACCGCGGCCGAACCGTCAAATCCGAAGTCGCTTGCGCCGAATCTGCTCATTCCGAACCCTGCTTTATCTTGCCAGGCAGGCCAGACTCTTATAGGTGAATCATTAAGCGGGTTGTTATAATCGATTTCGCCGCTGCCCCCATCAGAGTAGATTTGAGCTGCGGTACCAATGGCCACTTTCTGGCTGCGCGGCATACCGATCTTCACACGACCACTTTGGCCCATCGATGACTCAATCTCGCTGCTAAAATCAATATCTGCTTGTTCAGCTTCGACAGCAAAAACCTCAATCCGAACCGCTGCTTCCAAAGAGGTGGGTATCTGAACAATCATTTGTCGCTGCTGACTGTCGATCGTTGACCCCGCATACCGGCCATTGACGTAAATCTGGTAAAACATATTGAGCAGCCACGATTTCCATTTTACCAGAGCTATTCGCGGACATCCGGCATAAGTGCCGTCCGACCAAATACCACCAGGTAATTCAAATGCCCTTACCTTTTCTATGCCACTATTGACAAGTGCCATATCTGTTAAACCACCAACTGTGTATAAACGATTTCATAATCAATAACTACACCGCTACCACTTGCTCTTTCTTTCACCACCCTGAAAGTATCCATTCGAAGATCATCAAACTCTCTATCATCGCCGGCCACCAACTTGTGTGTATTACCATCTATGAAAGCTGATATTGTGCTGATTCTGTTATTCATCTGGGATTGGCTATTCGCACGCAACACACCTCTCTGTTTTACCTTCCTGCTACGCCTGCCTATGTCAACACTTAGCACGCCAGCCAATCCTGGGATCGCTCTCTCTATCGAGTCTCGACGAACACTGCTCGGCTCAATCTTCAACTCTTGCTCGTCAAATACTTTTTGCCCGTCCAAAGTGGCGCTCATCTCTGTTCCTGTCCCAAACTAATCCCGCACCAGCCTTACAGATGACCCAACTTTCGTGATCTCAGCTGCCCCATCGCCATCAACATCAATACTAAGATGACACCGTTCTCTTGCTTTCTGAAAAAGCCTCTTGTAGTACAGGCTCTTCTTCCAGAAATTCTCATCTTCGGCCTTACTGGCTAACATCGCGTAAACGCTTGAAACAACCGCGAAGACCGATGCTCTCTTTAAAACCTCTACATTCAAAACATCCTCTATATCGATCTCGCTTGATGGGTCACCAGGCTTGATACTGAAGTACTCGGTCAGCGTAAGGCCAGCTTCATTGGCCTGGGGCTCAAACGTGCTTATGCGGTAGGATATATCAGTAGCAGCTGGCGGCGCTACGGCATCGTCATTCGAATCTGCCCTGATTACCGAAACAGTAAGCTGGGTTGCCGAGCCTACCGAGACTATCTCATATCCACCGTCCAGTAAGCCGTTTGAAGATTTTAGATATATAACTTGCCCCGCCGAGACCTGGGCACTTACGAAATCTGCATCGTTTGCAGCAAATGCCGTCCCACTGAGCGTCCCACCTGTCCCGGACGCCAGTACTTGCCATGGCAGATGCAGCTCGCCGAACAACACCGGCTCATATTTCAGAATGTCAACATCTTTTGAAAAACAAACCATTTTCTTTTAACCCCTTTTTCCTGTGATTTGCCGGGACAGGTGCCCAAAGACTATGCAAAACAGAGCACTTTGGGCACCCTACGTTAAGACGCATTAGTTGCGCCTTGGTCAGTTCCCTTACTATTAGCTGGTAGTCAAGCCGCGAATAAGTCCGTGGGCTCCTTCGTTCTTGAGCTCCAACGTATATTCACCAATCACCTCGCCGCATTCATAGTCACCGCTACTTGCCAGCGGCTTGAAGTGGAAGCTCCGTCCCCCTAACGGCAATACGCTAATACGGGACGAGTCCAACAGCAGAGCCGCGTCCTGCGGTACCCATCGCGTAGTAACAATTCTGCACACACCGAAATCACTTTCGTAGATGTTGATCATATCTGTGAAGGTGGTATCACCGGCCGCATAGCTGCGGCTGTTGGCCGTGAAAGTATTTATCTTTCTCTTCTGGAATCCCCCGACTGCAATCAGGTCCACGTTGCCGTTGCTGCTCCCCCAAACCTGCCTGAGTACGTAGTTAATCTTGGCTTCGTCAAGGTCATTACCCGTTGGAAAACCACTGTCACCGGCATGAAAGGCATTCGTCGTCAGGTGCTGAATAATCCCCTTCATCGACCTTCTCGCTGATCCGCTGCCTTCTGGATTGCTGGTCGGTTGGCCGCCATTAATTACGGTATTTTCCAGGTCCCGGATCAGTTCACGCAACCGCTCTTGTTTTTGATAGTCCATCTCATCAGCCAAGCCCAGTTGATTTGCCGCCATATCTGTCCCGCTGACTTCCACCGTCGCGCTGAATATCTGCGTGTAGTTACCGAACCTGCTGCGATTGGTGAATCTTGCATCCGGTTTGTCTGCCCCTTCGAGAGCCGCATTTCCGAGAATGTTTATCACCTGGTTGTCTGCCAAGTCTTCCGCTGTGGTGCCCGCATAACCCCGAACTACCGTCAGTATATCACTGTTGATTCCGGTTACGAGCATCAGTTCTTCTGAACCCTCCACCTGAATCTGATCGCCTACGCGGAACCTGCTGCCGTTATCGACCACAAAATCAGTGTCAGCCGCAGGGTCGGTAAAGGTACTATCGTTGATGGCATCCTTGTTTGGAAGCAGTTCGTCTTCAAGCCATTCGTGGTGTGTGCTTCTGGCTTCTCTCATCGGGTCACCCAAAGCATCCAGCAACGGAGTCTCATAAGGCGAAATTATCCCAATTAAATCCGATACATCCTCAGCCAATTCCGGTAGAGTTGTACCCGCTGAATAAGTTGCTTTTCCTGTAAAAGCCATCTGTTCTTCTCCTTGTATTTATGTACTGTTTTTGTCAGTTCTTCATTAAAATCAAACAAAATTTCTTCGCAGTTTCAGATACTCTTGCAAATCTGTTCGGTTACCTGTTGCTGCCGCTCTCTTCGCCGCTTTTTCGAGCATCGCCTGATCGTTTGTCACGCGGTCCTTGGCGCCTGCCGTCTTGCTGGCTGTCACAGTTACGTCTTTGTAGTTGCCGAACAGATATTGCTTTTCTTTTTTCAACTGCTCAATCACACTGTCTAAATCCGCATCGGTTTCACCTTCTACTCTGGCCTTGGCGATTAACACAGCTGCTTCTAGGTCAACTGTCCCCGCAGCGACTAATTTTCGTATCAGCTTTTGTTCGATCTGGATGCTGCTAAGTTCCTCAGCCATTCCGCCAATCTGCGATTTCGCCTGTGCTAATTGCTCAGACAAGGTTTCAACTTTTTTCTCAGCACTCTGTGCCCTTTTGCGATAACGGATCGATTCGGCTACTGGAACCAGTTTCGAGTTGTCAACATCGTCCTGTCCCGCCTTTGTCTCTGATAAAATATTTCCGTCTATGTCAATCTGACTCATAACATCTCCTTATTAGACTAATGCCTTAACTTCCTTTCACAACCTCATAGCCTAATTCTCTGAGCACCTGCTCACTAGGAACGCCCAGCTCTTTCTTGATTTGGGCTTCCTTCAGCTTCTCAAGCACATTTTCAGGCAATGGGCCCGGGAAAATAACATCGATCAATCTGTCTGCACTGCTGGTTTTATAAATGCCGGCTGTGTTAAGTATCTCAAGAACCGTCCTACAAATCTTTTTCAGCCCCTCACCATAAGTAAATACCTTTCGTTCATTCTTTGAGAGCATCCCTATAAGCGTCAATCTGAGAGCTACCCCACTCGTAAGATGACCTAATCTGGTTTTAATTACCCCAGCCACTACCGGCGTCACACCACTGGCCTTGTCCATCGCCTCCCTGATTTCTCTGATATGTGAATCCTCGCTTGGCGTAGCCGCGTCACCGCCAAACTCTTCGATTGTAGCCTCTGGATTATCGGTGTGCCACATCCTCCCAGGCGATACAGGCTTGTCTTCGAAACCCTCTATCCCTTTGCCTAGATACATCTTAAAAGATTGGAATGTAATTCTGCTTGCCCTGTCACTTAATCTCGTATTGAGCTCATCCTGTAGCGGTATCAGAGGTTCGACATCACTCGCCCCCTCGTAATAGTATGGCCGAGCAATATTTTGTATATGTACCACCGGCAACAATCCCCACGGCAATTCACCTTCCGCCACAAGTTGCTTGTTCTCGTATCTCTGCCACGCCTTTGCTGACATTATCTCTGTTACCGCAATCACCTCTCGCTTACGGCTGCTTCGTCTGTCCTGCCACAGCAGCTTGCTGAAAAAAGAACTCTTCCTGTCCAGGGAGTTTATCCTCTGGTGGAAGTGCTGAATGTAATATCTGATCTTTGTGTAGTCGTTCTCTTCAAGGATAGGCAGTGCTCTCGGTGCTTCAATCAATTCCAAGCCGATTGTTTGTACCAATTGCAGCACATCTTCAAGGGGGAAAGTTTGAGAGGAGGAGGAAATGAATTGTTCTAAGATCTCATTGCCAGGCCTGACGAGACAATCGACAAAACCATAAACACCTCCAAGCACTGCCATATCCTGAAAAAAACCAATGGCACCGTTAGCCGAGAACACCGCCTTTAATATAGACTCTATTTCTGCTCGTTTCCGGCTATCCGGTGCCCTGGAAACAAAACTTATCGGTTTTCCAAACAAAAAATCCACCGCGGCATTTATGCGCCACCCGATATCGTTCTCGATTACTACTTCTTTTCGCTGCACTTCACCGGCACACCTTCCGCCAAAGACACCCCCCTCTGCAGAGTGAACAAGCCCCGTTATTCGTGTAGGTAGCCCATGTTCCTGCGCCTGAAGATAGCATCGCCCCACCTCATTTACTTTCCTGTACAGGGAACTATGTCCGCTCACCTCATACATTGGGTTTGTATAATAGTCCCACAGCTTCGCAAAGTGCCTCTGAGCATCTACCGACCGTTCATCAACAAGCCACTCAATGTAATCCGGCTCGAGTTGCGGGTCCTTAAAAATACCAACGTCAAATCCCATACTAGGCTCCTATTTCTCGGGGTTCCCATCTTACTATCTTTTCGCAAAATGAAGACTCTAGAGCAAAGCTCCGGCCCCTAACGGCAATTTTCATCACTGCCACCATTTGAGCAACTCGCGCAATTGATGCGAAAAAGAGACTAATTTCATCAATACTTTTTGAGCTAAGTCCTTGGGGCAAAAGAAGTAAAATTTTTTCAAATTTCCTGATGTTACCCTGCAGCCCACCCGCACTTTTGATTGAAACGCCATTTCCCCTCCGCTTCTGCAAATGTTGAAAACGAATGCCAAATAATTTTGCTCTGTCGGTAAGGATGGGGTGCGTAGCTTTTCTCAGCAGATGCGGGGCGAGAGTTTCAACAGGCGCTATGCGCCTCGCTACGTGATGAGGATAATGAGAAATTGCGCAGCAGCCACGGTCTTAAAACTTGCATTCTTGCTTATGACAGACTGCGACAAAAGCGAACGAGTGAAAATCCAAGCAAAACTAGGATAACTCTAAAACTTCTTCAATTTCTCTCCCAATGAGCCTGCTAACACATCGCTGCTTGGATTAAAAGGTGATTTTGAAGTTTGTGCACCGTGGGTCCATGGGGATTTCTTCAATTTTAGAATCTTTGACGTAATCGCTAAAGAATTCACTAATATCACGGATGCAGTCGGATACGTCATCAGCATTGCCCTGAACAACCATCTCAACTGTGCCATCAGCCAGATTGCGGACCCATCCGGCCAGTCGATAACGGTTCGCTATATTATGAGCCGTGAAGCGAAAGCCGACCCCCTGCACTCGCCCGCTAAAAATTATCTGTTTGGCGGTCTGGCCCATCATGGTCTTCATACTAACCTAAAATAATTTGCACCTCAAGGTCACTATACCAGAATAAATTAAGGTTCAACAAAAACTCTGACTCGGGTATAATCTTTCAAATTTGTAAAAGTATTTAATTATGGCAAAAAAAACAACCAGACAAACCGAAAGGACCGAGCAGATTTACCAGCTCACTACGCTTGTAGCAGGCAATTTCTCGCTTCAGGAGGTCCTTGATAAGCTCGCCGAAGCGGCGGTGAGGATAACGGCTGTCAAAGCTTGTTCTATTAGACTTCTGGACGAGGATGCTGGTGACTTGAAGATGCGAAGCACCTACGGCCTGAGTGAACAGTACCGCAATAAAGGCGTCGTCTCAAAAGAAGACCCCGTAGTGAAAGCAGCATTTGCGGGCCAGGCGGTCGTGCTGGACGATATGCGCGTTGATAGCCGAGTGAAATATCAGCGGGCGACCATCGAAGAAGGGCTTGTAAGCCAGCTTACCGTTGCGATGAAATTCAGAGACAAACCAATCGGCGTGCTTCGGCTCTATAGCCCGAAGCCAAAACGCTTTGAAGAAGACGACATTAATCTTGCAAGAGCTGTCGCCTCGCAGTGCGCCGTGGCCATAACAAACGCAAAGCTATATTCAGAGGCTATTGAGGGGCAGCGCATTGCCGAGCAAATGCGGCTGGCAGGAACCATTCAGCGAAGAATGATTCCCCGGGAATCACCGGTGATACCTGGGTTGGATATAGCGGCTGATTATATACCATGTTTTGATGTAGGCGGTGACTTCTACGATTTCCTTCGGATAAGTCACACTTGCGTTGGATTGGCAATCGCTGATGTTATAGGAAAAGGAATTCCTGCTGCAATAATGACGAGTTCGTTTCGAGGAGCTTTACGGGCCTACGCTGACGGCAAAAGCGGAAAAAATACTATTGAAAAAATTATCAAAAAACTCAACAAAATGGCGTGTAGTGAGTGCGAAGACGGCGAGTTTGTTTCTTTGTTCTATGCAATCATCGATGTTAAAGCTATGACTGCGACATACTGCAACTGCGGACATGATCCCACGGTACTGATAAGAGACACAGAAATTATGGAACTTCAGAAAGGCGGACTTGTGCTTGGCCTCGAACCACAGGCTGAATATGAGACCGAAACATTACAGTTGAAAGACGGCGACTGCTTGCTTTTCTACACTGATGGGCTGACTGACGCAGTTAACTTTGATGGCCAGTTTTGGGGCAAACAGAATTTGCTTAAAACCGCCAAAAAATGCGTCGCTGACCCAGCCGAACATATGGTCAAAAGTATCCTCGGTTACAGAAGGCGTTTTGTGGGACTCGCCCGTCAAACTGATGACACAAGTATTATTGTTGTGAAGGTTAATGAAACAACATCAGCGGAGTTTAAAACTTAGATCTTTCTGAGATGGCAAATGTGATCGTTACAATTGATGGCCCCGCGGCAAGTGGTAAAAGCACCGTGGCTCGACTGCTGGCCGAAAAACTCGGAGCCAGCTTTCTCGATACCGGTGCGATGTACCGGGCCGTTACACTGGCAGCGTTGAAGGCTGGAGCAGACATGACCGACCAAGACCAATTGCTTGGCATTCTGACAAACAACGATTTTAAATTTGCTGCAAAAGAAGGAAAAATGACCGCCTCTATTGATGGTGTCGATGTTACCGAGCAGATACGCGACCCAAAGGTTACTGCTAACGCTCGAAATATTGCCTCGGCGGAAAAACTACGCGAAAAATTGGTGCACATGCAGAGACAATTTGCAGCTAGAGAGGAAAAAATCATTACCGAGGGCAGAGATCAGGGCACAGTGGCATTTCCCAATGCAAATATTAAATTTTATCTCATAGCTGATACACTCGAAAGAGCAAGGAGAAGACAGGCTGAATTACAGGCTAAGGGCAGCAGCGAAAATCTCGAGAAAATAAAAATGGCCATCGAAGAAAGAGACAAAAGCGACCAAGCCAGAGCAGCAGGCCCGTTAAAACCGGCAGCCGACGCCATTGTTGTTGATACTACCCATTTGACTATAGAAGAGGTTGTAGAAAAACTTCTTTGTCATGTAGAAGAATGTCCAAAAGAAGGCCAAAGATGATATGGTTCCGGTTTGCGCGAATGCTCTGCAGAATCTTTTGCAGACTGTTCCTCCGTTTACGCGTTTACGGCGTGGAAAATGTCCCCGGCCAGGGCGCTCTTGTTCTGGTTTGTAACCACCAGAGCTTTCTCGACCCAATATTTTGTGGAGTGCCTTTGAAGAGACCTTTGTATTTTCTTGCACGTGATACACTTTTTACTAATCAGTTCTTCGGACGGCTGCTCTCCTCGGTCAATACTATTCCGGTCAGAAGGGACCAGGCTGATTTGGCGGCCATCAAGACAGTCATTACCAAACTTAAAAAAGGTAACGGAGTCTGTCTTTTCCCGGAAGCTACGCGCACCAGAGACGGGAAGATTACGCCCTTCAAACCCGGTTTCGGCCTTTTATGCAGACGTGGAGAGGCTGCAGTTGTACCGGTGGCGATTGATGGAGCCTTTGAATGTTGGCCCAGACATAAGAAGATGTTCTCCCCAGGAAAAAAAATCTCTGTCTGTTACGGAGAGTGTATAACGGCTGAGCAAGTAAAAAATATGAACGACAGGGAACTCGCAGAGAACTTAACTAATACGCTGCGGCAAATGCAGAACGACTGCCGCATAAGGCATGGTAAGGAACCGCTTAAATATTGATTGTGTTCCCCTCTTGGGAACCCTTTCCAAATGTAGGTTTTTGTTTTTCGCATGCGTAAACTGGCAACTTTGCTAGCGACGTATGCAACCGAGTGAAGTAATTTTAGTCTTGGAGCAAAGCAGATAAAAATGGCCAAAGATATGGAACAGTTGTATGCTGAACGACTCAAGCGATACGTCACGGCGATGAGAAATGAGAAACCAGACAAAATTCCCATTCGTCCGTTTGTTGCCGAATTTACGGCCAAATACGCCGGCTACACCTGCCAGGAAGTAACCCACAACTTTGAAAAGGCCTTTGAGGCCGCCCGCAAATGTGCAGCCGATTTCGACTGGGACGCCGTAGTCGCAAATATGGTTTATGTCTGGACCGGGCTGACGCAAGCCATCGGCTTAAAGTACTACGGTGTTCCTGGTATCGATGTTCCGCCCAACACGGGCTTTCAGTACAAAGAACCACCTCCGGAAAAGGCCTTTATGAAACCGGGCGAATACGACCGGCTAATTGAAGACCCAACCGGATATTTGTTCAACGTCTGGCTTCCACGTGTCTCGGCAGACGTAAGTACGATAGGTGAGCCGACTTCCTTTCGCAGCAATCTGTCGTTTTTGAAGGGCGGTATGGCGATGATGAAGTACTTCACGGCGTTTGGAACACAGAATGCATTGTTGCGGTCCGAGTCTGGAACCGTTTCGGCCATCTCAGGCATTCTAAAGGCACCCTTTGATATTCTTGCCGATAAGTTGCGCGGCTACATCGGTCTGACTATGGATCTGTTCCAGCGCCCGGACAAGATCCTCGCCGCCTGTGAGGCCCTGATGCCGCATCTAACACACGTCGCCCTTTCCGGTGCCGACCCCGATAAGAACGTCCCTATTGGTTTCTGGATGCATCGCGGATGTGTGCCCTTCATCTCGCATGAGCATTTCAATAAGCTCTATTGGCCGACACTCAAGCCAATCATCGAGGAAATCTGGTCCCACGGCCATCAGGTTTTGTTTTACGCCGAGGGTGACTGGAACGCTCATTTGAAATCCTTCACTGAGTTGCCGGACAAGGCAATTGTTTACCACGTCGATAAGGCCGACATCTTCGAGGCTCACAAGACAATCGGACATAAGTTTTGCATCAGCGGCGGAATCCCGAACTTTCTGTTGGGTTTCGGCACACCTAACGAAGTGCGTGACTATTGCAGGAAAGTGATTGACAGCGTTGCCAAAGATGGTGGCTATATCATGGACGCCAGTGCCATCATACAGGACGATGCCAAGGTCGAAAATATAAAGGCCATGACAGACTTCACCCGCGAGTATGGAGTATACTAATCAACGATTTAAGCAATTGAGCATAATTATTGATAATTGATTATTTATGGAGCTATTCACATGACTAAAAGACAAAAGATTGAAGTAAAACCGGGTACTTGTATCCCGTGGGAGCAGAAGCTGAAGGAGATACCTGAGATTTCGGGAGATGAGACACTCTTCCGGAAAGTGTGGGAAGATATTGATGCACTTGGCTATATGTTCATCTGGCAGTGTCTGCTCTCGTTCTGAGATGGAAATGTCGGTGACGCTGAGAAAGAGCCTGGTCTGTTACCAAAAACCACTATGATTTGGTTTGGTATTCCCGTGAATTGAGGATCCCCGTCCAAAGGTAAATATTTATGAAAGTCATAGTTGCAGAAAAGTGTGGCTTTTGTCAAGGTGTTAATAACGCTATCAGTACAGCCGAAACGATACTGACGTCCCGGCCGGGCCCCATCTATAGCCTCGGTTCCATCATCCATAACAAAGATGTGGTCAGACGACTGGAAGAAGCTGGGCTAATTATGGCTTATAATGTGGAGCAGATTCAGACAGGGACGGTTATCATACGTTCTCATGGAGCTGTCCCTGAACAGATAGCCAGGCTCAAAGAAAAAGGACTCAAAATTGTTGATGCCACTTGTGTGTTAGTTAAAAGGGTACAGAGAATAGCCAAAGAACTCGAAAAGGCTGGTTATAGAGTGGTAATTATTGGTGACGAAAATCACCCGGAGATCCAGGCTGTTATGGGTTGCGCCAGGGATGTTGTTGTGGTTGCTGATGAGGCGGACTTGCATAAGTTGCCTAAAAATAGTAAGTTAGGAATTATTTGCCAGACTACCCAAAGCCCTGAGCACGTAAGTTCGATGCTTGGTGCCATAGCCAAGGCCGGCTTCCAGGAATTGAAAGTAATCAATACTTTGTGTAAGGAAGCAATAAAAAGGCAGCAATCCGCCGTGAAATTATGCAAACAGGTGGATATAATGTTCGTGCTCGGAGACCTGGAAAGTGCTAATACACGCAGGCTGGCGGAGCTTTGCAAAAAATATAATAAACAAACGTTTCACTTGCAAAATTGGAATGAACTTGATAAAAATACACTTTCTGATAAAAATATAGCAGGCGTCACGGCAGGAGCCTCGACGCCTGAATGGATAATAGCCGAATTTGTCGAAAATTTAGCGGCTTTTGATGCCAGCGCCGCGTGAGGCAGGGCTGCTGGAAAAACTGGAATTTGTCGGGATACAGTTTGCATTGGCTGCGTACGCCAATGCGTTTTTATAAATGATTAACCAAAAATTTTGAATTTGTGCGGCGTTACACACGGACCTCTTGGCGTAAATGTGGGGCGCCAATTGGTTTAAACGGGACCTCTTCCGCAACCTTTTGCTGAATGGAAACCCGGGAACAGACTCCACAAAGGAATTTGAATTTATGGTAGATAGAAACATAGCTAACAAATTAGGTTTGTCACGAGAGGCGATTGACCACCAGATCGGCGAGATGTTCGGTGATAAGGAAAATGAACTTTTGGAAGAAGCCCTGCAGACAAAAGTGGATTCGCGCCTGCCGGGGACCATTCTTAAAGGAACAATCGTATCGCAAATAGGCAATGATGTTATTGTAGAAGTGGGCCTGAAAAGCGAGGGAGTTGTCGACGCCGGTGAATTTGAGAGTCCCGATGAGGTCTCACAGGGCAAAGAAATTGAAGTGCTGCTTGAAGACACGGACTCTGAAGGCGGGCTTATACTGTTGAGCAAACGCAAAGCCGACCGCATCAGAGGATGGGAGGTGATTGTCAACACGAAGAAGGAAGGGGATGTTGTGAGCGGAAGGGTTATAAGACGCATCAAGGGCGGTTTGCTTGTTGATATTGGTGTACCTGTGTTTTTGCCGGCCTCACAGGTTGATATAAGAAAACCCGGCGATATTAGTAGGTTTATTGGCAAGGAGGTAGAAAGCAAGATACTTAAAATCGACGTTGAAGGCCGGAACATCGTCGTCTCCAGACGTAAGCTCATCGAAGAAGAACGCCAGAGCAGTAAAGAGAAGATTCTCGCGGAGATCGAGGTCGGCCAATTGCGAAAAGGTGTGGTCAAGAACATCGCTGACTTTGGTGTGTTTGTAGATTTGGGAGGCTTGGATGGCCTGTTGCATATTTCCGATTTAAGCTGGGGCAGGATCTCACATCCCTCAGAAGTAGTTCAACTCGACCAAGAAATCGAATGCTTTGTTATTGGTGTCGATAAGGAAGGTGAGAAGATTTCCTTGGGTCTGAAGCAAAAAACAGCCAGCCCTTGGGAAAGCGTCGAGCATCGCTACCCAATCGGAGCGAGGGTAAAAGGTAAGGTGGTCAACGTTATGAATTATGGTGTGTTCGTCCGGCTTGAAGATGGGATTGAAGGCCTTGTGCATATTAGTGAGATGAGCTGGACCCGGCGACTCACACACCCTAGCGAGATACTCAATCTTGGTGAAGAAATCGACGTGGTTGTACTGAGTGTTAACAAGGAGAGACAGGAAATATCGCTGGGCCTGAAGCAGACTGAAATAAATCCCTGGGCGGTTGCTTCTCAGAAGTATCCGGCGGGAACGATTGTTCCCGCTACGGTCAGAAGCATGACCAATTTCGGCGTCTTCGTCGAGATCGAGCAGGGCATTGACGGTATGATACACATCTCGGATTTAAGTTGGACTAAGAAATACGGACATCCCAGTGAGGCCCTACAGAAAGGTCAAGAAATAAAATGTGTTGTCTTGGAAGTTAATGAGGAAAAACGTCGGATATCTCTCGGGATGAAGCAAATGAATGAGGACCCCTGGCTTCGTGCTATTCCAGAAAAATATATTCCCGGTCAAATTATTAAAGGTAAGGTGACGAAAATTACCAATTTTGGTGCTTTCGTTGAACTTGAACCAGAGTTGGAAGGGTTGTTGCACATTTCTGAACTCGCAGACCATAAGATCGAGAAACCACAGGATATTGTTAAATTGGACGAAGAGATCGAAGTTAAGATTCTAAGGGTTGATACTGAGTCCCGCAAAATCGGTTTGAGCTTACGAAGAGTGCGGTGGGCTGCCGAAGAGCAGGCGGCTGAACATGCCCCGAAGCCGGCCCCGGTGGGTGTTCAGACGGTTCTTTCTGACAGTGATATCGACCAGTTAGAAAAACCGAAAGACGAGCAAACAAGTGAGCCAGAGCAGGATATCTCTGAACCGAGCCAGCCGAGTGAACAGGATGCCGAAACGGTTGGACCTGAAAAAATCAGCGATGCCGAGCAGACGCAAGAGGCAAAGGAACCTGAACAGGTACACGTTGAACCAACCCAGGAAACTGTGGAGCCGAAGAGCCAAGCCGGTGACGATAGTAGCGAAGAAGAGAAGAATAAAACCAGTGATGATAGTAACGCAGAGGAGGAAAGCAAGGCCGATAATTAAGGCTTGATGGCAGGTATTGACCAGCTGCATTTAACCAGTTAAACTTGCTGGTATATTTGACCGATACCTCAGATAGATTTGTTCTTTGGTGAAGAACCAATCATCCTGTAAGAATGACAAGGTTCGGAACCAGATTTCGCCTTATAGCTGGAGTCGAAGGACTTCTTTGGTTGGGCAGGAGTGAGCTATAGCATTCGATATAACCATAAAAGAGTACCTGAAGGAGATTGACGAAGCCTCGCTGTTGACGGTAGAAGAGGAGCGCTCCTTAGGTAGACTTGTTGTTGAGGAGAACGACTCAGCCGCCAGAGACCAGTTGGTGCGAAGCAATCTGAGACTGGTTGTTAATATCGCAAAAAAATATGGGGGCCGGGGAATGAGCCTTGGGGACCTGATTGAGGAGGGCAATCTCGGCCTTATAAAGGCTGTTGATTACTTTGACCCCGACCATGGGACCCGCTTTAGCACCTATGCCGCATGGTGGATAAAGCAAAGTATTAAGCGCGCGCTGCTGGCCAATGTCCAACCCGTTCACATCCCCACGTATATGGTTGCATTAATGAATCAGTGGCGACATACCACCGCAGATCTCGAAGGCAGGCTTGGCAGAACACTGGATGTCGAGGAAATGGCAGAGATAATGCACCTGCCGTTGCGGAAAGCGAAAATAATACATCAGATTGTCAAAATACTTAGCTCTGTGAGGGATACTTCCGGCACGGATGGTACGGCCGACGATAAAATGATCGAGGAAACTGTGCCGGACCAGAATGCGCCCACGCCAGAGGATGAATTGGTTGCCGATGAAGAAAAGGCAAAGGTTCTGAGATTGCTCGACGAAATCGATCCTCGAGAAGCCGACGTCCTGAGATTACATTACGGGCTCAGCGGGCGCAAGCCAATGACCCTAAGACAGATAGGCGAGAAATTGGGTCTGACGCGGGAGAGAATTCGACAGATTCAACGTGCCGCACTTACCAAACTCTATGAGTATATGAACGAATAGCAGCGGCAAACAATAAATCAATAAAACTTGCATTTCCTGCGCGATAAACTAACAATAGATGGCGGCAATCTAATAACCTCTGATTTTAACTGATACTTTGATATATACCGAGGAATGCAAGATAAATGGCAGCCGAAAAAATTAACCTGGAAAAATACATTCGCAGCATACCCGATTGGCCGAAGAAGGGAATTTTATTTCGCGATATCACACCATTGCTGGCAGACCCGGAAGCGCTTGCACAAGCAATAGAAGCCTTATGCGCTGGCTTTACCGTAGCGGATATCGACTATGTTGCCGCGGTTGAGGCCAGAGGATTTATATTTGGCGCGGCCGTTGCAAGAAAGCTCCAAACCGGCTTTGTGCCCATAAGAAAACAGGGTAAACTGCCCTTCAAAACCGAAAGCATCACTTACGATTTGGAATACGGCACTGATACTTTAGAGGTGCATAATGACGCTGTAAATAATGGCTCAAGCGTCTTGATGGTTGACGACCTGTTGGCAACGGGTGGAACAATGGCGGCAGCATGCAAACTCATCGAAAAGATTGGCGGCCACATCGTGGGGATATCATTTCTTATAGAGCTTAACGAATTGGCCGGCCGGGAAAAACTGGATGGCTATGAAGTCAAGACCGTTATTTCTTACTGATTGCCCTCAGTGAGTGCACAGGTGCACCGTTAAGACACGCAAAGCAGATAGTTAGTATGCCGACAAAAAAATAAAGGGTTCAAACCCTTTACCTAATTTAAGGAAGATTCCAAAGCCTTCTGTACAATCGGCTTATCTTTTTCGTTTCCTCAACAAAACCAAAGTGCCCAAACCAAGTAGCGCCACTGTCGATGGCTCCGGCACATTCGACTGATGCCTGCTGTGATCCCCGCTGCCGATGTACTTGATGTATAACGTATCGGCTGTCAAATAAAAGCTCGCATCCGGAGTCGCCGTTTCGTCAAACGCAAAGTGAAACAGGGCCGAATCAAAGACCGCTCCGCTATTGACGTCTGGTGATGGGTTCAAGAATCCCTCAGCATAAGATTCCTGTGGTACGTAGGAGCCGTCGAGGACGTTCATACTTGCGATAGTGTTGTTATTGTTAAAATTGTCTGCGTCTCCAGTCATAAAGCACGTGTCCATGCCGGCACTATCAGGTGCAACAAAATTATAGTCCAAATTCATGGCGCCCAACTGTACAGCGGGATTCATGCTGCCTTTACTGCTGCCCTGTGCAAACCAAGTATTTGAGAACGAGGATACGTAACTGGCACTCTGGTTCAGGGTAAAACCACCTTCGAACACAATTTCAATTTCCATGATGAATGGATTGGCTCTTCTATTTGGATTTGCCAACACCGGCCCGAGGGCAGATGTGTTCGTAAGAACAATATCCAGATAACCTGACCCGCTGGTGACTTCAGCTTCTGCCGAAGCCATTATTGGCGAAGCAGCAGCACCGTAACTGATATCTAACTCTGGAAAATAAACCGTTACAGCGCTAGCTCCGCTTGCATTAAAAAGCAAAACTGCAAACCCTAAGACCCCCAAAAAACACTTCCTCTTCATCACCTATCTCCTCATCTCTTCTCTGAGTCTTCTCACCCCTTACCTCGCTGGGCCAGGGCATATAAACTACTAAATTGCACAACAACGCTGCAATTAATACTATATAGGAATAACTCCTAATTTGTCAAGGATATTCTTGGGAAATTCCGCTTATTTTTTTTAAAAATCCGATGAAAATCTAATTTCCCCCTTTGGTCCCCACTTTCTGTTTTTTTCCAACCGCGATTCGGTCGTTATCGTGTACGTCTTTTTCGATTGTAATTTGACCAAAACAGTCCCCTCGCTCGAGCAATTCCTTTACCGCCGGCCCCTGGCGATACCCGACCTCCAGCATCAGTGCTGCACCGGCCTTTAGAAACTTGTCCGCCTCTTCGATAATCCTTCGGCAGATGTCCAGGCCGTCATCTCCTCCAAACAGAGCCGATCTTGGCTCGTAATCTTTTACGTTTTTATTGAGCTTTTCAAACTCACCGGTGCTCACATAGGGCGGGTTGCAGACAATCAAATCAAATTTGCCAACATCCAGCTGGGGCATAATTGGGTCGAATAAATCACCGCACAATAACTTGATTCGCCCCTGTAGCTGGTACCTTTCGATATTCCTGGCGGCTATCTTCAGAGCGGCATCTGAGATATCCGTCGCGATTATCTCAGCATCAGTGTAGTTTTTGGCTACTGCCGCGGCAACACAACCGCTGCCGGTGCACAGGTCGCAAACAAATTGCTTACCGCTGCGCGTTCGAAGAAATTCAATGGCCCTTTCGACGAGCAGTTCGGTCTCCGGCCGGGGAATCATACAGTCAGGTGTAATTTCCAACTCCAATGAGTAAAATTCAGTCTTACCAACTATGTATGCGATGGGCTCATCTTGACTCGCCCGGTCTACCAGCTCGCGCAGCCGCTCCAATTGCTCTGTGCTGACAGCTTTGTCAAATTGCGTATACAGCTCAATCCGCTTTAGCCCTAAGACGTCAGAAAGCAGAAGCTCTGCGCTCAGCCGGGGTGAATCAATTCCCTTCTCGGTGAAGTGCTTGACAGTCCAGTTTAACAGCTTCTGTATCGTCCAGTTCTGCATTGCCAGATTATAGCTGGGGCAAAGAAAAGTGAAAAACAAAAAGAGCTTAGAGGGTCGCTGGGTCTGAACGGGTTTGTTTCGACGGGGTCTGCTAAGATGTTCATTTTCATAATACTTTGTTAAGACTGAGCTTACGTTTGTTTGAGCATCCAGCAAATTGGCTTTGTTTTGCATAATTGACTGACAGCCACAAAGGAACAGAGTGATAGAGCGAATCTCAAAAACCTGGGTCGGGCGGCCCCGTACTACGTAGAATACAGGGTTCAATTTGGTCGATTTATTGAGTTTTCAAATATCGGACGGACAGAGGGGCCGGGCATTATTAGAGTAGGCTGCGCAGTTGTGCTGAAATTTCGCGCAGGTGAGGAAGGGAGATAGACGGTAAGTATCTGGGAAATAAGGAGTAAAAATTTTTAAAAAAATCCGCACCATCACTGAAAATACCTGCGGATTTGATTGAAAATGGGCGGAGAGCATATAGGGAGTGAGGCGCGAGGGGTTGGGAGGACTTGAGGCACCGGACACCTTTTCTCCCGATATCTAAAAGCAATCTTCTGGGAAATATCCCGCATCATCCTTGTGCGGCATAAAACAAAACTATTTATCAAAATAGCGGGTCACGAATCACGAGCAACTATTAAATATAAACCTTGTCCATCAGTCTCGGGAAGGCGATGCACTGGCGGATGTGTTTCTCGCTTGTCAGCCAGGCGATGGTCCGCTCCACACCAAGGCCGAAGCCGCCGTGCGGCACCGAGCCGTACTTGCGCAAATCCAGATACCAACTATAATTCTCAACCTCCAGCCCTTGCCCGCTAATCCGCTTAAGCAGCTTCTCGTAATCATCTTCTCTGACCGAGCCGCCGATGATTTCCCCAAAACCCGCAGGGGCAAGCAAATCAAAGTTCAAAACGACCTTTTCATTCTCCCTGTCGGCCTTCATATAGAACGCCTTAGCGTCTTTTGGGTAATGCGTGACAAAGACTGGTTTATCGTGCATTTGCGAGATTATCGTCTCGTCAGAGCCGCCTAAATCCTTGCCCCACTGGAACCCGGCCGCCAACTTTGCATGCTTCGGATTGTTTTCAATCCTGGCATCGGTCTCGGCAAGCTCCGTACGCAATTCAATCAACTCAGCGACGATTTTATCCTTCTGCCACTGCTTTATCTGCCCCTCCTGCTTCTTTTCAAGCTCACCGATTCTGGCCTCCAATTGCTGCTTCTGGCCTTGCAGGTCTTTCAGTTGCGCCGCCAGGAATTTTTGTGTCTTTTCGCCGGTTAGAATCTCAACCGCTTCGCTGTATGTTAATCTGTAAAAAGGCGGCTTCATCTTCTCAAGGGCCGCAATATCTGCGCCCAAAAATTCCAGCTCGCTTTTGTTATTGGTAAGTGCCTGCTCCGCAATGAAATAAACGAAGTTCTCCGCCAATTCGAGAAGCCCGTCCAAGTCGATAAACGCCACTTCCGGCTCGACCATCCAGAACTCCGTCAGGTGCCTGCGGGTCTTGCTCTTTTCCGCTCTGAATGTAGGGCCGAAGCAATAGACCTTGCCGAAACTCATTGCCGCCGATTCCAGATGCAGCTGGCCCGTCTGCGTCAGGTGAAGCGGCTCACCAAAATAATCAACCTCAAAAAGCGTCTGCTCATCCTCTCCCGCCATCGACATAAATATGGGCGTATCAATCAGCACAAAGCCGTTATCGTTAAAGAACCTGCGAATCGCATCGATTACGGTGTGCCGGACCTTCCCGATGCACCACTGCCGACGCGAGCGGAGGTGTAGATGTCTGTTTTTGAGCAAAAAGTCAATGCCGTGCGACTTCGGCGTTATCGGATAATCGGCAGCAGCGCCAATAACCTCCGCATCCGTTACAGCCAATTCGTGCCCCCCAACGCTCCTCTCATCGGCCCTTACAGTCCCGCGTACGCGGATGCTCGACTCCTGCCCTAAGCGCCTCAGCTCATCGAATAGCTCATCCGATACGTTGCCCTTCTCAACTATGCACTGACAAAGGCCCGTACCGTCTCGGATGATTAGAAATTGTATCTTGCCGCTGGACCGGCTGTTATACAACCAGCCCGCCAACGTAACCTCTTTGCCGACATGGTCTTTCAATTCAGATATGTAAGTTTTATTGTTGTTCGCCATCGGCATTTTCCTCTTTTGTTTTAGGGCGCCTTGCTGGCCAGATAGGAATATCATCTTTTTTATATGTTACTGACCCTACACCACCTCTTAAATGAATACCAAAATCGGCGTCATATTGACCGTCTTCATCGATATTGTTCATACCTACGCTGTACAATTTAAAGCTCGTTTCAGTTAATTTATAGACGAAAGGAGTATTGTTGAAACTGTCAAGAAATATCTCAGGTTCAGCAAATTCTTTCACCTCATCCAAGTTCTTGGGCCACTGGCCATATCTGTTCCTGTAAAGAGAAAGAGCAGCAATTATTTGGCACCCTTTATGCTCCGTAGCTGCTTCATTATAACGTTTATAGACACTGTCACAGCTGGACAGAAAATAATATAGAAAGTCTTCCACAAAATGCCTGTAATTCAGTCTGGGTTTAACAATAACCTTCCAATACGCCTCAAGCCCTGCTCCATCCATCGCCCAAAATTTTTCTACACCTTCTTCAACAACCTGACCAGCCTTCTCCGGATTAGATGGCATAAAGAACCAGCAAACTAATGCCTCAGCCTTTGTAAATCGCTTTTCAAAAGAATTGCTGGCTTTGTAGCTAATCATTTTCGGTAGAATACTAGGATAATAAGAAAACGCAGGGAAATTCTTTCTTAAAGTCAAATTAGGGTCTCGATTGAGCCTTATTTCCCCTTCGGAATTTGTTTGGTAGGCCATACCACATAGCATGCTCTTGAAAGATAACTTCTCAATTTCGAGTATACTCCCGAAATCAGAATCCCAGTTATATTCAATAGTCGCAAGATATTCTGCTATACAGTTAATGTGTTTTCGTCCCGGCTCTCTATTCACCAGAAATTGCTTAAATTGATCGCATACTCGCCTCCCAATAACCGCACCGGTAAGCATAGGCATATAGCCGCCCTGTTGGCGAAGATGTTGTCCGATTTGCAACGCGGCCCTGTATTTCCTCAAACCTTCAATAATCCTGCCCTCGGCAATATCATTATTGGCTGCCACGATCAGTAAGTCGGCCCCTCGCCTTAGTCCGTATAGATACCCCACATTAAAACACACCTCACGAAGCTCTGCAAAGTTCTGTGGAGGATCTCCTCCGGCGTTAACCAAGTTTGCATCAATTGGAAACCGGCAAGCCTTATATTCACTGGCTCGCATTAACATCTCGATATCTTCTTGTTGTTCTTCGACACACCTTGCAAGCTCGGGATAATCCTCACTCAGCCAGAAATTTCTCCATGCTTTACTGGTATCCTCATCATAGTAAAAACGACCAACAGGATTTGCTTCGATTTTGTCGATTAACTCATTGTAAATCACCGCAACGTTCTCTTCGTGCGGTATCGCACGCTTAGCTTTCCATGCCGTCAATTCTTCTACAAATATGTACGGATGCCAATCACCGTCGGCCTCCGGCAGAAAGACCCAGATAATCAATGCTATAACAACCAAGCCGACACCGGCCCAAAACCATTTGCGCCCGGGTCTTGGAAGGACAGTGTGGGCCAGCAAAAAGACAACCAGAAGTGTCGTAACCTTCCACGGAGCCTGTAAAATAAGCCCTAAGATTATCAGAAGTCCTAACAACCCCAGCCCAAACCACTTAAGGACGCATTTGACAACCCCGCGTTTTTTCTTAGGTTCTTCCTCGGCCATGATTTACATGTCCAATCTTTCCTGTAAATGGCTGCGCAGCTGGTCGGTAGAGACCCTTATCTGCTCCATTGAGTCCCGGTCGCGGACGGTAACGGTATTGTCCTGCGTTGTCTGGCCGTCGACGGTAATACAGAACGGCGTACCAGCCTCATCCTGCCTGCGGTAGCGCCGCCCTACCGCTCCCTTCTCATCATAAAAGCAGTTGAAATAGCGCTTTAGGTCGCTGTAGATGTTCTTTGCAATCTCCGGCATACCTTCTCTTTTGACTAATGGAAAGACACCCACCTTAATCGGTGCAAGAGCGTGGTGAAATCTCAGCAGGTTCCTCTGCTCGCCGCGGACTTCTTCCTCGTCGTACGCATCGACCAGAAATGCCAGAGCACTTCTATCGATGCCGGCGCTCGGCTCAATAACGTAGGGGATATAGCGTTTCTTCTGCTCATCATCGAAGTAAGACAGCGGCCCGGACTCGAAATCCTCGGCTTCACCGGCTAATTCGATTTTCTCCATTTGCCGGTCATTTTCGAACCATTTATTGAGTGTTCTGATGCCCCGCTGGTGCTGCCGGAGGTCAAAATCCGTACGGTTTGCAATGCCCTCAAGCTCCTGCCAGTCGCCGCTGCCTAATGGGAATTTATATTCGACATCCACGCAGGACTTGGCGTAGTGTGCCAGTTCATCGCCGGCGTGGTCACGCATCCGCAGGTTCTCTTTTTTGATTCCTAAGTCGGTATACCAGCCAAAACGGGCTTTTTTCCAGTGCTCAAACCACTTTTCATCGGTTCCCGGCTCACAGAAAAACTCCAATTCTGCCTGCTCAAATTCGCGCGTCCGGAAGATAAATGCCTTGGTGGTTACCTCGTTGCGGAAGCTTTTTCCTATCTGGGCGATGCCGAAGGGGATTTTGACCCTTGTGGTATCGAGTACGTTTCTGAAATTGGCGAAGATTCCCTGCGCGGTTTCCGGCCGAAGGTGCATCGTCATCGAATCGTCAACATTAGCGCCCATTTGCGTTTCAAACATCAATTTAAAGGGCATTGGCTCGGTGAATCCCCCTACGGCACCGCAGTTAGGACATACCTTGTTGCTCAAATCGTGCTCTTTGGCCATGGCCGCGTCGATTGAGATGTGCTCGGTGTGCTGCTCGGCGTGCTCGGCCAAGTGGTCGACTCTGGTTCTGGTGTTGCATTTCTTGCATTCTGCTATCAAATCGGCGAATTTGTCGACGTGGCCGGAGGCCTTCCAGACCAAAGGGTGCATTAGGATGCTGCAATCAAGGCCTACGATGTCGTCGCGCATCTGCACGACGGACTTCCACCATGCCTTTTTGACGTTATTTTTGAGTTCGACGCCGAGCGGGCCGTAGTCGTAGCAGCTTGCCAGGCCGCCATAAATTTCGCTGGACTGAAAGATGAAACCCCTGCGTTTACAAAGAGATACGATGTCGTCGAGCTTGGTAATTCTGGCCATACCGATGTTCCTTGATAATTTTGAATTAACCGGCTCATTATATAAGGAAAAACGCTGATTACAAGCAATGAAAAACGCAGGTGATTAAGGCAGAGAGAAGGAATTGCACACTTGTTTTTGGGCGAAAAATGGGGGTGGGGAGTTTCAGGTGTGAGGGGTCACCCTTGATTTTGGGCTAAAAATGGGGGTTGGGGGTGTTGAGAAGTGTTTCAAAGTGTGAAAAATTACAAAAAAATAGGAAAAACATATAAAAAGTTGCAGAATTGCGCTCGAATAAGTTTGCGAAATGTGTAAAACGTTTGAAAATTTACGAGTTAAAATGGGGGATTTGGGGGGATCAAAAATTGGCCGGGCGGGAGGCGGCGGGCAATATACACTATTTGAACTAGTGTATATCTTGGAGGAAAGTGTCGCATATTGACAAATTTGTTGTCAGTTTGCGACAGTTTTTGAGCGGCGAATGGGTGGACGAGTAAATGCGTAGATGAGTTAATGAGTTGGAGAAAAAATTGAGGGCCGGGGGACGGCCCTGGTGAAGCCAAAGAAGGAGCTTTTCCTTTTTAGGGAGAATACCTATTACCTAAGGCACAGGGGCACAGGTGGGCACGAAGGCCCCCTTAGAGTCCGGAGGACTCTGGACAAGGGGGTGCCGATGGGAGGACTCGGCAGGGGGTTTTTGGGGGCCGGAGCGGGGTTTTGGGGTCGTGGGTCAAGGTTTCTGGGTCGCGAGGCGGCCTTAGTAAAGCCAAAAAAGGGCGTTTTTTTGCTTTAGGGAGGGACCCCCAGGATGCGACCTGGGGGCTAAATGGCAAGGAATCGCTTCGCGGATGGATTATTCGCTGCGAGGGGTGAAATTGGCCCCCTTAGAGTCTGGAAGACTCTGGACAAGGGGGTGCCTACGGCAGGGTTAGACAGGAATTTTTTTAGAAAAAAGGGTTGAAGATGTTTTTAGGGTGTGCATCGCCAGAATGCTTTGAGTGACCTCCTTTGATGTGGCCTAATTCGAGAGAGTTGTCGTTTTGAGTTTTTCGCCTTTTTGTGGAGAAAGCCGATTTTCTCACTTGACAAAAGTTGGGATTTTGAGTATTATATGGATTATAAGGCTAAATGACGACAAACACGGAGGTTGTTCGGAGTTTTCAAGGACGATTGACAGAGTGGTGGTTTTGTAGCTATGTGGCTGTTTAAGTAGATGGAGACTAAGTAGAAGGGACTTTGGGGAATAAGAGCAGAGAACTCTGATTAGGCGCGGAAGGCTGGTACGATAGTTGATCTGGTGAGCGCGCGGGAAAGGAATGGAAGATGGGAAAAATGGTTAAAGAGTTGTCGCAATCACGACTTGAACTTGCTGACATTGTGAACACAAGCTACATGGAGGCCATGGTGGACACGTTCTTCGAGGATGTAAAGTTGGCGTCTGGTATCCTAGACGAAGATGCGAGGCCAGTGACACTTGAACGCAACCACTGTGATTTCTGCAAAGAAATTAGAAAAACTAGAGCGGGTGTAGAACTCTGTAGGGAAAGTGATCGGTGTGGAATAGAGTTGGCGAAGGAACATCTGGAGAAGACAGGGAGAGCCGAACCAGTATTCTACGTTTGTAAGCATGGATTAGTAGATTGCTGTGCTCCGATAGTTGCCGATGGGGAAATTGTAGCGTATTTTTTCACAGGGCAATTGAAGTGCTCTTGCGAGGATCTGCTAACGTCGGAGGAGTCAACACTGGGCAATTTAAGAGCGTACGCAGAGGTTACTGGGGAGAAGCCTGATACTGCAGCGCTTGAGAGCGAGTTTCGGAAGTTACAGGTAATTGATGTAAAAGAATTTGCGAGACTCGAGAATATCGTCACTGACTTGGCGCACCAGCTAAATAGTGTTGTTAGGAAGATCCATGCGTGGAGTCGGGTAGAAGTGATCGACGATTTCAGAAGGAAAGCATTGGATATACAGACTGTGAAGGAGTTATTTGATCTGACCATAGAGAGGTTACCTGAGATGATGGGTGCGGAGCAATGTTCGATCTTTACGGTTTACCGCGACGAAAACGGGGACGAGCGCCTCGTACTTCGGAGAACAAGCTACGGAGCGCTGAAGCCCAAGGAGAATTCCGCTTATTACGAGAAGGGTGAAGGACTGACCGGTTGGGTCTGGCAAAGAGGACGGTCACTTAGACTCATGAACCTGCAGGATGCTGCCGAACTGGCGCAATACCCGAGCCTTCAGTGGGAGCAGAAACATAACGACAGTGACGACCACATGGGTTTTTTGTGTGTGCCAATGCTCGGACCGAATCGGCAGGTGGCAGGAGTTATAAGAGTTCCGCATAAGAAAGGAGGAGTTCCTTTCTTTAAGCGTGATGAGATTTTTTTAACTTTCTTGGGGCGATATCTATCTTGGGTAATGGAGTATCAAGCAGGCGAAGAGAAATTCGGACATGCGGTGGGGCCGATGGGTTTGGTCAATGCTGCGACACAACTGTTTAGCGCAAGATCGTACCGTGAGGTTCTTGACGCAGCCATTGAGAGTTCGCTTGTGCTGTTCGGCGGCGAAGATAAGAAACACTTCGTAAATATTCTCGAGCGCGACAAGGAACGTTGGAAGATAGAGCGTATTCAAGGGGCTTTGGATGTGTTAGGCCTTGATGCGGAGTGGAAGGGCCGAAGGTTCCACGTTAGTGAGGGAATTACTGGCCTAGCAATACGTACGGGAAAGGCGTGTCTGTCATCACACCTGGAGGAGTCACTAGGGAGGGGTGAGTATATTGAAGCGGTGGCGGGTGGTGAGTCGGCTATTTCGGCACCGATACGCTGGGGCAAGAAGGTATATGGGGCGCTTTCAATTGTGAGTAGTAAGAGATTCGAGTTTTGCGAGGAGAGGGAGCTTAGGCTGTTGGGAGCACTGGGAAACCTGACGGGCGCTGCCATACGTGGTATAGAGGAGCGGTGGTTGCGAAAGATTGTCATTGCTTTGTGGGAGATAATTAAGGTTTGGAAGCGGCTAAAGCGGGAGTAGTTAGCCGAAAGGTTAGCGCATTGTGGTGTGGGGAGGGAAGTGGGTGAGGATTTGATTTGACGGGGATTGAGGGTTTTGGGGGGAGAAAAATTTTGAAAAAATTTTAGAAAAGAGTTGACTTTTGGGGGGAATTGGTCGTATACTATAATTAATCCAGATTGCTGGAGGTGGATGGCATAATGCCATCGGGCCCGAAAGGGCCTTTTTTATTGGGCTAAATGAACTTTTTGCCAAATACTCGCCCAGACTCCTGGTCGTACTTTTGTTGCAAAATCTCGATAACCTTTTTGGCAAACGGGGCAAGCCGAGTGTGGAGTAAACCTTTTTCAGCAAGGATCTCATTTCGACTGGGATGGGCGATTAGGTCAGCCAACTGTAAGCCGGAGATATTGTTTGCCTTGGGTTTTACTTTGAGCTGTCTGCTCGTGAAAGTGGCCTCAAACGTTTCTGCACCTAAATAATCGGTCCCCTGTGTCCAGAGTCGGTGGAATGAATCCTTAAGGCGTCTGTCTTCCCGCCCGCCCCTCGACTCGGCCATTGCATCTCCATGGGCGCGGGTGCGTTGAAGAAAAAGCGCATAGCGCTCGAGCAGAATTACCAAACAGTAGTGATATGGATCATAGCGCCAAGTAGTATAGGTTTCCTTATGCTTTTTCTTGTCGAGGCAGACTGAGATGACGATGTACTGCCAGGAGCACAGTAATCGAAGTAAGTCTTCGTCAAATCTCTTTCGGACGAAAGGGTCTTTAAGATTCTGAAATGGCGGGAAAGCATTTACCAACTCTCTGCGGTGGAATATTATTGGCTCGTCGGGATGGTAGTCGAAGTATTTGGCCTTTAAGGCCTCCATTTGCGGATGAAGGACGGACTTAACGTAGTTTAGCTCTAAGATTATACCTGTCAGGCTTAAAAAGCGGTGGTTGGGATTGTCTGAGCTTTCGAGGTCAGGGTTACCCACCTCGTCAATGTATATACGATACTTCATGGCTTGCGATTCCTGCTCGTCGCCATATATTGGTTCAAACCTGACTAAAACTCACGGTTTGAGGATTGTACCGGGGTTCTGCCGCGCGGTCAAATTTGAAACTGACTTTTTGGTCATTAGGTGGGATAAGCGAATCTGGATCCCCTGCTGCTGGGCCGAAGGATGCGGATTCTCGGGGACAGGCGGGGTAAAGGCATGCCGCTGAAGCGGAATTGAGAATTGGTATTGAGGTCCCGGATCAAGTCCGGGATGACAGCGGGTTATTTATGGGGTGGTGCCGGGTGAGGGGGAGGACCGCTGCGCGGAAGTAAGAATTATGAAGAAATTATGGGGTGGTACCGGGGGTGGGCGGCGTTCCGCCGAATTGAGAATTATGAATTATGAAAGCGGAGGAAGGCATATTTTTACAAAGACGACTGGATCCCTGCCTGCGCAGGGACAGGCGGGGATGTGGAATTAGGGTGCGGTACCAGGGGTAGGTGTGTTGGCGTCCCAGTTGGCGGGGTCGTTGCCGTAGAGGTCGGGGTCGATGCGGGTCAGTGATGAGCCGGCGCCATCCGGATCGGTGGGCCAGGGGGCCTGGTCGTCGTAGTTAACGCGGTCGATACGGATGTACTGCCTTATGCCCTGGTCGGTGTCGCCGGGCATTGCGAGCTGGAGTCTTTCGCCGCCGTTGGAGAGCTGACCATCGTAGGGGCCGAGGACGCGGACGGGGGCAGAGCCGTAGGCCGCGGTGAATGCGGGCGGGTCCTTTACGACGAGCAGACGGCCGAAAGGCGGTATGTTGGCATCGGCGGGGAAGGTAAAGTCGATGCCATCGGTGAACTTCCAGGGTGCGATTTCTGCGAAGTCGTAGAGGTTGACGAGAGAGCCGGTGATGTTGTAGAGCTCGATGTATTCCTCGTACTGGTTGGCGGAGGGAGGATTATACATTATTTCGTTTATGACGACGGGGCCGACAACGGGGTAGGCGTTGTTGGTATCGGGTGTGGGGACGGTCATTGCGACGAAGTTGTATGTGCCGGTGCTTTTGAGGTGGCGGCCGAAGGTGACGTTGGGGTCGGAGGCGCCGAAGTCTTCGCGTTCGCTGTAGCCGCCGGCGAGTTGGCCGGAGGAGCCGGAGGAGAGATAGACGATTTCGCCGTGCTCGCTTAAGGCGAAGGGGACGAAGCAGCCGGGGTTGCAGGGGTCGTTGAAATCGGTGTCTTCGTAGAAGACGATGTAGTCGTTGGCGTCGATGGTGGTTGAGGGGGCGATTTCGTATTTGGTGAGGTCGTCGTCGTTGTCGCTGAGGAACCAGCCGGATATGTCGATGTTGGCGTCCGTGGTGTTGTGCAGCTCAATCCAGTCGGGGGCGGTGTCCGGGGAGTGGGCGAGCAGCTCGTTGATGACGACAGCGCCGGGATTCTGGACCGGGGGTGCGTCGGCCTGGCCGGGCGAGCCGTGGAGGACCGCGCCGGGCCGCCAGCCGTCTTTGTCGTCCCAGATGTCCAGGTTGGGGTCGTTGGCGTCGATGATGACGAGGGGGAAGCCGGGGCCGTCGGTGATTGGATACCAGCGGTCATTGTATTCGAATTCGAGGATGGTGCTGTTGGTGAAGTCCTCGAGCTTGACGGTTTCGCCGCCGTTGGAGAGCTGGCCATCATAGGGGCCGAGGATATTTACGTCCAGTGGGACAGATGGATAGCGGTCGGCGAAGGCGTTGGGGTCTTTGACGAGCAGGATGTATTCATTGGGGTCCAGGCTTATGCTGGGCGTGGCTATGTTGGCGTCGAGCATGAGGCCGAAGGCGACGTCGCCGCTGTTCTTGCTGGCTTGATGGACCTCGACGGCGAGGACGTTGTCACCGGCGACAAGGCTGCTGGAGGAGATGGTGAAGGGGCCCTCGGTAGCGGCGTCGCCGACGGTCCTATCGGCGAGGGTGGCGTATTCGACTGTTCCGCCGGGCATGCCGAGGCGGTATACCTCGGTGCCGTTGATATAGAAGACGGCACCGTCGTCGAGCAGGGTTGTCATCTGCAAGGTGATGGTGGCAGTGGCAGGGTCGGCGGCGAGGTTGAAATGGGTGCGGAAATAGAAAGTAACCTTGTTGTTTTGAGCGGTGAGGGTGGTATTCTTTACCCAGGGAGCGGGCGGCCAGGAGGGAGCGGTCTCATCATAAAGAATAGCCGCTCCGGCAGGCCAGGAGGTGTCGTTATAATCTGTCGCCCGCCAGGCGGTGCCAAGGTCGGTGAAGGACTCATCGTATTTCCATGTGTCGCCAGAGCCGATTAAACTGACGTTCATAGTCGGCGAGAAATCGTAAATAATGCCATCGGTGAAGCTGACGCCATCGAGGCCGAGGGTGTTGGGGCCGATGTTCTTTAGCTCG